>CAZPTT010000029.1:2532-16498 GCA_964589435.1 uncultured Pirellulaceae bacterium
GCTTTGGGGTTCTCGATGACGATTCGCATGTTCTTTTCGTCCACGTCAGCGGACGTGAATCGAAGCGACTCCTGAGGCCGGCATCCAGTCTCCCACGAGAACACAACAAGATCGTAAAATGGGTCTTTCTTGCTAACGTTAGCCAAGATCGCTTTGTACTCAGTACGTGTTACAGGAGTCTCTCGTTTGTTCGGTTTTGGCTTTTCAAGAAACTGGATTGGATTCGTGTTTAGGTAGCCTTGGCGAACCGCCCAGTTGAAGCACCGCTTGATCGAGGCGACGACTCCAGCTTTATAGGTCGATCCCCACTTCTTGTCATCAAGCCACTTTTGAACATGAAACGGCTTTAGGTTCAAACAGTCCATATCGGCCGTATCTTTAACAAACCGATTTAGGCGTTCTTGATAGAATTCGAACGTTCGGGTCGCACGATGCTTTTGGGTCCAATCAAGGAATTCGTCCATCAATGCAAAAACAGTGATTTTGTCGATTTGGACGGGGCCGGCCATCAGCCGATAATATTCCTGAAACGCTTCGTCTTTGTCTGAACCAAGATTGTGACGTTTTCCGCTGATCGTAACAAACCAAGCTTGGCGATCTTTTCTGTACCATGGTTTTGGTGTGCGTGGCATTCGCTCGACTCCTATTCTGTACCCGTTGTGTACCGCCGATGCGGCACTGGGATAATAGAAGTCGGTAAAGACCGATCAAACTTAAGTACAAGAAGTTGGTACTGTTAATCCATTTGTTGGGGTGTGACCTGGACTTACCGAAAGCGGCAGAACACCTCGGCATGCGTGCCCCAAAACCTATTTGGAACTAGCCAGTAGGGCTTCGAGCATGAACTTAGCATCCTGATCGGACTGATCATAGAATCGCTCTATCATCGCTACTGAAGTTCCCGCAAGTTTGGCGATCATGTGGATATCCATGCCCGCCTTTACCTTGTTGGTGATCCATGTGTGGCGGATATCGTAAAGCGCATATCGTTTGCCAACATGCGATTTCAACGTTTCCATTCGTTTGCTCACATTGTCTTTTGTCCATCGAGTTCCTGTTGTTGTTGTAAACAAGAACTCATCGTTTTTCTGAAGCCGCTCAATAATCTCCCAAGCTTTGTTAGTGCAATAAATGTGACGATCTGATTTTTTACGTTTCGTGTCCTCAATTGGGATACAGAGTCTTTTGTACTTTTTCTGGATATGCTCTGAAGTTAACTTCCACGCCTCTTGCGGCCGACATCCGGTATGCCACATGAACACCATAAGATCACTTAGGTGCTGATCTGTATGTTTCATCATCTTATTAAAAACGCCGTTCGTGATGAAGTTCTTTCTTCGGCCAGAAGGTGGTTTTTCCAAAGCCAAAATTGGGTTCACTTTGATTCGACCTCGTTTGTTGGCCCAGTTATAGACACGCTTGATCATCTGAACTGCTCCGCTTCGACGACCAGGAGAACTTTCGTCCAAGTACGATTCGAAGATATCGGGCGTCAATTCTCCACAACCGATATCTACGCGTTTCTCCCCTTTAAGCCAGTTCGTAAATTGCTGTGCGTGTTCCCGGTAAAAGCGAAAAGTGCCTTCAGAACGATTTTTGCGGGTCCACTCCACCATCTCATCGATAACGAGCGATAATGATGACAAGGGGGATGGCCGATCGGCCATCAATTTGAAGAACTTTTCGAAAGCAAGATCTCTTTCGGCATCTAGCCGAATCCGCTTTCCATCCAGCGTGACACACCAAATGTTCTTTTGTGACCAAAACCAAGGCTTAGGTGGTCTTCCCATTAGAATTACTCCCGTTCTGTGACTCAATACTACGGAGCAATGTGCGGGAGGCAAGAAAACCCTAGAAAAAGCGGACAGAGAGGGATTCGAACCCCCGGACGAGTTACCCCGTCGCCGGTTTTCAAAACCGGTGCCTTCGACCAGACTCAGCCATCTGTCCTTGGTTTTATTGGGATTGAGCAAGCCCAACCCCGCTACTAGGCAATTGAAAATGCTGCCTGAGAATTCGAGATCATATCAATTCCCGACGAATTGCAAAAGTGCGGCCCGTTGATCTATGGATGATTTTTCGACTTTTTTCACTCAATACCATGCGGATTAAGTGCCGGCAGTTCACTGCTCTTCACTGTTTAGACTGATGGTGGGTCTGCACCCAATCCGAAATTTTTAAATTGAACCAGACTAAACTTCCACCTCGATGTGCTTAGGAATCCAGACGGTGAAGCAACTCCCACCACTTTCGTTTGAGCTAACTGAAATCGAACCGCCATGTCTTTCCGCCACGCGCTCGCAAACGGCCAAGCCAATTCCGGTTCCTACATAGTCTTCACGATGATGAAGTCTTTTAAAGAGAGAAAAAACCTGCTGTTGATATTTTGTGTCGATCCCAATTCCATTGTCCCGCACAAAAATCCTGACACCTCCTTCGTCGGATTCACACGCAACCTTAACGACAGGCGTCGCTTCGCTGCGATACTTGATCGCATTACCAATCAAGTTTTGGAACAACTGAACAAGCAACGGTTCAAATCCTTGAATTACTGGCAAGTCTTCAATCTCGAGCACTGCTTTCTCTAGCTGGATTGGATGAAAAAGCTTTTCGCACGCCACTGACACACACTTATTGAGATCGACGTCAAGCAAATCCGGTTCGTCATTGGTGACTCGAGAAAAGTGCAGCAAGTCATTAATTAGGCGATTCATACGAGCGACTCCGCCAACCGAATTATTGATATAGCCTTTCGCCGTATCATTCAACTGATCGCCATATTTGAGTTCCAGCAGTTGCAAAAATCCACCGATCGCCCGCAACGGTTCTTGAAGATCATGTGACGCAACATATGCGAATTGAGACAGATCGCGATTACTGCGGCTGAGTTGTTGGTTAATTGAAGCCAGCTCCTCTGCGTTCTCTTCAATTCGCTCCATATATTCTCGCAACACGGTCACATCACGGCCCGTGCCATACACAACCGATTCGCCTGGCAGCGGAGGGTCTATATTCCATTCGATATAGCGAATCGATCCGTCACCATGAATCATTCGGTTAACCCATCCTCGGACAGGTTCATGGTTAAGCAGCTTCTTCACATGCTTCTCAATTGAAGGGCGTTCATCAGCAGGCGACATATTTGGAACAAGCGTATCCAGCATCTCCTCGAGACTGACACCGAATGTCGCAGACCACGTCGGGCTGAGCTTCAGCCATTTCATAGATTGAAGATCGACAACGGCGTATAGATCAGCAGCGGTATTGAAAAAGCGATCTCGCTCCAATTCGACATCCTTCTGCGCCGAGATATCTTGCATCGATCCGACTAAACGCGACGCATTTCCTTCGTCGTCATAACTCGCGTTGGCGCGGCTCCGAACCCAACAATAGCTTTCATCCAGGCAGCGAACACGGAATTCAAAAACGAATGCCGCTTGGTTTTTAAAGCTGTCGTTGACGGACTCCCAAAACATTTCGTGGTCATCGGGATGAATTCGTGATTCGAATGCCTCAAGCGTGTTAGGAAACGCTAAGAGGTCTTCCCCCTCGAAACCCAAAATCTTGCGAAAGCCAGGAGCAAACGTGGCTTCTTGACTGCCGACTTTCCAATCCCAGACGCCATCAGACGTTCCAAGTAGATTGAAGGTGGCTTGCAGCATGTCGTTCGCAGTTTTCAACGCCCGCTCCGAGGCTATTAGTGATTGCCGAGCCTCCTTGGCATCGTGGTCATCAAAACTAATGCCGACATAGCCTACGAATTCGCCGTTCTCATCAAATCGAGGGGCCGCGTCAGCCGTATGCCAACGATAAACACCATCATGGCGACGAAGACGATACGGCAAAACGAAAGGCTCTCGGCGCTCGAAAGCACTCATATAACTTTCTTTCGTTTTTTCACGATCATCTGGATGAACGGTCTCTATCCAACCAGCGCCGACCTGATCCTCAAGCGAGCGACCAGAATAGTCTAACCAACGTTTGTTCAACCATGAGCAAGACGAATCCAGTTCGGTCGTCCAGCACAACGGTGACGCTGAGTCGGCGAGTGTTCGAAAGCGTCTTTCGCTTTCTTCGGCGATCCTCAGTGTAGCGACCAATTCAGAATTCGCTTTCAAAAGGTCTGACTTAGCTTTATTAATACTCGTCGTGTCGCGAACGGTGGCGGCAATAAACTCGTTGCCTTCAACATCCATATAGTTTTCAGCAATCTCGCAGTCGAAATAGGTTCCATCCTTTCGGCGATGCCTTGTCTCGACCACCAGCGTTTTGGTTTTTTGCAGCCCGGCCCAGTGTTCTTGCCAAGTCGCCGTCGATCTTCTTGGGTCAATATCCGCAAGCGTCATTCCATAGAGTTCGTCTTTGGAGTAACCAAGAGAAAGTGATGCCTGTTGATTGACGTACATAAACAAACCATCGGAGCGAATCCAAAAAACGGCGTTCGAAGTATGCTCTACGGAGAATTTCGCTTTCCTCAGTTCGAATTCATTTAATTCTGCTCGCTCTCGCCGAATCAGTTCGTCGCTTCGTTCTTCCAATAAGTCTTTGACTTTTGGGATAAAAACGGAGTCCTCAACGGGTTTTCTCAGCACATTCTTTGGGCTCAACAAATTGAAAGTCGTTACGAACTGAGGCGATGCTGTTGCGCCGCTCACCGCAAGGACTTTCGGGGGGTGGTCAAGATTGAGGGAGATGTACGCCAAGACCAGCAAGCCGCCTTGCTCGCCTTTCGAATTTGCAGTCGAAGCAAGCATCATATCGGTGACGACCAAATCAATCGACAGATCCGATTTCAAGCACTCGATCGCCTCCTCGGCATTTATTTCATGAATGACACGAAAGCCTTCGGCTTCTAATAGTTGTTGCCAATGCGTTGCCAATTGAAAATTGTCTTCGACGATCAAAACCGAATTCATAGTATCTCTCGGTGCGCGGCTTCCAAGGCGACGGCCAACGCCGCTTTTGTAACTGGTTTCGTCAATCGATTGATCGCCAATAACTCATCTGGGATTACATAACTCGAATCGTAGCCACTAACAAAAACGAACGGAACCTGTTTTTTTAGAAGTATTCTAGCCAATCCAAAAGAATCGGAACTTCCCAGGTTAATGTCCAATACCGCTGCATCGAACTCTATACGATCGATCGCTTCAGCCGCCGTCTCCGGATCGGAATGCGCATCCGATTCGACGGAGCCAAGTTCAGCCAACATCTTTTCCATCTCCATCGCAAGGATCATATTGTCTTCGACGATCAAAACCGTTTTAAGGCCCAGCTTTCGATTTGAATCCAGTTCGGCGGGCGGTTTCACCTTGCGTTTGCGTACGTCTGATTTTGAAAGATGCTGAATCGCGCTTCCGGGCAACCAAAAATGAACATTTAGCTCATTGCCTTCAAACGAGATACTTGATTTTCCATCGCACTCGTATGGCACCGCTCGCTCGATCAACGCCAACCCAAACCCTCGACTGGTTGGTTGCTCAATTGGAGACCCAAGCACTTCCTTCCATCGGATACTGACTCCACCGCCATCCATTTCCCAACACACGTCCAACGATTTACCGTCAGGTGAAAGCGCTCCGTGCTTCGCCGCATTGGAAGTCAGCTCATGGATCAGCAGCGAAACGATTGGCGCCACATCGGCTCGAACAGCGATCGCCGGGCCTCTGCTCGAGACTATCGTATGCAGATTTTCAAAGGGCCTTAACTCAGTGACAACGAGATCTTCAATGCGCGCCCACTGCAAACCAGATCCGCCAATCAAATCGTGCGCTTGTGCCAGAGTTGCAATCCGCCGTTCCAACGCATTGACATAAGTTGACAAGGAGCTTTCTGAAGATTCGGTTTGCCTAATAATGGAATGGGTGAGAGCAAGTGTATTCCGAACACGGTGATTCAACTCTGCGATCAAAAGATCTTGGTAGCGTTTCTGTTTCTCCCACTCACGATTGACCTGTCTCGAGGCAGGATAAGCGAGGCGAAAAATATCGCGGCAGATTTCATTCGCAGCTGTGACATCACCTTCTCGCCAAGGATCGCAATGACCTTCAACAGACTCTTTGTATTCCCCAAAAGAACCGCGCGGTGACAGGCGAGGGCCGTTGGCACCTAAAGTAAGATTTTTTTTCGGGCTACCCGCCCAGCGAACTTCGTGAATTATTTCATCACGGAAGAAGAGTACCGACTGTTCATCATCCAAGCGAACGACCAAGGCGCCAGCCGTTTTTCGCAAATTAGACGCGTTGCCGGCAATCGTCGAACTGAGACTGTCCAAGTAAAACACATTGTCTTGGGACATTTCAGAAATCAATCGGATCGCATTCTCGTCTGGCGTTTCTCCAAATGCCGATACGTCGTCGGCGCTAACAAGTGCGGCTCCATTTGCTCTCACGATGTCAGCAAATTCCATAGCCAATTGTGGAAAGATTTCTTCGATAGAATTGCCGCTGGTCTTCAACGCCGACATGATCGATTGGGTACGCTGGCGGCGCGCCAGCGACAATTGTTCTAACTCTTGGTAAATCTGCATCGACACCAGTTGACCGAAAAGTTCGCAGATGGATCTTCGATCAGGCCCCAATCGGCGTTTGCGATAGTGGTGGAACGCAAAAATACCCCAGAGTTTTCCTCGCACAATAATCGAGATATTCATGGTCGAATATACGCCCATGTTTTCCAGGTATTCGATGTGAATTGGCGAGACGCCACGTAAATGACTCAGCGTCAAATCCAGTCGCGGTACATCGGATTCTCTTATAATGGAAGAGTGTGGGTCGTGAATATCTTGGATCAATCGAAAGGGGGCTCGCAGCATGATCTGGCGAACCTGGAGTGGAATGTCGAACGCCGGATAACGAAGGCCAAGAAAACTCTCAATCCCCGGCCCCTTGGCTTCCGAGACCACTTCACCTTCATCGTTTTGAAGGAAACGGTAAGCCATCACTCGATCAAACCCCGTTGCATGCCGAAGGCTGTTGACTGCCGAATCAAGCAGCGGAGTCAATCCTCGCCCTGTCTCCAAAACAGAGAGCATTGCTCTTACCGTCGCGACCGAAGAAACAACTTCTCTCGCATGACGATCTGCCGGCTCAAGCTCGACGACGGCCATCCCGTCGACCTCAAAAACCGATACGTCGACGGAATGACCCGCCATTTCGAAAACCCCGATTCGATCACGTGTCGTCTTGATCGTCGGCAACCCAAGTGATCCGCGAATCGCATGGATAATGGGACGATCGACAAATAGAGTTTCAAGCGACATGCCAAGTTGAGGCGACGGAAGATCCGGAAACATGGTCGCCAGATTATCACTTAGGTATTTGACTTCTCCGGATATGATTTCGAACGCAACCACGGCCGCAAACGACTGTATTCTTCCAGGAATGTGGACCGGCTCTTTGTCACAATTGTGCAAAGCCAACTTTTCATCAGATATCATTTATGTCTCAATTTGATTGCCCGTTTTAGAGCTCGATGTCCGCCGCCGAACCTCAAAGCCGAACCTCAAAGCCGAACCTCAAAGCCGAACCTCAAAGCCGAACCTCAACTTAGCCGTTCTTGGAGTCGCTATATTTCGGAAAGTGCATTTGCAAAAATGTCGTGCGCAATACAAAAGACGTTCTTTGCCTCATCAATGATATCATCATCATGGCACCCAGAATGAGCCAAAGCGGCCACGAATGCTGGCCAACGCTGATACGAATCCGAAGCCAGCTTTACCAAATAAGAGCTACCAGCACCTTGTGGCGCTAAAGATGAATTGGTTAACGACTTCGATGATGATTGTGAAAGACTTTCATTACCTAGTTCGCCCCGCTGCGAGGATCGCTCGGACTGCTCGGACTGCTTCACGATCATCCGAGCGCCCATCGCGGAGCCTTCCATTACATAAGCTGCAGCCCACTTTGATGCTTCACTGACGTTGCTGACCGCTGGTTCAGATAGGATATTCCCAACCTTTAAAACGCTCACGCCGATATCATTTTCGATCGCCTGTCGCAACTCGCTAACAGTTTGAGGAATTGCCGACTCAACAGAAGCCCAATCAATGGCTTCGCCATATATCGAATAAAGTTGATCGAGGCATCTCAGGTAAACGCGGTACGCATCAACCGACGCGAAGGGAGCCAGCTCATTGACCAGGGCGTCGAGTTTGAGATGCGAATCTTTGGTTTCGTTTCTCAATCGTTCGCGCAAGGTGATTGTCGAATGATTCACTGCGGTTAAAACCCTAAGAGGAGAATGAAGGACTGAGCGATTCGCTCTCACATAATCATACCAAAGTATCAGCTGTTGTGCGTGATTGAGATCGACCCAAAACCGAAACGCGTTACTCACGCAAATATGTATCTGTAGACAGGTAGGCAACCAATAATTGCGAGCGTACAAGGCTTCTTACAAAATCAATGAGGCCAATCCCGTTCCAAATAGGCTCAAAGATATGCAGCACTCCGGATCGCGATGGTACACTGGCCTGATAAATCAAAGAGTAAATAGTGCCTTGCTTATCTATCTATTCAGTCAAAGGTTAAGCAAATCGCGCCTAGCCTGATTTCCGTTGCAACATTTCCAACCAAGGAACCTAATCTGGCTTTGCAGCTTCGATTCTCGCCAAATGGGTAAGCTCAGGGAAGCTACAACGAGTCAAAAAAGGATATTGAATTCGCATTCGTAAAAACAACTTGGATCCGATGAACCGAAAACACTTGCTTAAATTCCGGTACCCACTGTGCGTTGCTCATCGAAGAAGCCCAAATGAAAGCTTGGGGAGACTTCGTTCGTCGTATTCACGAAACTCAAGACGGCGAAGGCACGTTGCTTGACCATACGATGATGTTGCTGACATCAAACCTCGGAAATGCATCCGCCCATGACACCAAAAACATGCCGGTCGTTTTTGCCGGTGGCGGATTCAACCACGGCCAACACTTGGCCTTCGATCGACAAAACAACTATCCACTTCCCAACCTCTACACTTCAATGCTCCAGCGCCTTGATCTCGAAGTTGACACCTTCGCCAGCGCCACCGGGACGATGCAAGGGCTAGAGATGTCTTAAACCACCGGATGAATGCAGCCGTGGCACAGGCTTTTTCGAAAATCAACACCAAGAAAGAAGCAACGATGAAATTGAAAGCCCGACAAATTTTGCCAAGCCCATTTTTACTCTTGCTTGCCATCTCCCTTAGCTGTTTCAGTGCTCTTTCGCTCGCACGTTTAAACGCCGAACAACCTGCGGCTAACCTTGCCTCGACTACCAATCCAGTTGCAAAAAAGCCCAACATCATCTTGGTGTACGCTGACGATATCAGCGCCCGCGAGTTGCCGATCTATGGATCATCGACTTGGACGAAAGCGAAAGGTGTCGATACATCCGACAAGAACTTCCAAGCCAGCACGCCTGTTCTTGACAAAATGGCGCGTGAAGGTTGCTGGATCAAAACGGCGTGGGCTTCCGTCGTGTGCTCTCCGAGCCGCGCGATGATGATGACAGGCCGATACGCCCATCGGCACAAGTGGTGGAACAACTCCTACAAGGGGCGTTACATCGACGAAAAGGGAAAAGCGTTGACTTGGCCGTTGTACATGAGCTCGCCAATGCTGATTGGCCATGCCGCCCAAAAGGGTGGATACGGAACCTACTGGGCTGGCAAAACGCAAATGGCAGGCGACTTGCGTGAGTTCGGCTTTCATCAAGGTTGCTTCACGCCGGGCAATTTAGCGGACAAGGACAATCCGTTTACCGACTTCAAATTGATCGAAAAGAAAATCGCTGGCGAGAAAGTCATTTTCAACGCCGACACGAATCAGCCCTTCAATACCTACCTTCAACATGGCTGGTATTTCTTTCCACACGTTCGCTTGATGAATCATGACGAGAAGAATTTTCAATGGTGGCCAAATACGCCACAATCAAAAGAGACGTTTGGAATTGGGACGTACGGCCCGGACGTAGAACTCGATTTCATTTTCGATTTCATGGACCGTCAACACGCCAAAGAAGAACCGTTCTTCGTTTATCACACGACTCACCTTGGTCATGGCGCATTCGATTGGTTACATCCAGAAAATGGGCAATGCTGGCCCGGCACGCCTGTCATCAAATGGGATGGAAGTAAGTATATTCGAACCGAACCGAACATTACCGGAGACGACGGAGTCTACGATACGCACGGCACTGTGACGGAGCCCGGTATCCAATCCCACATCAACTATCTCGATTATCAGATGTGGTTGTACCGAAACAAACTGAAAGAAATGGGCATTGAAGACAATACGGTCGTCATTTTTTGTGCGGACAACGGCACGTCAGGCTATGGCAAGAACAGCCACGATCGCCAAAAGGGTGTTCATGTTCCCATGATGATTTTCGCTCCCGGAATGACGAAGCACGGCGAGCAGGATGTGTTGGTCAACATGTCCGACCTTTTACCAACCATCGCTGAACTGGCCGGCGTGCGGATTCCAACTGACTATCCCCACGACGGTAAAAGCCTCGTACCGTTTCTGTTTACCGATCAACCCAAGCATCGCGAGTGGATCTATGGCTACAGTCGTGAGCGACAGATCATTCGAGGCGATCTCGTGATGAAGGACGGAAACGACAAATGGTGGGACGTTTCGGAAGAGCCGGATGATTTGATCAGCTTCAACGAGATCAAGGACTGGGAAAACGTTTCGCAAGCCCACCGATCCGAACGAGACAAACTAAAACAAGTTCTGCCTGAGTTTGACTTGTTCGCCACCGAACCGGATGCTCCCGGCCATGACGTCCCAGCACGACCTGCCAAGACAAAGAACAAAACGAAACAAATTAAAAAGAAGCAGAACAAATCCAACACTAAGAACGACAGTTCGGCCAACAATTCAACCAAGAGCGGTGGCTGGGAAGTCGCCTTCAACGATGACTTCGAGAGCCGATCGGAAATCGGAGAGAACTACACGACCGCGCGAGGCATGGCAGACGCATGGTCTGTCGTCGACGGTGTTTTAATCGGCAAACAAACCAACGATGACCATGGTGCTGTCATTCGCACCGAACTCGATTTCAGTGACGTCGACATTCAATTCGATTTTAGATTCAGCGGTGGCAAGAGCTTTAACTTCGTAATCGATGACAAAAATGACAAATCAGTTCATGCGGGACACGTTGCGCGTGTTTCTATTTTTCGAAAACGGTTGAACATTAGTGACGACAAAACAGGCGGCATGAATCTGGAAGTCCGCAAAATGAGAAACGACAAGAATCTTTCTGAAGAAGACGCGAAGTCGCTTGCTGAAATTTTGAAGCGCACTCAATCCGCCGTGAAGATAGATCTGCACCCCGGAGACTGGCACACATTACGAATTCGCATGAAAGGCAACATCATGAAAGCGTTTCTTGATGATGAAATGGTCACCAGCCTCCGGTCTCCTGGCTTCGCCCATCCGACGAAGACAAAACTTGGCTTCACCGTGAACGGATCGACGATCGATTTTGATAATTTCAGGATCATGACACCGAAATAGCGATTTGGTGGCACCGGAGAAATCAACATTTCCAGACACTTTCCACTTCAAAACCCACGATTCTCTGAAGTGAGCTGGATTTCAACCTCGTTTTTTTACGATTGGATCAAATCCGAATTGCATTAGTTCGCCACGTTGTGCCTAATAAACCGCCGAAGCATGATCTAGTGGGCGAACTAGAACTACAAATTCGAAACTTTGCTCGCTCATCAGTCATCCCAAACAATTTCCAACGGATCTATGGAACGTGCTGACCAGAATTGATCTGTCGCACTTTCCATCAAACGATGAATTCACCTAACTCCGGCTCTTCTGCCGCGATTCCCAATCTAAAGCCCAGTCGAGAAAGAAAAGAGCGCAGCTCTAATTCTGGCTTCGGTACGTTTGGCGGCGTCTTCACGCCATGTACGCTGACGATCCTCGGCGTCATCATGTTTCTGCGGTTCGGCTACGTGGTCGGAAATGCAGGATTGATTTGGGCGCTCGTCATCTTACTGACGGCAAAAGTCATCACTGTCTTGACGACCTTATCCCTTTCAGCTGTTGCCACCAATACAAAAGTGCAGGGCGGTGGAGCCTACTTCTTGATCAGCCGCAGCCTAGGCGTTGAATTTGGTGGCGCGATCGGCATTGTATTTTTTCTCGCGCAAGCCATCTCGGTCGCGATGTACATCATCGGCTTCACCGAAGCCTTCTGCGCCGTAACGGGAGACGTTGTTGACGCCAAGCTGGCCGCTGTCGTCACTAATTTTGTCGTCTTCATTTGCGTCTTTATCGGCGCGGGTTGGACGATCAAAGTTCAATATTTCATCTTGGCAACCTTGGTTGCTTCGCTTGTTTCTTTTTTCTGGGGTGGTCTTCAGGTTTTTCAATGGTCTTCTGTTACCGAAAATTTGGGAACCAGTTTTGTTGAAGAAGAAAGCCTCTTCACGATGTTTGCCTTGTTCTTCCCAGCCGTAACGGGAATCATGGCTGGCGCAAATATGTCGGGCGATCTAAAAAATCCTGGCAAGAGTATTCCCAGTGGAACGCTTTGGTCGATTTTGGTGACGGCAACAATCTACGCCGTGATGGCTTTGGTCTTGGCCGGTTCACGACAAGCAAGCGATTTGGTGGCCAATAACATGATCATTTCGGAGATCGCCCAGTGGCCATTTCTGATTACGGCTGGAGTATTCGCGGCGACTCTGTCGAGCGCACTTGGCAGCATGATGGGAGCACCGCGAATCTTGCAAGCGCTCGCCAAGGACTCCATTTTTCCGTCATTGAAAATGTTTGGCATTGGCAGCGGCCCCACATCCGAGCCACGGCGGGCGGTTGTGCTTACCTTCTTAATCTCAACCGTGTTTATTTTGGCTGGCGACCTCAATACGATCGCGCCGCTGATCACGATGGCCTTCATGATCACGTATGGAACTATCAACCTAGCGACGTTCTACGAAGGCATCACCAAGAACCCGAGCTACCGCCCAACATTCCGCTACAGCCATTGGAGTACGTCGCTACTGGGAGCAATCGGCTGCGGCGGCGTCATGTTACTAATGAACTGGCAATGGGCTTTACTTTCGACCGCTCTGATGGCGGCGATCTACTTTTTCATTTATCGCAAACAAGTCGAATCGCGTTGGGGTGATCTCAACAGCGGCCTGTTGTTTGAGAGAACTCGCAAGAACTTAATCAAGCTCGAACGGATGTTTTACCATCCAAAAAACTGGCGGCCAATCGTTCTAGCGATGAGTAGCGGAAGTTGGGGCCGTTCGAATTTGGCCATTTGGGGACACTGGTTGACGAGTGCCTTTGGAATTCTGAACCTTGGCCAAGTCATCCAGGGTGATGTCGAAGATCGAGTCGATCGAATTATCAATCAAGAAGAGATCCTTGAAAAATTCATCGTCAAAGAAGGACTCGAAGCATTCCCAAACATTGTCGCTGCTCCAACGGTCACCGAAGGCATCGAATACTTGGTGCAATGCAGCGGACTGGGTGCCCTCCGCCCCAACACGCTGCTGTTGGGCTGGCCGAGCGAGGAAGGAAAAGCCGAAGCGATGGTTGCGTCTTTGCGTGTGATCGCTTCGCTCAAGAGAAACATCATCGTGGCAAAAATTGCCGAACCCGATGACGATCCACGTCACATCCCGCCGGGCTCGATCGATGTCTGGTGGCGTGGTCACCAAAACGGTGAACTCATGTTGCTGCTGGGTCATTTGCTAAAGCAAAACCCTGAATGGCGTAATCGAACGATCCGGCTCATGCGAGTCGTTTCCGACGAAGCCGCTCGCGAGGACGTCATCAATCACTTGACTCAATTGGCCGCCGAGTCACGAATTGAGGTTGAAGCCGATGTGTTTGTGTCTGATTTCCCGCAAGCCATTATTTCCGAACAATCAAAAAGCTGCGCGATCGCCGTACTAGGTTTTGAGATGCCGGGCCTGGGCGAAGAAGCCGCCTTCTACCGAAAC
>CAZPTT010000029.1:16598-35935 GCA_964589435.1 uncultured Pirellulaceae bacterium
AGTTTCCGAAGCAGCATTGAACGTACCATTCAACGCGACTCTACCACTGGGTTCCCATTAGCGGTTGCCCCGTTTTCACTGTCGCCCGAATTGTCTCCTTCGGTTGAGAAAATCTCGCTGTCGCTCTAACATTGTGCCCACCAAGACGCGATCCAATCACCATCCATTCACATTCTCAATCATTGGCCACCATGGAAAAAACAGGCGTAGCAATAGTCGGAATGGGCACCGTGGGCAGTGGCGTCGCACGTTTGCTATTGGATCATGGCGATCGAACGGCGCGGCATGCTGGCAGGACTTTGTGGCTGACCCACGCCGTCGTGCGTGACTTGAAGAAGCACCGCGACGCCGACATTCCTGCTGGTGTACTAACCGATGACATTGAAAAAGTAATCGCCGACGACAGCGTCAAAGTCGTGGCTCAACTGATTGGCGGCATTGAACCGGCACGTTCGATTATGTTGCGATTGCTCGAAAGCGGCAAAGACGTCGTCACGGCCAACAAAGCCCTGATGGCCGAACATGGCGCTGAACTGTTCGACCGGGCTCGGCAATTGGGACGCTCGATTGCTTTCGAAGCCTCCGTCGCCGGCGGCATTCCCATCATCTCTAACCTCAGTCAATGTCTATCAGCCAACCAGGTCGTTTCGATGCGGGCGATCTTGAATGGCACCAGTAACTACATCATCTCCAAAATGGACAGCGAAGGCGCAGATTACCAAGAAGCATTGGCGAAGGCGCAAGAACTGGGCTTGGCCGAAGCTGATCCGACCATGGATGTTGATGGAACCGATGCCGCTCAAAAACTTGCCATTCTCGCGCACTTGTGCTTTGGGGCTCGCGTTCATTGGTCGGATATTCCTCGACGCGGAATCGATTCGATCGAAGGTAGCGACATGAACTTCGCCAAGCGGCTTGGCTACCGAATCAAATTGATCGCGTATGCGAAACTGTTTGAATCAGGTATTCAACTTGTGGTTGGGCCAATGCTGGTCAAAGTCGGAAAACCGCTGGCGGAAGTTCAAGCCAATTACAACGCAGTTAGCGTGGTCGGAGACGCCGTCGGCCCGGTCTTTTTTCATGGGCAAGGTGCCGGGCAAATGCCAACCGCGTCGGCAGTTGTTGCGGACATGATCGACACTGCCGTTGGACGAACCGCGATAACTTTTAAGACACTGGAGTTATGGGCCGATGGACACAAGCGTGTCGAATTCGCAAGTCCGGGTGAGTTGGAAGGCCGGTTCTACATGCGATTCGATGTCGTGGATCAACCAGGTGTGATGGGACAGATTACCGGCCGTCTAGGCCAACACGGAATCTCGATCGCGTCGGTCTACCAACATGAATCGCAAAACGACCGACAACAAACCGTTCCGATCGTCATCATGACTCATCGCGCGAAAGAGTCTTCAGCACAAGCCGCAATGAAACAGATCTCGGAAATGCCCACCGTTGCCAATACGCCTGAGCGATTTAGAATTCTCGATTAAGAGCCCAATCACATCTGGCGGTTTCTCCCTAGATCAGCGGGATGATTTGTTTTGTTCGTTTAGCGGCAAGTTTGCGCTTCTGTGATGCAACACGCGTCCTCCTTTGGCGGGAGGTCAGACACTCGGATCTAACACTCAACTTTAAGAACCAAAACATTCGACTATGAAATACATCATCATTATCCCCGACGGATGCGCCGACGAACCTCAGGATGAGCTTGAGGGGCGAACCCCATTGGCAGCCGCCAACACGCCGATGATGGATGAAGTGGCCAAGCGTGGCGTGGTCGGCCGAGCCAATCACACGCCGACTCATTTGCCGGCCGGGAGCAGTGTCGCCAATATGAGCCTACTGGGTTATTCGCCGATCGAGAATTACACCGGCCGGGCTCCGCTGGAAGCCGCTGCCCAGGGGATTGAACTGGGCGACGACGATTGGTGCGTTCGTTGCAATTTGGTAACCGTTCAAGACCAAACGATGAACAGCTTCACCGCCGGTCACATTTCATCTGAAGAAGCCAAGCAACTTCTAACAACCGCACAAGAAAAAACTGACGACGCTCGGCTGGAGTTCATTCCTGGCGTTAGCTACCGCAACTTGCTGATGCTTCGTCCGCAACCAGGTCAACCGGCTCCATTTTCCGAAGAAACACGTGCGACGCCGCCGCACGATTTAACTGACAAGTCGGTCGCAGAAGACTTCCCACGCGGCCCCGGCAGTGACATGCTTTGCGAATTGATGAGCCAAAGCTCTGATTGGTTCGCCGACCACGATGTCAACAAACAACGTACTTCGGCAGGCAAGTTACCGGCAACGAATGTCTGGCTTTGGGGACTTGGGCGTCGCCCGAAGCTGGACTCATTCGAAAATGTTCACGGTTTGAAGGGCGCGATGATTACGGCGGTTGACCTCCTGCGAGGATTGGCCGCGCTGATTGGTTGGGATCGAATCGAGGTCGAAGGTGCAACCGGCTACACGGATACCGACTACGCCGCCAAGGGACGAGCCGGAATCGAGGCGATCAAGAAATATGACATCGTTTGTGTTCATGTCGAAGCTCCAGATGAATCGTCCCATGAAGGCGACCTCGCCAAGAAAGTAAAATCGCTGGAAGAAATTGACACACACATCGTCGGCCCAATCGTCCAGTATCTGGACTCGACAGATGAAGAATGGCGAGTCCTCGTCACGCCGGATCACCCGACTTACTTGAGCACCAAAACGCATACGCATGGCAACGTTCCGTTTACTATTTGTGGTTCGGGAATTGAGCCGGATGAGTTTGAGCAGTACGACGAAGTCAACTCAGAAAAAAGTTCATTGGCCAAGCTCAATGGGTGGGAGTTGATGCCTTACTTCTTGGGCAGGTAGAATCTCGGCCATGTTCTCGATGAAGACTCGGGAGCATTGAAATTAATTTCCGACCTCGATTTGTTGCTGAATTAAAAATGCCGAAGACTGGATTAGTTGCCGTCCTGCCGGGCGATGGAATTGGCCCTGAGGTTACCGAACAGGCCGTTCGCGTGATTGAAAAATTGAATGCGGATTTTGCGGCTGGGTTGGAGTGCGAAAACGCGCCGGTGGGCGGTACGGCTTACGACCTTCATGGGCACCCGCTTCCACCGGAAACGCTGGCGCTGGCCAAGAAAGCCGATGCAATTCTGCTGGGAGCTGTCGGAGGCGTGAAGTGGGAAAACATCGAACGCGAGCATCGCCCCGAACGAGCTTTGCTGGCGTTGCGCAGCGAGCTCGAGTTGTTCTCAAACTTGCGACCAGCGACTTTGTTCCCAGCGCTGGCAGAGGCTTCAACGCTGAAGCCCGAAATTGTATCGGGCTTGGACATCATGATCGTTCGTGAGCTGACGGGCGGAATCTATTTTGGCCAACCACGCGCGATGACGACTGACGACGATGGTGTCCGAATGGGCTTCAACACGATGGTCTATCGCGAACCCGAGATCAGACGGATTGCTCATTCAGCTTTCACAATCGCCCGAGCCCGTGACAAACGGCTGTGTTCGGTCGACAAAGCAAACGTGATGGAAGTCTCCGAGTTGTGGCGAGAAATTGTCACCGATGTCGGCAACGATTATCCCGACGTCGAACTTTCCCACATGTATATCGACAACGCGTGTATGCAATTGGTGCGAGCCCCCAAGCAGTTCGACGTGATCGTGACAACAAATTTGTTCGGCGACATTCTCTCGGACGCTGCGTCGATGCTGACCGGCTCGATTGGAATGCTGCCATCTGCGTCTTTGGATGCCAACAACAAAGGCATGTACGAACCCGTTCACGGTTCGGCACCGGATATCGCCGGACAAGGCATCGCTAATCCGCTGGCGACGATCTTATCGGTCGCCATGATGCTACGAAGTACGTTTGAAAACGCTGAGCTGGCGAACAAAATCGAGGAGGCCGTTCAAACCGTTTTGGAAAGCGGACTAAGAACGGCTGATATCGCATCACAGGGTGAACCGGCCGTGTCGACCAGCGAAATGTGTGACGCGGTTTTGGCGGCGATGGCGATTTGAGGTCACGAAAGCCCATCAAAAGCCACTTCAATCTGGCGTTTTAACAATTTCGAGCAAGCATGCCCACGCAAGCGAGGGCATGGCATCAAAAAATTAGTCCACTCAGCATTGACGAACCGCTAAACCCCAACCTTCATTCTGCAATGCTGCTCAAAAGCATCCATCTCGAACTGGCTGCCGACAATCAGTGGACAGCGTTGATGGACACTTGTCGGTTGAATATCGAGAATTCGCTGAACCGAATCTGTTGCCACACCGCCTGCTTGCTCCGCGATCATCGCGATCGGATTGGCTTCGTAAAGCAATCTTAACTTCCCCGCTGAATGAGCATCGGTAGGTGGATACATGAAGATTCCGCCACGCAGCAAAGTGCGATGGAAGTCTGCGACTAGGGAACCGATGTAACGTGACTTATAGCTTGCACCAATATCGCCGGAACGCAGTCGGCGAAGGAAAGAGTTGTATTCAGGCGGGAAGTTGTCGGCATAGGCTTCATTCACCGAATACGAACTTCCTCGCTTCGGCATCTTGATATTTTCGTGACTGAGAATGAACGCCCCCACGTTCGGATCAAGTGTAAAGCCATGCACACCGTTGCCGACGGTATAGACCATGACAGTCGACGAACCATAAACGACGTAGCCAGCTCCAATTTGTTTTTTACCCGGCTGCAAAACCCAAGCGGCTGGATCTTCGTAACTTACGTTTTCGGGTTTTCGAAAGATTGAAAACGTTGTTCCAACACTGACGTTGACATCGATGTTCGACGAACCATCAAGTGGATCGAATACGACTGCGTATTTTGCGTTGGGAAATAGATGAGGCATGACCAACGGCAGCTCATTCTCTTCGGACGCCAAAACGCCAACACTTGGCTTGGTCGCGAGGCTTTGGATCATGGCTTCATTGGCGTAGACATCCAGTTTCTGCTGGGCTTCGCCTTGAACGTTCTCTTCACCATACTCACCAAGGATATTGGACAGGCCCGCTCGTCGAACTTGGGCCTGAATGTTCTTGGTTGCCAGCGTGATTCCGGATAACAAAAACGAAAACTCACCCGAGGCTCCGGGAAAGCGTTGCTGCTCTTGCATGATGTGTTGCTGAATTGTCTTTGCCGACTGGCTTTCGAAAGTCACTTTTTTAGCGATCATGCGGATATTCTCGATGGAATAGAAGGAAGGAAGACACGGGGGCAGGGCAGGTAGTGGCACTCAAAGGCAGCGAACGCAACATAAACGCCACACTACGTTACCCAATTCTACTTAAGACATCGGCCCCGTTTGAGACTAAACTGGCGAAATTTCAGTTCTCTTCAGAATTCCAGTCGTTGCAGTGCGGCTTCCTTTGCTTATAACGATTCTCAAATCGCCTTCGAACTTCGCATGTCCAAGAAAACTCTTTGCAAGCTTCAATCGCTTCTCAAGAAAGACTTGCCAAAATACACCCGACTGGTGAATGAGCCTAAATTCGTATGCAAGTCATGTGGTCGCGTGGCGAACAAAAAGAAACGGCTTTGCAATCCAACGAAAATCAAGCGCCGCTGACAAAGCAACCGGGCAATCACGGGCGACTGGCCGGAGCTGAATCTATTTTCACAGACTCAAATCCTGTCATCGCTTCATTCTGCAGCAACCTTGCGATTTCCTGAACTTGAGCAAACGCATAAGGCACCAACGCCTGCTTCCCCCAAATCGGCCCTGGCCAAGCGGCGTCGTTCGCAAAACGCACGACATGATGGATATGAAGTTGCGGCGTGATGTTGCCGAGCGCCGCGACATTCAGTTTCTCGCCCGCGAACGCGTTCATGATGCCGCGACTTAGCTCTCTCGATTCCATCCAAAGCGATTGAAAATCAGACTCCGATAAGTCAATTGTGTCGCGAATATTTTCACGCTGTGGAACCAGCACAAACCAGGGGTACGATTGGTCGTTGATCAACAATACTCGGCAGAGTGAAAATTGACCGAGCGTGATACCGTCACGAGCCAAATCCGGATGTAACTCAAACGTCATAGCGAATCCATTCGTTCAATGATCGGGCTGATCGTTCGTCATACTAGAGTCAACAAAATTGGGCCAACCAAATCGGGCAAGGAGCCAGGCTTTACAAAACGACCGGGCCGTCTTTGCAAAGTGCCGACAGGCCAAACGTGTCGATTTCATGCCCCATCGCATGGGCGATCGCCATCCACAAACGCGACGTTGGCACTTTGTCAACTTTGGTGTATCGCCCCATTTCGAAGCCAAACCCGCCGCCGACCAAGACCATCGGAAGGTTGTCCAGGGTATGCGAATTTCCATGGCCAAGTTCGTTGGTCCACAAGATCAACGTGTTGTCTAGCATGGATTGATCAGTTCCAGGTTCCTTGGTGTCTTTCAATTTCTGCGCAAGATACGCCATCTGCTCGGCATACCATGTGTTGATTCGGCGAAGCTTGTCTTGAGCCTTTTTGTCTTTGTCAGGCTCGTGTGAGACTGAATGATGCCCCTCTTCGATATCCAACCAGCGAAACTTTGCGTTGCCGACAGAACGCGTGAACTGCAGCGTCGCGACACGATTTAGATCATTCGTAAAACCGTTGACCAACAAGTCCATTTGCATCTTCGCAAGTTCCGGCATGTTGTCATTGCGGAGGGCAACGTCAGCCGGCAGCTCGACTGGAATCACGGAGGATTTCTCGACCGAAAGTGACTTCAAATCGGTTTGAGTTTGCTGTAAGAAACCACGATTCGATTCGAGCAAATGTCGATCACGCGGGTCAATGTCTCCATCAAAACGATCAATATCGCGTTTGATCAAATCCAAAACACTCAAGAGGTTTTCGCGGTCTTTGACTTGGCCATACATTTTATCGAACATCCGGTACGGGTCACTGATCGGCGCGATCGGCTGGTTCGGACCGGCGTAGACCATCCTCGTCCACGGATTGGCTTCGTGCGGAACTTGAACACCATACTCAAGCGACCCAAATCGCGTCTTGGTATGTTCCTGAGACTGGAGAAAATTCTTGATCTCTTGGTCGATCGAGATACCTTTGCACCAACCCGCAGGCGTGTCGCTGCCGCCCTGAATATTGCCTGGAAACAACTCATTGCTGGTCAGCAAGCAGCTCATTCCGCGCATGTGCCCATCACCATCGCCACGAACCTTGTTGCAAATGCCTTTCACAACCAAAGTCTGTTCGCGAAACGGCTCAAGCGGCTTGAGGATGCGATCCATTTCAAAATCGGCTCCCTCGGTTGCCGGCCAAAAACCATCGGTCACCATTCCATTGGGCGAGAACATAATGATCAAGCGTTTCTTGACCGACGACGATTCTGCATCCAGCGGCATTGACCATGGCAATCCTCGCAAGCCGGGAATCGCCAACAGAGCGCCGGCAGAATTAACCAAGAAGTCTCGCCGCATGATCGGGCGGGAATCTGAATTCTGTGAAGCAGTTCGGACCGTCGATTTACGTTTTCTTTTTGACATGATCGTTACGTTCGTATGTTTAGGTTGTGTGGCAATCTTCCGCTTCACTGATTTGAAAAAATTAAATGAGCGAACTCACTGAACCAAATCAATTGGCCGCCTCAGCCACGACTTTTGTAATCTGCACCAATAAGTACTTGATATTAAAATCGCTGCCGACGAATTTCGCGTGCAGTTCGTCCAACTGGTTGTCACCGTATGCGTTGATCGATTGTTTTGCGTAGTGATGAAAAAGTTGGCTGATAAAGCTCTTTTGCGCAATCTCATCGTTGGCCAAAAAGTCAGCCAATTCACGTGCTCCATGCAACGGCACCGATTCACCAGCGGGCGTCTTATAAATTGTTGCAACGTCGATTGGCTTCTTCTTTTCCTCAGTTCGGAATCGACCTACCGCATCAAAATTTTCCAGGCTAAAGCCAAGTGGATTGATCACGCTATGACAATTCATGCAACCAATTTCTTTGGTCTGGTGTTCGACTCGCTCTCGCGTCGTCATTTTCGGATTGAATTCTTCGGTCAGCGGAGCCACCGCATCGGGTGGCTGTTTCAGTCGACGCCCTAACAGATTGCGAGCGATAAACACGCCGCGATGAATTGGCGAGCTGTCTTTGTGATAGGCCAAACCAGTCATCAAATACGGATGTGTCAGGATACCCGCTCGTTGCGCCGGATCGACGTCGACTTTGACGAATTCCGCGGCATCCGATTTCCCGTCGGCTTCCAAATCATAGAATTTCGCAAGCCGTTTGTTCAAGTAAAGGTAGTCCGCGAGGAACAGTTGGCGGAAGTCTGATTCTTCGCTCCACACGACATCATCGAGGTAGAGCTGGAGGCTACGCTGAAGATCCGACAGAAGCGGCTGATCAAAACCGGGATAGAGGTTTTTGTCTTTGGATGCCTCGGCGGCTTTTTCGGTCTTCAACCAATACTGAAAGAACGCTGACAGCTTGGACTTCGACCGCGGATCAACGACCATCCGGTACAGTTCGCCTTCCAGCGTTTTCGGATTGCTCAGCTTCCCTTTTCGCGCCAGTTGATGCAATCGTTCATCGGGCATCGAATCCCACAACGCCAACGACAATCGCCGAGCGGTTTCAAATTCGGATTGGCGAGGTTGGACGGCGGGGTACAAGAAGCGAGGTGACTTCAAAGTCAAAATCACAATTCGCTTGATCCGGTCTTTCATCGGAAGCTCGCCATCGAAGTGTTGACCGACGAAGAACTTGAGCTCTTCTTCATTGAGTTCTTTGACGAAGGCTCGAGCGACAAACTTTTCACAAAACGCCTTCACCTTCTCGACTCGATCCGGCGCGTCTTCTTTTGTCCTTGCCAACTTCCAAATTCGATTGGACATCCAGTTTGCCGTTTCAATCGCAGCACTTGTGGTCGAATCATCCCATTGTCGCGTAACAGAAATTCCTCGCTGGTAGCCCGAGCTGGCGTCGTCTGCGGGGAAGGCCGTCGAAATAACCAAGGATTCTGGAACTTTAGATTTTCGGAAGGCCGATTCTGGAATGACTGTTTCATGCCCTCCTGGAGGCGTCCACAACAACCGCACTTTCGCAGGAGGGTCTGGGTAAGCGAACAACTTCATTTCAAACGGAAACGGCCGGCCGCCAAGTAAATATACGGATCCTTTGTGGCGAACCACGTCGTCCGAGCGTACTTCACGATCAATCATTGGATTTTCTTCATCGTCGTTGATCCACAATTGAAATCCATTCAGCGATTCAACCACGATTTCATAGTGACCGGTTTTCGGTGCGACAATCGCCCCGGTCCAGTTGACGAAAAACCCATCATTCATCTTGGCATTGACGGCTTTCTTATCGACTTTCTTTTGTTTGAACTGTTTGTATTCACCAGTCGCGTCGAAGTGCGGAACTCCGTCGCCAAAATCAATCTGCATGTCGACTTGGCTGGAAAGTCGTCGTTTTTCCGTCCAGCGTCGTGCCGCAAAATAGTCTGCCTTCAACCCCATTTCATCGGGAACCCAAAACGGCCGTTGAGACGAGCCCACTAGATCGGCGACCGACTCACGGAACTGGCGTACGGTCAATCGAGACAATTCGATTCGAGCCGCAGTTAATCGTCGTTGCGCCGCCGGAGAATAAAATTGATCGTACATATATTGAGCGACTCGCTGAGCATCATCGCCAACACAAGCATCGGGATCATCTTCGGGCATCGTCGCCGCGATATATTCCTGCAAATCTGAAACCGGCAAATCGCCTAAAAGCGTATTTTGATATTCGTCAGATCCAGTTCCATTTTCACCGTGACAGTGAAGGCAGTGTTCCTCATAAAGCTGTCGGCCCGCTTCCTTGGATTCGATCTCATCGGTTTCCTGTGCCACCGAATGACTGGTTGGCAACGAAACGATTGCGCAGACACAAGCTCCGGTCAAAATTATTCTGGCCAAGAGAAACGAGTAACTCAATTTGTAGTTGCGCGGAAGCATATCGTTTCGGGGTAAAAACTAGTAATCATCGCGGAGGCCAAACCGATAAGTCTCCAGTGCGAAGATCTTTCAAGTTCGAAGGCTCTCTATTCAACTAATGCTGTACAAGAACTAATTATCGTCAAAAAACCCTGTGTACCAAGGAATTTCCAGCAAACGCCGCTAATTGCGACCCAAGGAGAATTTTCTGCAACTTAGATTACCGATTAACGGGACGCTCCCAAAGGTCGAGTCTATTCGAACTCGACCGTTTCAAGAACTAAATAGACTCCTACTTTACCGCAACAATGTACGCCAACCAACAAGCTGAGCTGGGGGCCTCCTCCATGCGAGCCCATTCACCGGTGTCTTCTCCATCTTCGTCTTCGAGTTCGAAGTAAACATGACTGGCCGAAAAGCCCGCCTCCGCCAACATTTCTCGGACTTCAGGTACCGTCCAAAACCGCCAATGGTATTCGAAAGCACGTTTCAGTTTGCTCCCATCCTTAAATTTGAAAGAGATATAAAAGCTGGCGTCGTGGTTGACCGGATTAAAACTGGCTTGCTCCCAAAAGTACTTGAATCCCTTCTTGCCTTTCTTAATAGTTCGCTTGTCCGTATGCCCTTCGATGTAGCAATCGCCACCGCCCATCATATCCATCACCATGATCCCGTCGGCGTTTAGATTAGCCCGGGCATCACGAAAGTACTTAACGACTTCGGCACGTGTTTTGAAAATCCAAAACGAAAAATTTTGTGCGGCCAAGACATCGACCGTCGGACGGTTTCTCTTCCGCACGTCTTGCTCGGCAAGTCTAACGCGCTTTTGCTGGGCATCAGTAAGTTTGGCCAGGTTGTTATCGCGCCCCCATTGCAGGGTCTCAGCACAGAGGTCAACACCGAAGGCCGTGCGTTTCAGATTCGATTTGACCCATTCGCAGCAAACGGCAAACGTCCCGCAAAAATCTTCTCTCAATGTGTAAGGCTTGCGACGATTGACTTCTTTGAAAGCCTGTTCGAAAAACTCAACCTCATGCTCAGGCGACTGAACCGATTTTTGGTAGCAGCGGAACTTGTCCGCCTTCTCGGCCAGAGTTGGCTTGTGTTTCTTATCCCCACGCTTTTTTTTCTTCCGACGGTCTTTTTGTGCCATTATTGCTCCAGCTGTAAATCAAATTGTGACCGCTATTTTATCTGGTTTGGGGGGTTTGGACGATGGTAGAAACGAAAACTTGTTTTCAATTTTGACGTCAGTTTTTGGAAGTGTTCTCAACAAAGACCTCGTTTGAAACTCAAACTGGATGCTCATTGCCTGTTGTCGCGATCTTGGTCGACTTGTGTAGCCAATTGACAGACTCAACTCCATGCTCGCCGCGCCTGGCGCCGGCTTGTACGGGAAGGGGTATCCACCCAATTGAAACTCACACTCTATCGGTGTTCAGCCCTTTTCTGAGCGAGCTTAACCCGTTTTTCCGATCCTCATTCTCGGGCTACAATGTCGGCTTTTCAAACTTTCATTTGGAGCAAGAGCTTGCGCCCAGCCAAACCGCCGGGAGACAAATGTCCCCAAAAATCCGATCGCGAGACTTGCCCTTTGATATGCAAGTACAACCACTTCGAGTCAGAAGAACTGACCATCCACGCATGGGAACTCAAATGTCCTGACTGTGGTTGGCGCGACACCATTGGTTTTCGTAGTGACGAGGAAGACCCAGACGAATCCGTCGACCCGTCTCAGTGTCCGTTTTGCAACCAGTGCGAACTTTCGACCGGCCGCAATCCATGTGATAAAAAATGCGAATGACTGAACGCAATTTTTAACGCCGTATTTTTTCGAAGCTCATTTTCGGGTCGCTCTCACGACCATGAACAAAACCGGACTTATGGGGCGATGTAACGGAACAAGTTACGTAGCCATTGCCCGTCAACATACGCCGTCGGCTGGCCGATGATGCCTTGACCAAGATACGTTCCTGGCGGCAAGTTCTGCAGCCGCACGAGTGGCGGATAGGCTCCTGAACCAGTCACAAACGGCGTCCACCAGCGCGCACCTTGGGCACCAAACTGTGGCGTCCCGAGCGTCGGCTGAAGCTGATAGCCTTGTTGATAGCCCTGCGGATACCCTTGTTGATAACCCTGCTGGTAACCGAGTTGAGGCGCGGCTTGTCCCGGCATTTGAATATTCAAATTGGGTACCGTATTCGCATTGAGTGCAGGTGCTTGATAAGCTGCGTTGGGGGCAGGGAGACAGTTGCAGTTTTGGGCAACTCGCAATCGGTTGTTGACCCTGCCCACCAAGGACGGAGTTTGATTGGCGGCCTGAACTGCCGCTTGATTTGCTTGGGCCAAATAGTTTTGTCCAACAGTGCCCGATGCCGGAACCTGAAACGCGCTTTGTCGAAACGCTTGATAGTTTGGCGTTCTCACTGCCGACGCAACTCTTTGATTAACATTCTGCGCTGCGGCAGCTTGAGCCTTCAAGAATTGGGACGAAACCGCTTGCCGGCCATTTGCGTTCTGCATATTACCAGTTTGCAGTGTGTTGCCATTCAGCGTTGAAGCCGTCGAGGCAATCGCTCCATCACGTGTCATCACCGAATTCGAACGAGCCATCGAAGCGACCGAACCAGATTGCCCAGCACGCAACTGTGCCGGGTAAGGATAAGCCGCTTGGGCGTTTGCGTTTGATTGTTCGTTGTTGTTTCGCTGGACAAACCCCGTCGGGACTTGCGGCCGCAGCGAACTGGTCGACGGCAACTGGGCGATGGTTGTAACGGTCTGTACGTTTTGCCCTTGAGCTGAAAGACGTGTGACGTTGCCACCGCTGGACAAAGGTGAAGTCGAACGGATGTATTCCTGCGGCGTCACCACTCCCTGTTGCTGAGCGAACAGCTTAGATGGGGCGACAAACGAAGCCAGCAGAAGCGAGCACATCATCGTCAGGACGAGCCGACAAGCGTACCGGTTGGGTTTCGTTAATTTAGAATGGCTCATCGCTAACCTCAAGAAAACTGATGGTCGATTCGATCCGTGCATACGAATAGACCGACTTAATTGATCGATTAATCTTGGGGTTGATTATCAAATTCAGTTTTCAACGACAAGCCAAACCAGTCTTCGCTAGCAGAGAAAACGCTGGCTTGCAGACGGCTGAAAGTTCAAAGACAACGGGTTAACGGCACTACCGTTCAATGAAGAAGGACTTCGGAGATTTTTGTCGTAGCTACCGTCGCCAGACGGTGGAAAACCGCGAATTCATTACGATCAATCCACGCTCTGGCGAGCGTAGCTACGTTCATTGCGGTTTAACGGCAATACGATCGGCAACAAAGAACTCGCTATCGGATTGATAGACAACCTTCTCAGGAAAAAGTACGTAGCTCAGTAAGCAATTCAATCATCCAAATTGATCACTCATCTTTGGAAGACGACTTCAGCTTGGTGATGCCCAAACCAAGATACCCAAACAGGATCGTCATCAGCGGACTGATCAAATTGAAAAAGCAAAACGGCGCGTAAGCAAAGGTTGCAATGCCCAGCACTCCGCTTTGAGCAGCACCACAAGTGTTCCACGGAATCAAAACGGAGGTGACAGTTCCCGCATCCTCCAGCGTTCGGCTGAGATTTTGTGGAGCCAAGCCTCGATCTTCAAACGTTTCGCGGAACATCCTACCCGGTACCACGATTGCCAAATATTGATCCGACGCGGTTGCGTTGAGAAAAATACAACTTCCAGTCGTCGTCGCAATCAACGAGCCCGTCGAAGTTGCGAACTCAACCAATGGATCGGTAATGCGTTTCAATAAACCGCACGCCTCCATCACGCCGCCAAAACACATGGCTGTCACAATCAGCCAAATGGTATTCAGCATCCCCTCCATGCCTTTGCCAGTCAGCAGTTTAGCGGCAGAAACTTTCGATTGAAGTTCTGACACCCTTCCGGTTAGCTCCGCATTGGTCGTCGACCCAGCCAAATCTTCTTCTGTCAAATCTGGGTTACTAGATCTGAAATCTGCAACGGCAAGCTTGGCAACTTCGAGTTCTTCCTTAAACGCGTCAACTTCGTCTCCGCTGACGGCAGTAGTTTCGGAAGCCATCGAATTGATTAGTGCAACATATGCTCGAAGTGCATAGCTTGGATCTACCAACTCTGCTGCCGAAGGCTGTTCAGCATCCGCCGCTTGCTCTTCACCTACTTGATCATTGCCAGTTTGAGTCACCGCAACCTTATCCAAGCCAGCAATCGTCGTCACCATCTCTGGCTGAAACACGATCGCAAATAAACCGCCAAGAATTGTTCCGACGAACAAAGCAACGATGGCATCGAACTTCATCAATACCATCGCGAGAACAGCCGCCGGAACTAAGAACAACAAGGGCGTCAGGTTGAACTTGGAAGCGATCTCAGCTTTCAAGGCTTCGGTGTCGGTGACGACCACGGTCGGCTCCGAACCATATCCGATCACTAAATAAATAATCAACGCGATCGTAAAACTTGGCACCGTCGTCCACAACATGTGCTTGATGTGAGTGATCAACTCAGATCCGGCCATGGCCGCTGCAAGGTTCGTAGTGTCTGACAAAGGAGAAATTTTATCTCCGAAATAAGCACCGGAAATAATGGCTCCCGCAGCCAAAGCCTCGCTGACTCCGAGCGCAGAACCGATGCCCAACAACGCGATACCGACGGTTGCCACCGTCGACCAAGAACTACCTGTCGCAACCGAGACGATTGAGCAAATGATAGCGGTCGCGAACAAAAAGATTTTGGGGTCTAGCACATCCAGGCCGTAATAAATCATGGCAGGTACAACGCCACTCATCATCCAGGTTCCGGCCAGTGAGCCGATCAGCAACAAGATCAACATCGCGCCGAGCGCAGACCCAATTGCCTTTTCAATTCCTTCCAACATTTTGCTAAACGGAATTTTCAGGCACATGCCAACGATCACCGCTGCTGCTGCAGCCAACAGCAAAGCAATCTGATTGGGGCCGTAAGATGAATCTTCAGTGAATAACCAGACGTTGATACCCAACAGAGCAATGAGCACCACAACAGGAAGCCAAGCCACCGCCAATGGGATTCGCGAGGTCGACAAATCCTGGGAACTGGTGTCAGCGTTCGCACTCATAACAATTCAGCCTTCGTTTGATTGGTTCGCGTTTGATTGGTTCGCGTCAGTCTGATCACGGATCCAAGCGCAGATCTAAGCACGGTCACGAACAGATTCCTAGCCCAAAGACCATTGCCATCCGGCGCGCCGAATCTGAAAGACACCATTCTTTACGCCGCAGAACTGTTGTCAATTCGGGCTATGCGAAGGCGGCTTGATGGAATCGTCAAAACGAAGCGTGCGCCGGGCTGGTGTTTTTTATCAAACTTCAGATCACCCGAGTGAAGTTGAGCGATGCGCCATGCTTTCGATAGTCCAAAGCCCAAACCTCGGCCGGCTTCACGTCCCGAATAAAACGGATCAAAAAGATGGTTTTCCACCGCCTCGGAAACACCGACGCCATTATCCGAAACGGCAAAGGCAACCTCGCCTCGCTGGTTGACTTCGATCCGGAGAAGAATCAATCCTGCCGCGCGCCCAACCAACTCGCTTGATTCAATCGCATCAATCGAGTTTCGCAAGATGGCTTTGAGTGCAACGGAAACTTGAGTCGCATCAACGATCAAGTTCTTCACATCTGGCCCAATCCGCACTTCAAGGGAAATAGGCAAATCAGCCACTGAACTTAACTTCGCAGCATTCGAATTCAATTCAGGCGTAATCTCTTTGACGATTCTTGCAACGAGCAGTCTTAGGTCTGTAGAAGCCAGCATCAGTTTCGGCGGATTTCCGAACAGCATCATGTCCGAAATCATCTCGTGGGCTCGCATTGCCTGTTCGTAAATCACAGCCAACTTGTGCTGACGCTCCGGATTGGCTTCACCCGCCATCAACGTTTGGGCGCGCGTCGCGATGTTGGCCAACGGGTTGTTAATTTCATGGCTTGCCCCATAAGCCAACTGCTTCATCGCATCCAGTTTTTCCATCAGCAAGCGGTCGCCAAACTCTGCTTCCGTCATTTCGTGGGATCGACGGTAGCGAAACATCTGCTCGACGTTCACGGACGAGGGAAGTGTGATTTTCCAATCGGCGTCGGACTTTCTCAGTCTTGCCTTTTGTTTTTTCGATGAAACGCGTTTGAATTTTAGATCTTTTCCGACAAGTTCGCCGATCCATTTTTTGGCGGACTTCTTCTTGATGCCAGTCGCGGCGACCAGAAAGCCAACCAATGATCGTCTGAGTTCTTGATTGGATCCGGAGCAGACAAATTGCTTCAATGCGGGACGCAAACCCGTCAACAATTGTTGATGTTGCTCTGCACTCCCAATCACGCCATCACACGAATTGAGAGCCCAACTGGCGACTGAATTACTTGAGCAATTATTGTCGCCGATCAAGTCACGACCGATTGCATCACTCATCCCTCCCTCAAGCATCCCTCCTTCAAGCCATCCAATCAACCGCTTGAAAGAACGCGGAGGCCTGCCGCTTGCTCCATAATAATTAGCAACACCAAAAAGAAACAAAGCCGGATTAAGACGTAGCAATGCCTTCAACCCTCCGCTACCAAGCTTTACTTCGGATACCAATTCCAGCAAGTGAATGCCTGGGGTTGGCAGGAGAATCTGTTGAACCTTCGTAGACGAAGCACCTGCTTCATTTGCCTCGCCAAATTTGGCGGAACCAAACTCGATCAAAGATGGAAGCTGAACACTCGAGCCTTGCATCACGGAACATGCGAGATGCGCACCCGTGCTCACACTCAAGTCCACATTAGATCCCATGCCTGATCCCATGCCTGATCCATAGCGCGCTAACTTTGAAGTGCTATCCGGCATTCCGGTTTGTTCCGGCTCCACATCAATCGGCAAAAATCGCAAGACTGAACTTCCCCAGGTTGATTACTATTTGAATGCCAATCGAATTAGATTGGTGAAATTGTGAGACACCAGATGATCAGATGTGACAAAAAAACGTACCGCCGATTAAATCGAGGGTACGTTCGATAGTCATAGTCATCTAAATTCTGGTCACGTTGGCTGACTCGATATTAAGTGCCAGTGGCCGAGCCCAGTTTTTCCATCTCCAACATTTCACAGCCACGATCAAGGAGCTTCTCGACCGAAAATGGCTTGTTCATGAAATCGTCGGCGCCCGCTGCCATTAGGTCAGCGATCTTGTCTTGCTCGACCATACCGGAGATGCAAATAATCTTGACTGATTTCATGGTCGCATCACTGCGAACCCGTTGGCAAACTTCTTTGCCGTTGATATCCGGGAGCATGACATCGAGAACGACCAAGTCTGGACGAAACTCCTTGACTAACATGCCGGCCCCGAAACCATTGTTTGCCGTCTTGATCTCAAATCGACCATCGCGAGCAAACACATCGACCATCAACTCTACCAATTCCTCATCGTCATCAACGATCAGCAATTTTCGCTTGCCGCTCTCCAAAGCGTCGGTCGGAATACCGTTCTCTTTCATGAATGAATAGAGCTGTTCGCGGGGAATGCGTCGAAAACGGCTCCCCGGAACGCGAAACCCTTTCAGACTGCCGTTGTCAAAACAACGAATGATCGTTTGCTGACTTACCTTGCAAATCTTGGCGGCTTCGCCCGTCGTAAAAACTGTTTTCGTACTCATAACCATCCTCTCCCTAGGTGGCGGAATATGCTTGAACCCTTCGATTCAAAACACGATCTCCCAATCCCGCAAAAAATAAAGCGTCGGATCGGCCAACAACTACGCACAACTCAAATACCAAGTAGCTGGATTACCAAAACAGCTGCTGCCCGTTTGCTTTAACGCATCCTTCACAGACTACTGATTCGATCCATTTGGCAACGTCATCCGCGTTATCCAATCTTGCCAGTCTTGCCAACGTGACCGAATTATATCGTCACTTCTGAGCCGGTCAAGATTGATTGGAATGACCTAAATCAAGTGCGAGAATTGGTTTATGAGTTTGATTCATTTTTTTTGATAATCTTGTTGACCTAGAAAAACACATGCTCAACATGGCCAGCTAATGGAAAACAAGATTCTCATTAGAATAGCTTATGGCAAATATGGGGTCTCCGTAGTCTAGGCGCAAAGTGTGCAACAAATAAAGACAACGAGAATGGCGTGATTGGATAAGTACAAATCCCTGGGATCGTTGAATTGGTATTCATCTAAAAATTATCTCAACTTGGTTAACCTATAACCCAAAAATTATCCCAAGAGCCAAACCTCAACGTTAGCGACACTTGCAGCCTTGGCTTTCAATAAGCTTCCAAGCGTCGAATTCAATAAAAGCTATGTTCCTTCTTAAAAGCTATGTTCCTTCGTATTAGAGACTTGTGTACAGTTCGCCGCCGAACTTTATTCGCACCGTGAACTTCCAAGCGTCAACGATGGACAATCGTCTCCTGCCACTTCCACCAAATGCAACCAAAACCGCCGACCAAGTCACGGTCGAGCCTGGCAAAGTGCTGCGCGCCAAACGGCATAAATTTGGATCATGGAAAAGTAATTCCCGAACCGGCTTAGCTTTGCTAATGATGGTTTTCGTTTTGGGCTGTGGAACCACGACCAATCGACTGGTAACCGAACAGTTACTGATGTCGGACGCGGTTGACCAAGCCATTGCGACGGTCGACTTTAGCAGCCTCGAAGGACAGAAAGTCTTTCTCGACACGCTCTATTTACATTCAGTAAAGGGCGTTGGATTCGTCAACTCAGAATACATCATCAGTTCACTCCGTCAGCAATTGACGGCTTCTCGCTGTTTGGTACAAGACAAACGTGAAACCGCCGAGGTCATTATTGAGCCGCGAGTCGGAGCTCTTGGAACTCATGGCCACGAAGTCGTTTATGGGATTCCCCAAACATCAGCCCTCAATACAGCGGCAGCCGTTTTTTCCAGTTCCGCGATTCCGGCAATTCCAGAAATCTCCATTGGTAAAAGCAATGCCCAGTCCGGCATCGCCAAGATCATCGTTTACGCTTACGACCGAGAATCACGCGAGCCGATCTGGCAATCTGGCATCGCGAAAGCCGAAAGCACTAGTCGCGATACTTGGTTCATGGGTGCCGGGCCGTTTCAAAAAGGATCTATTTATGACGGGATGAGATTTGCCGGAAAAGAAATTCCCGAGCACCTTCGTCCCATCCCCGCTGGACAACGTCGAGCCAACCACTTCCATCGCGTCGAAGAGACCAGCCGATCCACGGACGACTCAACCAACAGCGACGCCCCTATCGAAGAGCAACTGACCGACGATCCTTCTCATATTCAATTCAATCAAAAGTACAGTTTCGTCCAAGAAGAACATGGGCCATCTTCGATTGAGATCGC
>CAZPTT010000029.1:36035-46221 GCA_964589435.1 uncultured Pirellulaceae bacterium
AAGACGTATTGGGCTAAGATCAAACGTGACATCAGTTTCCGGGATCAAGCCTTTTCATGGACAGCTCAACCAGTCATTCCCATCACAGTTTGATCGTCCGTTTGCAAGACAACGATGGCGAAGCGTGGGAAGAGTTCGTCGACTTGTTCGCTCCTTTGATCTTCCATTGGTGCCAACGCCTGAACCTTGGAACCAGTGACAGTTCCGATGTCATGCAAGAAGTCTTCGCGGCTGTATCGGTTTCCATTTCCAATTTTCGCAATCGAGGCAATGGAACGTTGCGAGGCTGGCTATGGACCATCACGCAAAACAAAGTCCGAGACTTTTATCGAAGGAATCGCCACCGTGAATCCGCGCTGGGTGGTTCAGCCGCCCAATTGAAATTGGCTCAAATGATCCAGCCAATCGACGAGCAATCGTTTGAAGAATTGACGTCCGTGGTTCAATCAAAACGCTTATTGCATCGTGCTTTGCGGCTGATCGAAAACGACTTCAAAGAATCGACGTGGCAAGCTTTTTGGCGAGCGACGATTGAGGGCCAGCCAACCAATTCGATTGCCCAAGATCTTGGCATCAGCCCCAATAGCGTTCGGCAATCCAAAAGCCGAGTCTTGCGGCGTTTGCGCGAGCAGTTGGGTGACTTCTAGATCGATACGCCTACGCCAATCGATCCACCTTTTCTTCCCGACCATCGGCTTAAGCCTTGGTTTTCTCTTGGTTTCCTGACACCTAGGGGCCTTTTTCTCATTTTCGTGTCGCGCCCCCGCGTTGTACTTATTGGGTGAATCCTGCTTGCTTTTTGGCAAGTCGATCTAGGCGAACGTAGGTGTTTGCTTGGCTGCCTTTATCCACCACATGAAGATACCTGCTCACAAATACGCGTTAAAAAAGCGACGGGAACGAACCGATGAATGTAATCGACTGTTTTACGCGAGAACAATTGCAACAGTACGTATTGGGCAAATTGCCGCACGAATTGTTCGACCAGATCTCAACGCATCTCGATGACTGCGAAGTTTGCGAAGATACCATCGTCGGACTTGACCCGACCCACGACTCGCTGATCGACCTGCTGGCCGAAGGGAACGACGGCGAATCAAACGACGGCAAATCAAGAAATAACGAGTCGCTAGACGGCGAAGCAGCATCTTCAAATTCCAATTTCTTGCCAAAGAAACTTGCGGCTAACGAGGACTCGCCAGAGTATCAGCGGGCAGTACAGGCGATTCGGCTGCAAGATTTCAAGTCGAATGAAACTGAGGTCTCGCCGCATGTCGACGCGCAAATCAAACAGCAAATCGGCGAATCAGTTGGCGTGCAAATTGGCGACTATGAACTTGAGCAGCAGATTGCTTCCGGTGGCATGGGCAGCGTTTTCCGCGCCCGGCATACGCGATTAGAAAAGACTGTGGCGATCAAAATTTTGCCAGAACGCAAAATGCAAAACTCCGCTGCGATCTCTCGATTCAAACGCGAAATGAAAATCATCGGCCAGATGAATCATCCCAGCATGGTCAGCGCCACCGATGCCGGAGAAGCGGAAGGAACGCATTACCTAGTGATGGAATTGGTCGACGGCCTCGACTTGAGCAGGATTGTCAGAACTTGTGGTCCGTTGTCGGTTGCCAATGCCTGTGAAGCCGTCCGGCAGTCAGCACTTGGTTTGCAATACGCACACGATCAAGACGTAATTCACCGAGACGTAAAGCCATCGAATCTGATGCTGACACGTGAAGGGAATGTCAAAATCCTTGACCTTGGACTGGCAACACTCGGCGGGCTTCACGGCGCAGTCGACGAACTGACAACAGTCGGTCAATTGCTGGGCACGCTGGACTACATGGCTCCCGAGCAGTGCGGCAATAACAACGAAGTCGACAGCCGCACTGACGTCTACGGACTGGGGGCGACGTTGTATAAACTTCTGACTGGGCTGGCTCCTTACAGTAGTGAAGCTGCCAACACGCCGCTGAAAAAACTAAAAGCGATGGCGATCGAGTCTCCAACGCCAATCCAAAACCGCCGCGCCGACTTGCCGGCCGGCTTACCTGCCATCATCGAAAAGTGTATCGCGCGTGAACCTGACAACCGCTTTCAAGATTCGAATGAACTTGCCAACGCCCTGCAACCATTTTGCACCGGCCATTCACTTAACGAAACGCTCGTTCGAGCGGAGCAAATTCGCGCCGAAAAATTTCAGCAACAGCAAACAACTTTAGCATCTCCAGCAGTAGGCCCTCAGCCACCAGTCAAGACCACGCTATCCCAATCAACGCGCCGAACGAACACAAGCCAGCCGGCAACTCACCGGTCTCGAAGTTGGGTTTCGCGGTGGTTCAATGTGGCTTGCGTCTTGGGCCTGATTGGACTGATGACATGGGGCGGAATTCAGATCGTCTTGCAAACGACCGCCGGCGAATTGGTGATCGAATCCGAAATTGAAGACATTTCCGTCATCCTTGTTCAAGACGAAAAACCGACCCGGGAAATCACTGTCGAGCATGGCAAGAGTTCCACGAGCCTTCGCGCAGGGAAGTACCGGATTTTAATCAAGGGCGAATCGGACGGACTGGTCGTTAAGAACGATGTCTTCAGATTGAAACGGGGCAGTCGAGTCGTCGCCACGATTTCAAAGCGTCCCAGCGGACAGCTTACAAATCGACTTCCCCAGAAATCGGCCCAACAACCAACTGGGCTCGCCAGCGAGTTAGGTGACAATCCTATCGCCAAAAAACAAGCCTCGAACGAACAACGTGCCGACGCCCAACCACCTACTTCGGCGAGAAAAGAACCATCGACAATGGATCTTCAACTGCGAATACTGGCACTCGAAAACGAAATCAAACTTGCCGAAGTCAATGTTAAGTCGACAAAAAAAGAAGCCGCGCGCGTTCAACTTCTCCGCGAGAATTTAGACATTAGCGCATCCGAAGCGGAGCAAGCTCTCACCGCTGCTCGCATCGCTCAGCTAAAACTTATCGGCCTGCAAAAACAGTTTGAATTCCTTCAGGAGCTCCAGTCTCAGAATCAAGATCAAGAAAACACAAATTCAAAGGGCCTTGCAGAAAAAGCAAGTCCACCCAAACAATCCCTGGCTGAATCGACCTCTGCTCAGATCGTTGACTACGAGCACCAAGTCGAATTGGCGAGGCTGAAAATTGAATTGGCCAAAACGAAGCTTGCCCGTGCCAAAAAAATTGGCGGACAAGCTGGTGTGATTGAAGAAGCCACTGGCAATCTTCAAATCGCTGAACTGGATTACGACAGTGCCGAAAAAATGCTCGGATTAGCTAGGCAGGAATTGGAAAAACAACGGGCGGAACAAGAGCTCGAGCTTATCAATAAAGTTCGCGAGAAAAGGCGAATGGTTGCAAATTTTGAAAAGCAAGCCGAGCATTCCAAGAAATTGGCCGCTAAGAATTTCATCTCGACCGCAGAACTAGAATCGGCTCAACAACAAGTGAGCATTCAAAAGGAACTGTTGCGGAACGCCGAGGCACGACTTGCAGCCCTGCGCACCGAAGCTTCAGCCAACCCACCGACCATTTCCTTAAAACAGCGCCGTTCGGCAAGCAACAGTAATTCGAACTACAACAATCCGTCAGCCGCCAACAAGTCATCTGGATACAGAAACCCATCTTCAGGTTACACAGGTTCCCGATACAACAATCCATCGGCGAATCTAAAGAATTCCACGCCGACAGCGCCCATCAAAGGGAACCCTGACAAAGAGGTATTGTGGCCGACTTATCGTGGCGCATCTTTGCCCGCATACATTTCCTCGACGACCAAAGAAGCGGTAAACGGCTCTGGACTGGGAGACCTCGGCCGATCTTGGCGGGACACGGTCAGTTTGCTGGCTCGCAAAGCACCGGAAAGACAAGTAACGAGCCTCCTGAAGAAAACGATTGCCAAGCACAAGAATGAGGTGTCCATCGAGGCTCAAATCGGCGTCGCCCAATGCCTGGTTCCGCTGTGCGTCTACGAAGCACCTACCAAAGAACTGCTGCAACACTTTTTTAAACTTGCTGACGATGTCGACCTCAATGACAAAAAAGCGCAACAGAGAATCAGGAGCATCGTCGAAGCAATCCTTGAACTAGCGGAAAGCCAGTACGAAACCGTCGAGCCGATCATGTTCTCCAAAATTCAAATCCGCTCAAACAAACAACTTGGTGAAGATTCAGAACAAACAAGAAACAACTCGGCTCAAGTACGGTACGCGGCAGCTTGTTGGTGTGCAGTGGCGATTACTGGTGACGAGTCTCTCTTAAATCCTTCCGGCGAACTCAAGATCGGCCAAAAATCCAAACGTCCAATTTCCGACGCATGGCTGGACAAAATCGAACGCAACGTTGCTTGGGCGAATCAAGTCGCGAAAAACAGAGAGACTGCAAACAGCGGATCAGTAGACAAGTCGGAAGAGGCGACGGATGACGCTTTGAATAAAGTGGAGACCGTAACCCAAACAGAGCACGGCTTGGAATCACACAACTCGATTGAAGCGGACTTGGTAGGTATTTGCTGCCGGATGCTCGCCTGGCGTTGGAATGATGAAACCAAAGTCAACAAACTTTTCGGCGAACTACTGGATTCTCCATTCCCCAAAGCCCGCTTGGCCGCGATTGAATTCCTGACAAAGCAAAACTCCAAGCACTCCAGCCTGATCAAGGCCATAGTGCAATTGCTTAAACAAAACAATCAGGCAGAAGTCCGTTCGCCATCCTTCTTAGCTTCATACCTTGTTACTTCTGCAAAGGACAACCGAAACGCATTGGAAGCAATCAAGAACTACCTGGCGGATCCGATGTCTGGATGCTTCGAAGTCAAATTGGAAGGCGGGCGTGCGGGAAAGATGGGAGGTGGCGGGATGATGGGAGGCGGCGGCATGGTCGCTGGTCGCAGAGCTAGATCAACTGGCCGGCGTCGTTTCAACTGCGAGCAACGCCTTCAACTCATCAACGCGATAGGCTTGGTTAACGACCCAAACACAAGCGACAACACCAACAGGCAGACCGTAGATCAATTCTTGAAGATCTTGCAAAGAGAGCTCGAACAGGCAACTGACCTTTTAGTTCTCCAACAAACTTGGCAGAGCATATCAAATCTAACCGGCAAACCTGTTCCTGACCTCGTTCGCGGCAGAACACGCAAACTTTGGATTGAGCGATTGAGTCGTGAACCTTTCTCGGAGACAAATGCGGAAGAATGCCTCAATGCAATTGGATCTTTTGATCAGAAAGCGAACCAGTATCACTCGTGGGAAATCAGTGATATCACATCAATTGCAAAAGCTTTTCGAAATCAGAATTTTGGCGTTCTTGACTCCCAAAGTGGATGGCAAAGAACCCTCGGTTCATTGCTTTCTTCGTATAGTCCGAAAAAACAATTCGCCGAATCAATCGACTATTTTGAAGACGTGGATGCGAATTTCATCATCTATATTGCCGGGCACATTGATCATGCGAGCAACAAAGATGAAAAAGACGCCATCAGCAAAATCCAGCGATGGTGCCTTGATCAACTTCAACGCACTAATCTTAATGAGCAGTTTCTCCGTCGAGTTTACTATGTTGCAACTAGAAACTCTTACATAGATTACAAGACTAAACCAGAAATTGAATCGCACTTCACCAAGCTAATACAATCGAAAGCTAAACCTCTTCGATTGAAGTTGGCACTATTGGATCATTTGAGCCCTAGGTATAAATGGCAGACAGACATCTTGCCGACTTCAGAAATCTCCAGCTCTCTTAAGACTCCTCAGCATTATGTGACTTTTCTTTCTTTGGCAATGAAGAAAAATCAACTATCAAGAATACCGGACGTTTTCACCAAACTTCTTTCTGAAAACAAGCCTTATCTCGATGAAGTCCACTCCCCGATGAAGCTTGATCTTTGGAATGGGCCAAATGAAGGACAAGAAGAAGCGTCGGGTCTAACAGTGTTTGATCAAATCGTCGTCACGCTGGAAGCCTGTCCTGCGAGGGCTTTAAAATTCTTGATTCCCAATGAAGAACATCTGCAAGAGAATGAGGAAGACTATCAGCGTCAACTGAAAGCCAAAAACACGCTGGTCGCTCGGTATCGGGACAGTTCAGGCGCCACCAAACGCAAGCTTGAGCGGATTCTCAAAACGATCGCGCCCGAGGTAGTCGACACGGAGTAATGTCCTAGCGGAGCGGCCCAAGCCGCCTGGTGCGGCGTGGAAAAGCCGACCATCTAAGTGGCGACCGCCACTTCGTGGCTTCCAAGGTACACAACTCAATCTGTGGGCTCACGCCCACAGCTACACGCGACCGCAGCTTCGCCGCTATCCCGAATGCAAAACAGCAACACTCTCTTTGCCACGAAGGTGCAACCAATAACGCGCAGCCTCGAAGTAACGGCCGCAATTAGCTACGGGCGGTAGCCTATAAAAAAGGCAGCCCGTAGAAAGACATCAATTCCAAACGCAGCCTCAAAGTGACGACCAGACCACCGCTCCGAGCGACCGGAAACCCGCACAAACCGAAGCCTGCAAAAACAATCACAACCAGTTTGGCTTCTCCTCAAAAGCAACTAGAATCTGGGCTTCAGATTCATCCATGCCTTTGCGGAATTTTTTCACATGCTCCGAACTGCCAATCGCGCGGCGTTGCGTCGCTACTTAACTCACTTTCCGCTCACAGCAGCGATAATGCTCTCCTGCCTTGGCGTTTCATTCGCCCAAACAGACTACCCTCCGGAACTTGCCGATTCGTACGACGCCATCAATCAGAAATCGGTGACCGCCACCGTTTCATTCCTGGCTTCCGACGAAATGGCTGGACGCGACACGCCCTCCAAAGAATTCGATATCGCATCGGCCTACGTCGCTGGCCGGTTTCGCGGGGCTGGACTGGTTGGCGGAGGCGATGACGGTTCGTTCTTTCAAAAGACGACAATCGCGACAGTTCAACTTCCTTCGTCCGGAATCAGCATCGCGCAAAACGGGAAACAAATTCAAAACTTTGGCATGCTCAGTGGAGACGCCAGTGCCTTCGACTTCACCGGAAAAGTCACTGTCGTCACCGCTGACGACTTTCGAAAAACCAAAGTCAGCGGCGCCGTCCTGTTCGATCCTGGATCGCTCGCGGATCCACGAGCGATTGGCAACCTCGCGAGACAAACGGCAGTACTGAAACGAAATGGTGCGACGGCGATTCTGATACCGGTAGAGCCGGGCAGCCCATTAATCGCGATGGCCAAAAAATTGCAAGCTCCATCTCTCGTCTCACGAAGGGGATTTGCTGGCCCAACAGTCTTGATTTCAAAAATCTCCGGAGAGGGCGAATTTTCGATCCAGATTCCAAAACTAATTGGCGGAGAGGCGACCGTTCAAAATACAATCGGCGTACTCAAAGGCTCCGACCCAACGCTTCAAAACGAAGCCATTATTTTCACGGCTCACCTTGATCACATTGGATCGACGACCGGACCTGGTGACACGATCAACAACGGAGCCGACGATGACGCGACTGGAGTAACTGGCGTGCTTAGTCTTGCCGATGCCTACGGTGCCATGAAGACGCCCCCGAAACGAACCGTGATTTTCATGACGCTCTGGGGCGAAGAAAAAGGGCTGCTTGGCTCGCGCTACTATGCAAACAATCCAACGTGGCCACTTAGGAAGATCGTGGCGAATATCAACCTGGAAATGATCGGTCGTCCGGAAGCCGGAGCCAGCGAGAAATGCTGGGTGACTGGGTGGGATCAATCGGACTTGGGGCCGTTGATGATCAAAGGCGCAGAATCGGTCGGCATTCTGATTTTCGAACACCCAAAGTTCAGCGAAATGCTCTACCGCGCCAGCGACAATTATTCATTCGTTGAAAAAGGCGTCATCGCTCACAGCTTTTCTGCCGGTTCGCTTCATGATGATTACCATCAAGTCGGCGACCACTGGGAGAAGCTTGAACTCAAGCACATGACCCGCGTCATTGAGGGCTTGTTCGCCGGCAGTTTACCTATCGCCAATGGCGAACTCACCCCTATTTCAACCGAGCATTAAAGAAACATCCATCACCGAGAAGGCGTCGTTGATCGACGCCTTTTTTTACGCTGGATTTCACCGGATGAGATGCTGCTTTTCAACCGCCGTAAAATGACAAGGGCAACGATGAATAAAACAAAGAGCATGATGTTCAAGTTATTGAGTGCGGTGGCAATCGTGGTCGCAAGTTCGCTCAGCAGCCTCGCCCATGATGGCCCTGATCCAATCATTCACTGGCAGTTCAAAACTTCGAACATCAAACAGAACTTGGTTCAGGCTCGGCTGGGCCCCGACGCAACTTTTAGCCACCCGCCAACCTTTGTGAATGACTCCTTGGGACAATCCGCCCGATTCAACGGCCGCGGAATGCAGTGCGTTGTCGCGGAAGATTTCAAGTCCGTTGAAAAGGCTTTGCCTACCAAAGAGATGACAGTGTCTGCATGGGTGGCGATCGATCAACCGATTGAGTACGGCTCCATCGTCGGGACTTTCCAAGACAACGGCGACGAAGAAACCGGTTGGCTGTTGGGCTATCGAAACTCCAGTTTCTGCTTTGCCTTGGCCTCCCAAGGTGCCGATGATGGAAACGGAAAGATGACTTACTTGACTGGCAAATCAAAATTCGAACCCGGCAAGATGTATCACATCGCAGCCGTTTTTGATGGCAAAAAAATGGAGCTCTATGTCAATGGAAAACTTGATGGCGATTCTCAGCATCAGTCCGGCGAAATCCTCTACCCATCCCAAGCTCCCTTTGTGATCGGAGCCTATCGCGATGACAACGAGTTTGAACCGATGACGGGTCGGATTCGCGAAGTCTCGATTTACAATCTGGCCGCAAAACCTAAGTGGGTTGCTGAAGAGTTTGAGCACCTAGAAGGTCTTGCGAGTTTGCCAGCGACGATTGTTGATGGCGGCCAAGAGTTCGTCGTCAAACCGTATTTGCAATACGGAACTCAAACAGGCATGACGGTTATGTGGCGGGCCGCGAAAAGCGGGCACGGCAAAGTTCATTGGGGAGAAGATTCGAACTGCGTCAAAGTTGCCGGGACGTCTGAGGAAAGCGAAATCAACTCGATTCGAATTGAGAATTTGAAACCGGAGACCCAATATTTTTATTGGGTTGAGTCGATCAATGCAGCCGGGCAGCCAATCGAAAGTGAAGTTTCGACCTTTCAAACAGCTTGCCTGCCCAAAACGCCATTCGCGTTTGCGATACCCAAGGAAACCCTGGTGTTTCCGGACCGATTGCAAAGCAAGCTTGGGCGCGGCGCCCAAATTTTTTGCTGCACTCGGGTGACCTCGTTGACCAAGGAAAACGTGGCATCGAATGGATCGACGAGTTCTTTTCGTCGATGAATCCTCTCATTTCTCGCGTCCCATTTTTTCCCGTCCTTGGAAACCATGAGCAGAATGCCAAGAACTATTTTGACTACATGTCGCTTCCCGAGCCGGAGTACTATTATCAATTCAGCTACGGCAACGCGGACTTTTTCTTATTGGACACCAACCGAAAAGTCGATCCGGAAAGTGAACAATACAAATGGCTCGACCAAGCTTTAGCTAAATCGAACGCGACTTGGAAATTCGTCTGCCATCATCATCCGCCTTACTCTTCGGATGAAAATGACTATGGCGATTTGTGGAAGACTAACAAAAGTACGCGTGGTGATTTAAGAGTTCGGAAGCTGGTTCCACTTTATGAAAAACATGGCGTCGATATTGTCTGGACCGGTCACATTCACTCGTATGAGAGAACTTGGCCCGTGCGACAGAACAAAGCCGTGGAAGTTGGTGGCACGATTTATATGATCACAGGTGGTGGAGGAGGGCACTTGGAAACCCCCGGCCCGTATCGCCCCTTCTTTCAAAACAACGTTCGCCGAGGACATCACTATGCGATGGTCGCAATCAACGGCGGCACGTTGGAACTGAAGTCGTATACTCTCGCCGACGAGCTGTTTGATTCAGTGACGATCAAGAAGAAAAATAAATAGAAGCAAATAGAAGTAGCCATAATTGATCCCGCGTTCGCCAGAACTTGACCTCAGGTATCGTGCCTGCGGAACAAGGCCAGCGTATCTGAGTTGCAACGCCTCAGACTTAAATTCCGAGCCAACATCTGAAACTTAAAATCTGGGGCCGGCGTTTGGGTGCCATGTCTCTCGCTTG
>CAZPTT010000030.1:0-10133 GCA_964589435.1 uncultured Pirellulaceae bacterium
GTCGAATTGTACAACATGCGAAACGAATTTCGCGAACAGATCGTTCGGATCATTGGAACCGATCTGAACGGATACGTCCTGGATGACGCGGCGATTGACTATCTGGAGCAAACCGATCTGGAAAAACTGAATCCCAATAATGTTTTGGACGCAGAAGGTATCAAAAAGATTACCGATCTTACGGCCAATGAAGCGACTCAAGCCAACTATATCTCTCGCGAGAAAGAAAAGACGATCCGCAAGCAAGATGTGGAAGCTCGCGAGGCAATTTTGGCTCTCGACCGCCAACAGGCCGAAGCCGAAGAAAAGCAAGCCAAGGAAATCGCCGAGATCACAGCTCGTCAACGAGCTGAAGCAAGTGTCGTCGAAGAGCAGGAGCGTCAGCGGGCGCAAACTGCCAAAATCTCTGCCGATGAAGAAATCGCCATCGCGGAAGAAAATAAACTTCGCGCCATCATCGTGGCCGCCAAAAGCAAAGAACGTACCGATGCGGTCGAAACGGAACGCGTCGAAAAAGATCGTGGTCTCGAAGTGGCCGAGCGTGAGCGCGTTGTGACACTAGCCGACATCGACAAAGAGAAGGCGATCGAAGTCGAGAAGAAGGTAATCCAAGACGTTATTCGCGAACGGGTCATCGTCGAGCGGGCCGTCGTCGAAGAAGAAGAGAAAATTAAAGATACTCGCGAGTTTGCTGCTGCTGATCGAAAAAAACAAGTTGCGGTAACCGCCGCCGAAGAATTGGCGCAGCAAGAGTTAGTCAAGCAAGTCAAAGCTGCTGACGCTGAGAAGCAGGCTGCCGATCTTAAAGCGGAAACAATCGTTGTTACTGCTGAAGCTCAACGCTCTGCCGCTGAAAAGGAAACCGACGCCAAGAAGATGTTGGCCGAAGCAACGCAAGCGGAAACAGCTGCCGTCGGATTGGCCGAAGCCCAGGTGATGATTGAAAAATCCGTCGCCATCGAAAAGGAAGGAACCGCGGAAGCTCGTGTGATCGAATTGAAATTCTCAGCGGACGCTCAAGGTATCACGCAAAAAGCCGAAGCCATGAAGTTGTTCGACAGCGTCGGCAAAGAGCACGAAGAATTCAAGCTGAAGTTGAACAAGGAAAAGGATGTTGAACTGGAAGCCATTCATGCTCAGCGCCAAATCGCGGAAGCCCAGGCTGAAATGATTGCCGAGTCTCTGAAATCAGCGAACATCGACATCGTCGGTGGTGACAACAAGTTCTTCGATAGCATCGTCAATTCCATCACCGCCGGAAAGCAGGTCGATCGGCTGGTCGAAGGCAGCAAAGTGTTGTCCGACGTGAAAGATACTTTCTTCACTGGCGATCCGGCTCAGTTCAAAGCCGAGCTTGCAAAGTACATCGACATGTTTGGCGTTTCGTCGGAAGACATGAAGAATCTATCGGTGGCGGCTTTACTTGGCCAGATGATGGGATCGACAAGTGACACGGACATCCTCGGGCGCTTGCAAGGAATGTTGGGTGCCGCGAATCAAGCCGGAATCGCGTCCAAGAATTCCGGTGAGGTTATCAAGGCGATCACGAAAGCTTAACTGCTCTAGGTCGCTCGGTTAAGCGCCAGCCATCGCGTCAAAACGCGATGGCTGGCTTGGTGATCCCAAGCAGCGTGAACTGAGTCCTTGGTTTGTTGACTCAGCATTCTCGCAAATAGTCGAACTAGTTCATCCTCTCGGAATTTCCATTCAATATGTCCGACGTACCGGAACAACTTGAAACAGTAGCCAGCGGCGACGCGTCCGAAACGCAGCTCGAGCGTGGCACGTACGAGATTATTCGTAATCGACTCAAGTCGCATGCGGATGATTTGCAGTCGCGTTTGGCGCAGCTCAACGATGCACGACGGGAAGTCTTCGGTTCGATTCCAACAAAGCTGATTTCGACTCAGCGAATCACCACCAGTCACAACTGTACACCGCAGGATATCGTGCCTGTCGGTAAACTGTTCGTGTTCGGCTACAACGTCCACATGGGGCTGAAGAAAGTCACGGAATTGGCTGATGTGTTTTCCGTCTACCAATTTGGCGAAGACGGAATGTTCCATGAGTCACCGATCGAATTGATCCGTGATGGAGCGTTTGAGCAGGACTTCTTCCAGCTTTACAAATACTACAAAGACACGCACTTCAAAAAGTTCCATGTCAGTGGGCCTCACCTGTACATGGTTTTTCAAGTTGGCAAATCAGCCAGCGACATTAAATCCTTCAAATTCTTGATCGATGGAGGTTCGCTCACTTACGTCGACAACCGTAGCGATCACGAGGTAGTCTATCCGCCGCAACATGACTTCAAATGGGTTCGCACTCATCGCGATTTGCATCGGGGAGGCCTGCACCCACACATTTCTATCGAAGACCGTGTTTGGGTTGAAACCGTTGGCGGCGACCTCACGATCAAGATCGAAGACAACACCGAAGATGGCGAAGGGATCTATTCGGAACCGGTCGACGACGCAGATCAAACGCTTGACGATGCCGAAATTCATTACTCGATCGTCGGCAACATAATTTTGCTGAAGATGAAGCCGTTCAAAGAAGACGCTTTCCGCTACATTGTCTTCAACGAAAAAAAGCAATCGGCTCAACGGCTCGACGCGATCGAAGACGCTTGTGTCCAGCTACCTGAAGACCATGGCCTGATCTTCTCAAACGGCTACTATTTGCAGACAGGCGTCAGCAAGACGTTCGAGAATGACATTGCCAATCTGCTGTTTGAACGGCGCATCGCGTCGCCCAATGGCGAGGACTATTTGTACGTCTTTCACAATCGTGAATCCGGACAATACGTGCTGCTCTCTTACAACATGATCGAGCAACAGGTCGAAACGCCAATCATTTGTAATGGTTTTTCGATCTTCGAAAATGGCCAGCTGATTTATTTTCGCGCTGACGACAACCCACAGAAGCATCACTCGATTCAAATCTGGCAGACGCCGTATGTCGGCGAAGATGTTGTGGTCGGTGAGAAGACTGACTCATACATCTTTAAAATCGGAAACAAAGAAATCGTGCGGGCGATGGCCGAATCGCATGAAGTTCTGAATTTGATCGAGCAGGACGACAGCTACGCGAATCTGTACGTCGATCTTGTAAAAAAGTCGACTGATATTTTGGATTCCTATTTCTGGGTCAAAGAGACACAGGCTTTTGAGATTTCCAAGCCACTGGTCGACATTCAGTCAGCATCCACGGCGGCGGTCGATGAATTCGACAAAGTCGTCCGCGTCCGTCGCAACACGTCTGAGCAATTCAACTCGATATCCAAAACGGCTCAGGATGCACTCTCGGCGGCAGTCAGTAAGCAGTTCAGGCACATTGATGATTTTGTCGCCGCCCTGGCGAGCTTAAGAACTGTTCGGGGCCAAGTCATCTCGCTCAAAGAGCTGAAGTATGTCGATTTGCCAGCGGTCGAAGCCCTCGAAACCAAGATCGCCGAAAATTCGGAAACCCTTTCACGCCGCTGTGTCGAGTTCCTTCTCAAAGAAGACTCGCTCTCTCCCTATTCTGATCGAGTTGCCGAACAACGCGCCAAGATTGAGGATTTAAAAACAGGCGTCGAAGCCAAGTCACTGGATGAAGAAATTGCTCAGGGTGCCAGTGAGCTGGAAATGTTGATCGATATCGTCAGCAACCTGAAGATTGATGATGCGACACAGCGTACCCGAATCATCGACAATATTTCGGCCATCTACTCCAACCTAAATCAAACGCGGGCGGCGTTAAAGAAAAAGTCGCAAGCCCTGATGTCGGTCGAGGGTGAGGCCGAATTCAATTCTCAAATCAAGTTGATCAGCCAAGCCGTTGTTAACTACCTCGACGTCTGCGATTCGCCAGAACGTTGCGATGAGTATCTGACCAAAATGATGGTTCAGATCGAAGAAGTCGAAGGCCGGTTTGCGGAGTTCGACGAGTTCATCGTTCAGTTGGCGGAGAAACGCGAAGAGATTTACACAGCTTTTGATACGAAAAAGTTGCAATTGGTCGAAGCTCGTAACAAGCGGGCGACGGCGCTCATGAGTGCCGCCGATCGAATCCTCAAAGGTATTCGGTCGCGCGTGGCAAACTTCGAAACGGTCGACGAAATCAACAGTTATTTCGCCGCCGATCTAATGATCGAAAAAGTTCGCGACATTATCGACAAGCTGACAGAGTTGGATGAGTCGGTCAAAGTCGACGATGTGCAGAGCCGGCTGAAAACGGTTCGCGAAGACACTGTTCGACAATTGCGAGACAAAAACGAACTCTATGTCGATGGCCAAAATGTCATTCAGTTTGGCAAGCACAAGTTTTCTGTCAACACTCAACCGCTCGATTTGACGACGGTTATCAAAGACGGGGAGATGGTGTTTCACTTGAGCGGCACCAACTATTTTGAAGCCGTCGACAATCCAGAGTTGATGGCGACTCAATCCGTTTGGGATCAGCCCGTCGTTTCAGAAAATCGAACCGTTTACCGCGCCGAATACCTTGCCTTCTTAATTCTTCGCGAAGCACAGGGAGGCAACTTCGTCTCGGTCGAAGAACTCAACGTGTTGGCTGAAGAAAATTTGCTCGAAGTAACGCAGCAATTCATGGCTCCCCGTTACGCCGAAGGATACATCAAGGGCGTCCATGATCATGACGCGGTGTTGATTCTGAAACAGCTTCTCCAATTGGATGTCGAGCTCGAATTACTCAAATATTCGGCTGATAGTCGTGCGTTGGCGAATCTGTTCTGGTTGGTGCTGACGAACGAGCGTTCGGGAGAGCAACAAAACTGGACAGCAAAGCTTGAAAGTCTAAGCGCGGCGAGGAAGTTGTTTGGTGACATTGCCGATCGTCAAAAGTATGTTGACGAACTAGAGTCTGACATTTCCGGTTTGGCGACAGGGTATCAAGTTGGGGATGCACGCAACGCATCGGCGGCGGCGAATTACTTGTTTGATCAGCTTTCCTCTCAATCAAAATTGATCTGCAGCGGTCAAGCCAATTCGCTGTTCAAATCCTTTAAGACGTTCCTGCGTAAGAAGAAAGCTGAAGCAAGCTTTGCTGATTCCGTCGAATCAAAATCGCTGTCAGCGGTTGATCGTTTCATCGTCATCAGAGATTGGGTTGCTTCGTTTGTCAGCCAAAGTCACGATCAGGAAACGGAGCAAGAGCATCGCGCTCATGAACTTTGGCCAAAGTTCATCGACGAAGTCGCCGTCATGTTGGCGGATGGAACGCACGAACAACGAAGTGTTGTTGACGTGGATTCGGTGCGAGAAATTGGCGGACTGCTGGGTGATCACCCCTGTGTGAAAGCGAAAACCTACCGGCTGGATTACAACGATTTTATGACTCGACTGGAGCGTTTTGAATCAGAAACCGTGCCGGCGTTTGAGTCGTATGTCCATCTGAAGAAAGCTGTCATCGATCAGCGGCGTGAAGAACTTAAACTGGAAGAGTTCAAGCCGCGTGTCCTGACGTCGTTTGTGCGAAACAAACTCATCAACGACACCTATTTGCCGATGGTTGGCGCCAACCTTGCAAAACAGATTGGAGTGGTCGGCGAAGATAAGCGTACTGATCTAATGGGATTGCTGCTGCTGGTCTCGCCACCGGGGTACGGAAAAACGACGCTGATGGAGTACATCGCCAATCGTCTTGGCATTACATTTATGAAGATCAACGGCCCGGCGATCGGACATTTGGTTACGTCGCTTGATCCGCTTGAGGCACCCAACGCGAGTGCTCGTGAAGAAGTTGAGAAACTGAATCTCGCGCTTGAAATGGGCGACAATGTAATGATCTATGTCGACGATATTCAGCATTGCAACCCGGAGTTTTTGCAGAAATTCATTTCGCTTTGCGATGCAACTCGTCGCATCGAAGGCGTGTTTGGCGGTAAGACTCGAACCTACGATCTTCGTGGGCGAAAGGTTGCCGTAGTCATGGCAGGCAATCCTTACACCGAGAGCGGCGAGAAGTTTCAGATTCCGGACATGTTAGCCAGTCGAGCGGACACCTACAATCTCGGCGACGTGATTGGTGACAGCCTCGATTCTTTCGAACTTAGCTATTTGGAAAACTGCTTGACGTCGAATCCTACTTTAGGCCGGCTCAACTCTCGATCACAAAACGACGTTTACACAATCATCAAGATGGCCGAGCGCGAAGAGAATCAAGGGCTGTCGCTTGAAGGAAGCTATTCGATCGAGGAGGTCAACGAATTCGTATCGGTAATGAAAAAGCTATTGGTTGCCCGCGATGTGATCCTGAAAGTCAATCGTGAGTATATCGATTCAGCCGCCCAAGCCGACGAGTATCGAACCGAGCCGGCGTTTAAACTACAGGGCTCCTATCGTGACATGAATAAAATCGCTGAACAGCTTGCTCCGATCATGAACGACGAAGAGCTGGACGTGCTGATCAACTCGCATTATCAAAATCAGGCTCAAACATTGACGTCTGGTGCTCAGGCAAACTTGCTCAAGCTCCAGGAATTGATGGGCAAGCTGGTAGGCGACGACTTGCAGCGTTGGGAAGACATTTGCCGCACATTCAAACGTAATCTTTTGCTGGGCGCCGCGAATGATGACAGTCAAATCGGACAGGTGATTGCTCAGTTGACGACTTTCAGCGAAGGGCTCAACGACATTCGAAAAACGCTCGACGTTGGGATGAAGCAGCTTGTCGGATCGCAAAATGAAGACCTGACGACGATTCAAACGGCGACGATGCGTGAAGTTAGCCATGCTGTTGCGGAGTTGTCGAAGTTCAATACATCGATTGATGGGCTGCGCGATGTCGTCAGTGAAGGCATGGCGGCTGGCATGGCTAACGCGGCCAAGTCCCAGTCCGTTGCCCCAGTCGGCCAGCAAAAAATCGAAGTCGTCAACAAGGTTCCGAATATCTTTCTGGATATCATTCGCAACCAATTTCGTGTTCTGCAAACCTGGATGGATCCGATTTTGAAATTGGCTGAGATGTTTCCTGATGCGGAAGGTTTACAAAAAGCCGCTTCGGCAACAGAGCGGAATTACGCGAAGCTGATCAAGCAGATTGGCGATACGCAGACAGAGCAACAGTCCGATACGGATTAAGCAAACTGCATTTTGGCAATTTTAGACGATGGCCGTGCGAAAATAATTTCCGTATCCTAAATGTGGCTAAGTTCGCCGAACGTGGAGTTCAAAACCCACCGCTTGGCGACCGTAGCTTAGTCTCTCAGGTCGATTCCAGAGCCGCCGCCTGGTGATGGCATTTGCCTTTCGAACGTTGCTCGAGACTTTCCTAAACCTTGCGAAGAAGGTGCATGCCGTTGCGGCCGCGGTAGGTCAGAAGCAAAGAATTGGTCGCCGCGCCGGCTTCGAATACGGCTTCAAAAAAATGATATTCGCCGGGCCAAGGAAACGCGAAAAACAGATCAAAATCGTCGAGGCCCAATCCAATTTCTTCGTAGATGTCACCTTCATGGGTTTCGACATGCTCGACTTCGCTGGCAAGGTCTCGAACTGTTGCGATGTCGCGGGGCACGAAGCTGCCGCAATAAAAATCGGCTGGTAAATCCAGATCGCTTGCTAGATTCGTAGCCTGCTCAACTAGGTTCGCTTCGACTTCAATTCCAACCGACTGCATTTTACGCATTGACGCCAGCAGGGCGGCGACTCCAAAGCCACTGCCGATTTCGCAGAAGCGGTTGCCGGTCAGCAAGTGATTTTCTTCGATCCAAGTCAGCGCTTGATCGAGTAAATGGAAGTCACAGGTTACAAAATTGTCAGTGACCGATTCTTCGGCCAACATGAAGGCTTCAATCCTCTCGTTCGCCAAATCGATCAAGTGCGCAGCAGCGTTTGAATGCGGAAGCTGCTTGATGGAATCTGGGATGTCGATCGATTGCAATGTCATGGATTGAAATCAATTGGCTCGAATGCGAAGGCCATCGTCGCTCAAAGCAAAAAGCTTCAGATCGTTCAAAGCGACCACGTCTTTCACTTGCTGAAGTGTGATGGTTTTACCGCTGGCGTTCGCTTTCTTTACAAGCTCGTCCACGTTCGCCCATCGCTCAGCATCCAATGCGAGCCCAATCGTCTCAGGATGATGCTTCAGTATAAAGCTTAAATACTTACTAATCTTGGTCAGTCGTCTATTCATAGGGCGTAGTGTAACCCAATCCGAAACGAGCGTCGTGGCCCCAATGATCCTATTGGGGGTTAATCATCTGCGAATCGAACGGAAGAATCGTGACTTGTCGCGGCCCAATTAACAGGACACCGATCAGTTTTCCATCCGTTTCCGAAAGCACTGGCGAGCCGTGCCAGACATCGCGATCGCCGTCAAATGAGTTCAGCACCCAATCGCCATCGTTGTCGCCAATGTCAGCCTGTTCGATTGAAAAATGGAGGTAGGTCAGGCTTCGCGGTTCGCCTGAAGCGCGGACGGCAAGGCAGTCTTCCGGTTCAGTCGGCTGGCGTGCTGCTGGTTCGTTCAGCCAGTTCGAAGAGAAGGAACTGGAGATTGGTAACTTCATGATTCCAACAGTGGCATCCGGATCGGGCTGGACGGCCGTGATAGGAATCGCCAAATCTGGAACTCCGATTGGAGCCAATTTCATCGACCCAGCCATCCCCTTTTTGGGGAGAAGCAATGCATCCGTTGGAATCAGAGCGAACGCATTTCCGTCTCGATCACGAAAAGGAATCCCGTTGAATGTGCTGGTCTTGGTCGATTGACCAAACAGGCCGTTGTGTTGCCATTGTAGTTCCAACGGTAAAACACCACGAAGCTCCACGTCCGTTGATGTGACCAGCTTGGCCGCGTTGTACCACCCGTCGGCTGGCTTTGCATGGAGAGGCGTGAACACGTGGCCAGGTTTGACAGGCTGGCCTCCGCTTTCGGTTGTCAGCATCGACACGCCACCGCGAGCGATCGTTTCCAGCGACTCGATATCCAATTTCAATCCATCGCCAAAACTAAAATCAAGATCCACACCGCTGGTCGCCCAAAACTTTGATTTCGTGGTGACCAGTTTCGTGTACTTTTCAAAGATTCGGGCGCGAACATCGACAAAGCGAGCGTCTTGTGAAAGCCCGACCGACAGGATTCGCCCGATGTCGACTCCACGACACGTCACCGGTGAGCCTGCGCTGACGGAGTACTTTTTCTCACTGCGAATGATCAACTCCATTCCATCGACAGCCAATGCGTCGGCCGGTGAAGACGGCAGGCCTTCAAATGTCCATTTATAGGGAGCCTCGTTGTCGGCGGCGGGAATCAGTCCGATGTACTTGTGGCCGACCGCAGTTTCCAAGCCGGAAATTCCAGCAAGACTGAGTTCGGGGCGCACGATCCAGAAACGAGTCCCTTCGCGCGCCAACGACTGGGCGGATGGGTTCAAATTAACCAAGACGTCGACGCCGGTGAGTTTCGCATTGAGTTTGACTTCCTCTACGATGCCAACGTCGATTCCTCGAAAGCGAACGGCATCTTCCGCTTGCAAGCCATGGCCTTCGGGAAAGTGGATGTTGATTGCGATGCCTCGCTCCGGCAACGACCACCAAACCAGACCAACCGCAACGATCAAACAGGCGGCCGCGACCAGCCACATGTATGATCCTGTCCAATCAGCGGCTTGCGTTAGTCGGCTGGGGCCAATGTCGGCAACCGGAATCGACGACGTCTCGCTTGGCATTGAAATCTCAGTTTGGCTTTGTGCACTTTCGGGTGGGACGGAACTAGCTGACTCAGTTGCCGCTTGTTCAGGATTGGATGTTTGGGATTCATTCGGATCCGAGTCCGTAGGCTTATTCATTGGCTTCTTCCCAAATCGCATGGGGGTCAAACGAGATCGAAGCAATCATGCTCATCCCGACACATAACACAAACGCCAGAATGGCGGGGCCGAATTGGAATTCAACCATCTCGCCAAGTTTTACCAACATCACCATAAACGCCAACAGCATGACATCCATCATGCTCCACTTACCCAAGTGCTCCATCAGCCGAAGTGTTTGAGCTTTGTGTTTGCGGTGGAGCATTTCAAGCAGGCTGAGTTCTAATAGTAAAACGATTTTTGTCAGCGGAAAGACGATTGAAAACAGAAAGACGATGCTGCCAACAAACCAATTTCCGTGTTGGAACAACTCCAATGT
>CAZPTT010000030.1:10143-43890 GCA_964589435.1 uncultured Pirellulaceae bacterium
CTCCAATGTTCCACCAATGATGCTGGATTCAGACTTCATGCCGAGTTGTTCAATTCGAAGAATTGGAAGCAAGACGGCGGGCCAAAACAGCACAAAGGCACCCAGAGCCGCCGCCGCAGTTCGGCTGGCGGAGCGATCAATTTTTCCAGGGCGCACGAACGAAGAACCACAACGAGTACAACTGGCACGCTGATCAGGTTCGACGGAAGGGACTTGATGGATCAAGCCGCAGCAATGACATGCCTTAAGTTGATTCATTGGATTCATTGAATTCAGCGTCTTCAGTGTCGACTCCTTTTTGTTCATTGGTTGAAGCGTTGTTCTTTTTGTTGTTTCAACGTAAAGCTGAATAAACAGCGTCTCGCACGAAGTCTCTGTCTTTTCGGTTACCGTAAGGCATGATTTGAACCATGTAAAGAATCGTCAGGTTCTTTTCCGGGTTGACCCAGAAATGGGTTCCGGCCGCACCTCCCCAACCATAATCTCCGCGCGGAGAAATTTTGAATCCTAAGCCAAACTTGAACTGTCCCGGCGGTTGGTCGATGTCGGCAAGCTGATTAGTAAACATCTCGGCAATGGTTGAAGCATCGACGATTTGTTTTCCCGCGAAGTTTCCCTTTTGCAACAACATTTTGCAAAAATTTGCATAGTCATCCAATGTCGAGCAAAGCCCTCCACCACCTGAAAAGAAATCATTGGCCTCGCTCACAAACCGAAGTGACTGGAGCGGATTGGCCGGCGTCAACGTTCTGTTTTTTGCTGGTTTGTAAAGCGTCGCGAATCGCTCTAGTTTGGCGGCTGGCAAACTGAAGTAAGTGTCATCCATTTGCAGCGGCAAAAATATATTCTCGCGCAAGTATGCATCAAACGATTGCCCGGATGCGACCTCAATCACGCGACCAAGCACATCCGTCGATACGCTGTAAACAAATTTCGAACCCGGGTGATTGAGAAGCGGGATCTTACCCAGTTTTCGAACCGTTTCTTTAATGTCTCTTTCCAGGAGCAGAATACCTGCGCGCCGGTATCGTTTGTCAACTTCCGAGTCACCAAAAAATCCATAGGTCAAACCCGAAGTATGCCGAAGCAAATCGCGGATGGTCATGTCACGCTTGGGGGCAACTTCTTCGAACCCGTTCTTGTTGCCGCGATTTTGCTGACGAGTTTCCTTGAGAACGGTGAGGTTTTCAAAATCCTGTAAGTACTTTTTCACGGGTGCATCAAGTTCGATCTTACCCTGTTCAACGAGTTGCATGACCGCGATGCTCGTGATTGGTTTGGACATAGAGTAGATGCGAAAAATTGTATCGCGTGCGATGGGCGTCGCGCTTTCCCGGCTTGACTCGCCCCACTTGCCAAAAAAAATCTCTTGGTCGTCTTTGATTACCAGTGCGCTACAGCCAACCGTTTCACCCGCCTTGACCATTGCGGCCAACTTTCGGTCGATCGCTTTCAACTTCGTTGGGTTAAATCCAAAATCCTTAGCAGAAGAGGAAATCTCTGCCGATTGAGAAAATTGAATGGCTTTACTCTTGTCGACCGAAGGCAATACTTGAGCGACTGCTTGCTCATTACGGGCCAGCAAAATAAATGCGAACGCGGCAATCAATCGTGCGTTGAAAAGGGGCTGATGTCGGTTCGTCATGCGCAAAATTGGCAACTGGCAATTCGTATTTCCAAGAGCTCTCATGCAATTCTCAGGTCGTTTGTGTTTGCTCAGATCATTTGTGTTTGGGAAAGTTCGAGTTTAACGACCAAGGGCCAGCGGGCACAAGTGAAGAGGACGACCTTGAATAATCCGGTTCTTGCGACTTCCGCGATCGTTGATCAAGCGACAGCGTAAAAAAAAGGCTGGCCACATTGGCCAGCCTCAAGTCTTTGAATTAGGTGATCAAGTGATCCATGATCACCACCAACAAACTCAATTACTGAATCTCTTGGTTGGTGCCTGGTCCGCCAAGCAGGATGTCGGTACCGAGGCCTCCGACGAGCAAGTCGTCGCCATCTCCACCCCGGAGTTCATCATCGGCGTTGCCACCAAACATACTGTCGTTGCCGGCTCCTCCGAAGAAGTAATCTAGTCCGCCGTTGCCAAACATGTTGTCATCGCCGTCGCTGCCGACTAAGCGATCATCACCGCCACCGCCGGTAAGCAGGTCATCTCCAACATCGCCACGCAAGAAGTCGTTGCCACCTTTGCCGTTGATGTTGTCGTCGCCGTCATTACCGAAGAGTGTATCGTTACCCGTACCGCCGATCAAAATGTCGTTTCCATTGTTTCCAAGGAAAACATTTGCCCCGCCGGTTCCAATGATTACATCATCACCATCAAGACCAAAAATCAAACGTCCGATACTGCCGGCAGCGACCAACACATCGTCGCTCTCAGAGCCGATCAGGTTTTCGATTCCGGTGAAAATTTCAGCTTCGGTTCCAGAGGAAGCGGTTCCCGATCCGTCGTCGACGATGCGAGCATTAACGCCAACACCAACTCCGACGCCTTGGAAGGAATTCGTGTCGGTACCAGCTCCACCAACGATTGTGTCAACTCCGCCGATGCCGACCAGGAAGTCGTTTCCAGCGTCACCAAACATCAAGTCATCACCACCGCCGCCATTGACTTTGTCATCTCCGTCTCCTCCGAACAACGTGTCGTTGCCACTAGAGCCACGAAGCGTGTCGTTTCCTTCACCGCCTAGCAGCGTGTCGCTTCCGGCTCCGGCATCAATGACATCATCGCCTGCCAAGCCAGTCAGAGTGTTTGCCGCGTCACCAACTGCCGTCAGCGTATCATCATTGGCTGAACCGACGAGGTTTTGAATTCCAGTAAACGACTCATTGATTGCGCCATAGCTCGCCGTGCCAGTTCCGTCAGCATTAACTGTTGCCGTCACGCTGTCAGCGGCTCCTTGGAACGAGTTGGTGTTGACGCCTGTTCCGCCATCAATTGTGTCGGTTCCGGTCAATCCAATTAAGAAGTCATCGCCGGCTTCACCGTTGAGGATGTCATCACCAGCACCGCCGTTGATTGTGTCGTCACCTTCGCCACCAAATGCGGTGTCGGCACCGCCGCTACCGCGAATGATGTCATTGCCCGCATCACCGAATAACATGTCATCGCCATTTCCGCCGGCCAACGTGTCGTTACCTCCCATGCCGGAAAGAGTTCGTCCGACGTTTCCATCAACCGTCAAACTGTCATCTTGCTCCGAACCTTCCAAGGCTTCAATTTGAACAAACGTTTCACTAACACTTCCGTAGGCGGCAGTTCCCGTGCCGCTATCGGTGATCGTCGCCGTTACACCCAATCCAATGTTTTGAAATGAATTCGTGTCGATTCCGTCACCACCGTCGAGCGTATCGCTGCCGCCACCGCCCATGAGAACGTCATCTCCTTCGTTACCCATTAGCGTGTCGTCGCCGGCACCGCCATTGAGAAGGTCGTTACCATCAAGCGTGGTGCCAACTTGAATACTGGCGACGTTAGGATTGGCATCAGTGAAGTCAGCCTCAGGCTTGGCCGTAAGTACATTGCCTGTTGCCCCCCCCAATCGAACCGAGCCCATGTGGCCTGGGTGCTGGCCAATGGTGCCAGCTTCGGTTGTTCCGGTGTTTGGTGCGGCTTGAGCAAGTCCCGCCGTGTTGGCTGGAATTTCGTCATTGACTTCGGTTCCAGCGTCCAGCACATCATCACCCGTGACGAAGAACGCACCGGTTCCGACTCGCTGAATCAAGTTTCCATTCACGTCAAACAGGTCAAGCTGAGCCGGGTTGTCGTTTCCAATAAACGCATCGTTACTTGGAATTACCATCGAAGCGAAACTGAGAAACTGAGTCAATGTGTCTGTTGACGTTGCATAAAACGAAACGGTTCGAGTTTCGCCGGGTGCAAGCGGGCCACCCGTTGTTGACGTGGCCTCACCTACTCCGCCACTAGCTAATGCTGCCGCAATGCGTGCTGTTGTATCGCCGTCTTCAGCAAGGCTTTCCAAACTTGCCGAAGCTGCACTGCCTGTGTCGAAGAAGTCATAAACTCCATTGGTGGTGGCAAGGAAAACCGGTGTCAGCAGCGATCCATCGGTTGTTTGCAAGTTGGTCACGGTGACTTCGATTTGTCCGCCGCCCATCAGTGTGTCGTTACCGACTCCACCATGCAATTCGTCATCGCCGAATCCTCCCATCATTGTATCGTCACCGACACCGCCCATCATGGTGTCATTGCCTGCGCCGCCCATCATGGTGTCATCGCCTTCGTTTCCGAACAGCGTGTCGTCTCCTTCTCCGCCATCGAGAACGTCGTCGCCATCAAGCGTGGTTCCAATTTGGATGCTGGCAACGTCTGGGTTTCCATCAGTAAAATCGCCGTTAGGGATGGCGGTCAAAACGTTGCCGATGGCTCCGCCCAGGCGATCAGAACCCATGAATCCAGGGTGTTGGCCGATGACGCCACCTTCAGTATCACCGGTGTTGGGAGCGGCTTGGGCGAGCGCGGCGGTGTTGGCTGGAATTTCGTCGTTGACTTCGGTGCCGGCGTCCATCACGTCGTCACCAGTGACGACGAACGCACCCGTGCCAACGCGCTGGATAAGATCACCATTGGCATCAAAAAGATCGATCAACATTGGATCGTCATTTCCAATGAACGCATCGTTACTGGGAATTACCATCGAGGCGAAGCTGAGATTCTGGGTCAATGCGTCCGTCGAAGTCGCGTAAAAACTGACCGTCCGCGTATCGCCAGGAGCCAATGGCCCGCCAGCAGTTGCCTTGGCTTCGCCAACTCCACCGCTAGCCAATGCCGCTGCGATTCTTGCGGTTGTATCTCCATCTTCGGCAAGGCTTTCCAAGCTTCCCGATGCGCTACTGCCAGCATTGAAGAAATCGTAAACTCCGTTGGTTGTCGCCAAGAACATCGGTGTCAGCAAAGCACCATCGGTTGTTTGTAGGTTGGCTACGGTGATTTCAATCTGACCGCCACCAACGAGTGTATCGTCGCCGGCTCCCCCCTGAAGATTGTCTTCACCGAATCCACCCATCAACATGTCGTCGCCCGCACCACCGACCAGAATGTCGTCTGCCGCGCCACCCAGTAGAGTGTCAGCGCCGTTTCCACCATCAAGCTCATCGACACCCAGTCCGCCCGACAATTCGTCGTCGCCATCGCCACCATTTAATTCGACTCCAAACGTTACCTGAGAAGCATCAATATGATCCGCGCCGTCCCCACCAGCCACAACCAGCGTTGGCACTGACAATGAGGCCGCAGCGGTAAACATATCGTCCATGTCACCAAGATTCGCCAGCAACTGGCTGACCATCGAGCTTGAAACGTCAACCACGAGCGTGTCGTTCGCAACGACGGTTTGACTTAAGACGAAATCACCATTGCCGACGGCGTCGTCCTGGAGAGTGATCGCGTCACCGTTGCCAACTTGGATTCGCAAAGAGTCAACCGTAGGCGAGCTCACATCGACGATGTCGGCATCACCAGCGTCCGCTTCAATCACCAGCAAGCCGAGGGCTGAAGTGAACGAGATGCCGGCGAGCAAATTTCTATCTTCGAGTTTTTCGAAAGTGTATCCGGCTCCTTTGGATTCGTCTCGACGAGACTTCCTTTTAAAGCCGCGACTTTGCGAGGGGACAAAAGAATTCTTGATCGTGTTGAGCCAATGCATTTTTCTCATTGTGGTGGTTCCGGGGTTCAGTTATCTGAATTTGTACGAATAGATTTGAAGCCAATTTGGCAGTGCGTTATTTCGAACACGCACGTTGCCGAAGGCAGTGTGGAAGCACGTTTGTCACATAAAAATAAATTGAAAGTGTGAGGCACTTTCAATTGCACACTACTAGAGCGTTTGGAGTTTCAGAACGCAAACAATATTAGGCATCTGGAAAGCAATTTTTTCGCGCTAGTTCCAATATTTGGTCATGGTCGAACGCCAACGGAGGAAGTTTCCCCAGGTCGAACCATTGAGCATCTTTGGCGTCGTCTGCTGCGACTGCAGTTTGTTGGCCGGCTAACTCAACATAGAACGCAAACGTAATAATTCGACCACGCGGATCGCGCTCGACCGCAGAGAACGCACCAATTGGAATGACTTCTTCGGTAACGATGCCTGTTTCTTCTTCCAGTTCGCGCATCGCGGCTTGCTCCAACGTCTCATCAATTTCCATGAATCCGCCAGGCAGTGCCCAGGAATTCGCGAATGGTTCTCGCAATCGCTGTATCAACAGGAGTTTGGGAGTTCCCGATTTTCGATCGACGACAACCAAATCGGCACTCACGGCCGGTCGCGGATATTCATATTCGAAGGGCATGACGTCTTTGGCGGTTCAAGTTAAACATCGCGTAAAGCGTACGCGAAAAATCAAACCTTGGAAAGTAACGCACATAGAGTAATGCACATAGAGTAACGCACATAGAGTAACGCACATAGATAAGGCGGAGCAATCGACAAGTGACACGACCATCAGGCCTTGCCGATTGTTGGGCCGCGATGTTTTGTGTAAGAACACTTCCAGCGACCAACCGATCACAAAAAAAGCTGCGGCAAAAACCGCAGCTTTTCGTTGATAAGCTTGATCTCGATTATCTTGATTTATTCGGTGTCAAATTCTCCAACGACATTGCCATCGTTGATAGCAATCAAAGATTCATAAACGCCGTAGTCGGTTGCGAGCACCGGCACGTCGTAAATCGAAGTGATTGTTGCCGGAGCTGGATTGTCCACTTGGTTTCCGCCACCGGTGTACCAAGAATCAATCGAGTCTGGGAGTGAGTGAACCGATCCGTCTGCGAAAGAGCATTGAATCAGGCCTGCGTGTCGGCTGGAAACGCCTTGCTCAGCACGAAAGCTATTTTGAACGCCGTCTAGCAAACTGATTCCACCCCAACCTGAAAACAATGCCCCTTGCGCGCCTTCGACCGACGGGTCCGCTGGATTGCCCAACCCTGCAACCGCCCAGTTCGTTGCTCCCTTGGGTTTTTCTAAATTGCTTTTTCTACGAACTGGTTTGTAGCCGCGTTCCGAGTAAAGAATAGTATTGGAAGTGCCGTCTCGGAGACCGGCAAGCTTCGTTTCAAGAACAGACGAGAATGTTCCGTTTGGCAACTTTAATGAGCCTGTGCCCAGTTCATCAAATTTTTCGGGATGCAAAACAGCAACATTGTTTGACGCGACGTAGTTCGACATTGCGAGATGTGGAATTTCGCTCGAGTAAGTGGTTCTAAGTTCGTTGACTTCAGGTGGCGAATCGGACGGGCAGCGGTACATGCCAAGTGAAGTGGAAAGGATGTCAACAACAGCTTGACCGTCGGTCGTACTAGATACTCTTGCCTGAGCGGTGCCTTCGCCTGGATGGAGAACCTTTCTCGCAGCATTTTGCTCGTTGAACGAAGCAATCGTTGTTGGCCAACTGAACAACATTTCCTGCGTGTTAGAAGTGTCAAAGTTCGTTGGGTATAAAATACCTTTGGGTAAATGCTGATGAGCAGACTCGAAATTTAAGTTGGCCAGCGAAAGCTGACGCAAATTATTTTGGCACGACGAACGCCGAGCCGACTCTCTGACTTGCTGAACTGCGGGTAGCAGCATTCCAATCAAAATTCCGATGATCGCAATAACTACTAACAATTCAACCAAAGTGAAACCTTGTGTTTTTCGTTTCCTCATTCGTGCTTCCAAAATAAACAGTGCGTCTAAAAAATCTTCATCCGAGTTCAATCGAATGGAACTCGAAAAATTCAGCTTTCAAGAAAGCCAAACAGTTCAGTTGTCTGCCATCGCAATTTTGGAACCAACGATCAGTTTTAAGGAATAATCCTGCGATTGAACGAATCGGAATTTGTTTAACGGGGAGGCAGTATCCCATTGAGGTCAAAGTTGGGTTGTTGAGAACCTCAATACGCGCAGAAAGTTTTTTCTGAAAACTTGATCGGTTTGAATATCCCGCCGAGGAAGCGAGCGAGGGCCTTTACGAAGATTGCATTCTCGTCGTGCAACGTTGCGATAGTTTTCGGCAACACATCTGAAATCGCAACACGTTTTCGACCACCAGGTGGAGGCAACTCGCCGGCCGTCGAAGCCTTGGGTCATCACGAGAATCGGCCATCTTTGCGCTGACGTATGCACGCTTGCCTATTCAGGTGTTCCAGCAAGTGAGGATTCTCCCATTGAATCTCAGTTTGCCGCCGATTCAGTGCAAAATTGGTTGTGCCTGTCATTCGTTGTGTTAACTTTATGACCTGATGCCCGCCGTCTCTTCCGTTTTGGGTAAGCCCCACAGCTATAACAATTGAATTAACTTGGGAGAAGTGAACTAATGTTTCGTCCGCTCGTAATCTGCTTTGTCGCTATGTCAACTTTATTGCTTGCGCTTCAACCGGTCGAAGGGCAGCTTTTTCGGCGCAATCGGGCTCGCAGTAACTGCCCGCAAAACTACCAATCGAATTATGGCCAGCAGTACACTCAGCCTAATTCGCAACGGTATGCCGGTAATCAATACGCCAACTACTACGCTCAACGACAGGCGGCTTTCTACGGCAACACCAACGGTCAACAGCAGAATTGTCAGCAGCGATACTACTACCAACCCAATTCCCAGGCGATGAGGTCGGCGATGAACGGGAATCCGAACTTCTCAGCACCGCGAAATATTCCAAATTCGGTGCTGGGACAAAACCAAAATTCGCAGCAGGGTCAAAGCAGAATGATGGCCGATGCGACGGGGATTCCACAGGCCAATACGACGACAACCGCAACAAGAGTCGTGGCACCGACTGTGACGGGAACGGTGGTCGACAACAGTGTTCAGCCGGCGACGTTTAACGAACCCGTTGCTGACGGAGAATTAAGTCTCGAAGCGCCTGCGGTCAATGCTCAAGACGATTTGTTCATTAGCCCGCCTGAAAACGCGGCGACACAAGTTGAGGTTCTTGGCAAAGAGGTTCAACGATCGGTGTTGGATAACAGTGGGAACTAAGCCAAGCAAAGGGGACGTTTGAAAAAAGCATCCGTCAAAGCAGAGGAAGCCGCCAATGCGTTCACATTGGCGGCTTCTTTTTTCGTAAAACACTTCTGGTGCTTACTTCTGGTTTTAACTTTGGCGTTGCGATCGGTTCTCCGTCAGATTGATCCGTGACAAATTTTACTGCGAACGAACGCAGGTAAATTCACCGTCAATCAAATCTAAACAGTTGCCAATTCGTCAACTTCTTTCGCCAAACGCTTTCGCGCGACGTGCAAACGACGCTTGATCGTTCCCAAAGGTGCCTTGAAATCGTCGGCCATTTCCAGCAAGCTGTGGCCGTCGACGTAAAAAGCAACCAGTGTATCGCGATCCATCTCACCGAGCCGCTCCAAGCCCTCGCGGACTTGACCTTTTCGCTCGATTTCCAAGATGTCGTCAAGCGGTGAACCTTCGCAGGTTACCGTTGCTTCTAACATCTCAGGCTCGACCGAAACGGCTGGTGCTCGTCGGACAGCTCGATTGATGGCCATGCGAACAGTGATCTGTCGCAACCAACCACCGAAAGCTTCAGGCGTACGCAACTGCTCGATCTTCAACATTGCCTGAACAAAAACGTCTTGGCAAAGCTCTTGAGAATCCGCGAAGTCACGCAAGCGTCGCATGGCGATTGCCATAACCGTTGGCTGAAATCGCTCGAACAATTCGCCGAACGCATCTCGGTCGCCAGCTTGAGCTGCACGAACCAAGTCGCCCGTTTGTCGTAATTCATCTAATTGTATATTGATAGCGTTCATAGTTCTTGACTCTCATTTTTCCTGAATGCCATCAGCTTCATCCAAGAAGTTCTGATGACGAAATCCTGAAGCGTTCGAAGGAGAATCTCACGATGAAATACGTATACGGAGATACGCAGATCTTCGTGAGTCTTGCCCAGAAGCCCGTTTCAAAGTTGCTAGTTTTTTGCCGTCGTGATCAGGTTTGAATCTGAATAGACGATCCCGCTTGGTAACGGTTAGCTAAGTCTTTGAAACTGCCGCTGTTTACGAACCACCTTGCCGATGGTTAGGTCACACGTCGGTTCGGACGTCCCGGTCAGATAGACCGGCATATCCCCGCCCGTTATCGGGGCGTCGACTGTGCCTAAATTGGCATATGGTTGGAGGTGCCATTGATGTTGCGGGGCGGTGATCGCGCACAACATCGAATCGACACGGGCGCTAAAACGACTAATGACGTTTGCGATCGAGTTGTTGATGTTTGAATTACGCATTTCATTGCTCCCGCGTGCGGACACGCAAAATGAGAGAACTGTTAAAAAGAAAGGATGCTGTCGTGTGTTGGATCGTGTGGCATGAAACCCCAATCACGATCGAAAACTCAAATCAGCGAGCCAATCTTAGGAAGTTGTTAACCCCGGTTCAACTTTAACCTTTGGCTAACAACAGAATTATATCACATAAGTGACAATTCTGTGGGTATTCCTCACCCACACCCCAATAGACTCTCTTCGCCATCCAAGGTTCGCGCTTGCCAGAAAAAAAACCAAAAACGTGGAAACGCCTGAAGAACCCAGCAAAAAGCTGCGGAAAGGATCTATTTCAGATTGCTTAAATTTCGCTGTTCCCGATTTTTGTTCAACCATTGAAAGGCCGGTGGTGCCAATTTTAAGAATTTGACCAGCTGTGATTTGGACACTGCCAGTCGCTCCGAAGCCACGCTAATGTCGAAATCTGCTGCCATCACGAAGTCCATCCCCTCCGCTAGTAGCCTCGGAAAGTCAGCATGCTTGGGGTTTACTGAGATCTTCCGGCTGCGAACGCGACCTCTCCACAAATCCGACGGCGAGTCATCGGGGCCGATTGGCTGTCGAAACCCAACAGCAAGGTTTATACGTAACCGTTCAATTGCCACGTCGCGGTTTTCATGTTGGCTTCGGCGTTCACCAGCCTGGCCGATGATCTTCGTAGGTCGATGCGTAATGACGATTGCCGACTCGACTTTGTTGCGATGTTGCCCGCCGGGTCCGCCACGTCGAGTCTTTTTGATGTCGCATTGGGTCAGCAATTCTTCGATCGACAGCGTTGCTGGATGGACTTTTGGCATGGAGAATTTGCGTTGCAGAGAGCGCGTGGCAGTCGAAAATCGGTAAATCGCTAAATTTGACGGCTCGTTGGTTTTTGTTTCGATTCTCTTAAGTCTAAACTATAGCGGGTAAGCAGTCCGTAAGGAAAACAAAGCGTCGTGAAAAGTATCACGATGCGATGCGATTTAGCTGGATGTGTTTCGATTGCCAATCGAAACACGATCTAACGTGAGGCAGCATCTTCGTGCTTCCGCCGATCGGCTTACCAATTCAATGAACATTGCGAACTAAAAAACAAAAGACGCATGATGGAAAAAATTGGGCCTTACGAGTTCATCGGAACACTTGGTCGAGGTGGAATGGGAACCGTCTATCGCGGACGGCATCAAGAAACGGGTGAGCTGCACGCCGTAAAAGTCCTCGCTCAAAATTTTGCCCATGAAGACCATTTTCGAGGTCGATTCGAATCTGAAATTCGAGCGCTAATTAAACTCGATCATCCCAACATTGTTCGCATCATTAGCTACGGCCAAGAGGACAGCCAACTTTTTTTTAGCATGGAACTGGTCGAAGGCAACAGCCTGTTTCAAATGCAGAAAAAGGGGCACCAATTTGATTGGCGGGAAATTCTTTCGATCGCAAAGAGCGTGGCCAAAGGACTTAGGCATGCGCACGATCGGGGCATCATTCATCGCGATTTAAAGCCCGGCAACTTGCTGATGCCAATTGATGAAGATGGAAATACAGGGGAGGCCAAGATAACCGACTTCGGAATCGCCAAACGATTCGGCGCTTCACAGAATACGGGCGACAATGTGTTAGGCACAATGGATTTTATGAGTCCTGAGCAGGCCAAAGGCCAACCCGTCACTTTTCGAAGTGACCTGTATAGTTTGGGAACGCTGATGTTTACTCTGCTATCTGGAAAGCCGCCGTTCTCTGCAAATTCTGTGGAGGAATCATTGCGAAATTTGACGCGCGTGCCGGCTCCCAGAATTAGTTCTGTCGTTCCAGACGTTCCACCGGAGCTTGATGGGTTGATTCGAAAATTGATGTCGAAGAAGCCAGAGAAGCGAATCCAAACGGCCCAAGCACTGATTTACAAAATTGAAGAAGCCGAAGCACTTTTGCTCAGCTCCAGTCAAGCCAAAACCAGTGAGATCAATCAGGAAGACGTCCGTGAAGAGACGTTCGATGTGCCCCAGCCAAGCGACGTTGCTACCCAAGTCAACACAGAGAAGCCAAACAAAAAGAACAAATCATCGACCAACGCTGCGGCGAAGAACCATGATCCAACGGTTGATCATACGGCCGAGCGTCAACAAAAAGGTGGAACGTCCGATTCAACGAAAGTCGATTACTTCAATACCGTGGCCGATCAAGTTCGTCACGTTCAATCTTCCGAAGATTCGGAAGTTGAAGTGGAGAACGTTCGTGGAATGTTGCCTCTGATACTCGGCCTACTGGCAGTCTTGGGGCTTGGCATTTTCGGTATCTACCAGGCTTACCGGCCGCCGTCTGCTGAAAGTCTTTATTCCACGATCGATGCCAGCGTTGAGCGTCCCAATATTGTGATGGATGAAATTGATCAATTCATTTCTCTTTACCCGGACGACCCTCGATTCGAGAGTGTTGAAGAACTTCAGCATATTGGCAGCGCGATTCAGCACTACAATCGTCTAACTAATAAATTGAAAATTCGCTCGAACATCGCCGGCGAAGACAGGCTAACCGAAGTTGAATCACAATTCTTGGAGATCGTCGAGCTAGGCAAAGACGAACCTGAGACAGCACTAGCGAAAATGGCGGCGCTGATTACGGTTCATGAAAACGACCCCGAGTTGTCGGAACGAGATCAAGCATGTTTGAAGGCCGTCGATGGTTTTCGCGTCAAGATCGTCAGTGATTCGCGAACTCAACTGATGAAAACGCTTAACAAAATTCGAGCCGCCATGAAGGCGGCAGCAAATCAAGATTCTGCCCAAGCCATCCCAGTCTATCGTTCGATACTCGAACTTTATCAGGACGTCGAATGGGGACGAACGACCGAAGGCTTAGAAGGTCGGCGATTGGTTGCCAAAGCCAAGGCGACTTTGCAGGAACTGTTGTCGAAGCCAATCGGCATCAAAAAGAAGCCTGAAAATTCAGATGACAAACAAGCTAAAAAAGAGACGGACGAACCCCAGTCGAGCCCCGATGAAGGCAGTCCTGTCGCTGACGAAGATGACGGGCAAGATTAGTACTTCAAAGCCCGGGCGATGCAAAATGATAGGCCTCGCTACTGTCAAACTGCTTCCACTAAGCCGCTTTTTTTGCGATGTTTTGATTCGAGACCGGTTGGTTGGTCGGGATTTCAGCGGCTTTCTTCTGTGGCTTCACTTGAGTCTTCATTTGAGTTTCAGCGCGTTGCAAGCGAAATCGATTAAGCGTTGCCTGCAGTGCTTTGTCCAGAGCATCCAGTTGGTTGCTCGCACAAGCATACCCGTGACTTTTTTCCTTTAGCTGGTCAATGTAGTTCGCTTCTTTCTCTCGCAATTCCGCGACGCGCTGCCAAGCCTCATCCAAAAAACCAGAAAGTTGCTGAATGTGTTTGTCCTTTCGAACAATGTCCGCGTCTTTGCGGTCAAGCTCAGCCGGAAGCTGTCCCAATCGCTGCACTGCTTGATTCAATTCGCCTTGTAAACGAACAACGCTCTCTTCCAAGAAAATAGGGTTGTCTGGGAACAAAGTTGATTTGTCAAATTCAGACTCGACGACTTGAATTCCTTGTTGCGGATCTGCGAGTATTCGAGGTGGCAAATCAATCTTGGTTCCATTTTGTCGGGCCGACGAGCCATGCGTGACCATTGCGTTGATCAAAGCCAGCAGGCGGGGAGTAGCGGCCGATCCGCATTCCAATTGGTCATGTAATGTTGCTCGTTGAAACATCATTTTGGCTGGTGGCGGTTCGACCAGTTCTTCCAATATGGGCGAAATGTGAACCGGAGCCGTAATGTTCCAGGCGGAATTGAAATACTGAGGCGAGTTGCTGTAGTCCAGAATCGCCGTCGGTCGCCTTTTGATTACGCTTTCAAGATAAATCGTCGATGGCGTCGTGATCACGGCGTCTGAATTTTCGATGGCCTCAGTCAGAGTCAATCGCTCTTTGACAGGAACCTGTTCGTGAGGCAGACCGACTTCCGCTGCTAACCCATCCGTCAACCGCCAGTGGATTTGAATCTTGCGCTTGCCAGCCCAGGGGTTATGCGAGACGCGTGCATAGAGATCCTTAAGTGATTTGACGACTTGTTTACGCTGAGCCGAAGTAAAGGCCGGAGTGTTGGCTGACGTAACGAGCAAGCGAAATGGCCCGGACGGTTGAACCGGTAGACATTCACTGCCGATCATTTCGTCGAATCGGGGAAGCCCAACAACTTCACATTTGCCGACGTTGTCCCACGACTCAATCGTGCGCGCTTGGCCTCGTCCAATACAGGCCAGCTTGTGAGCCATCAATGGTTGGAAAATTGCTCCGTCGGCAATCGAAGGGTTTTCCCAAGTGTTCCGATACTCAAGCACTCCATCAGCAAGCACCAATACGGGGACTTGATTTTCTTCGACAATTCGACGCATCGCACTGACTTCTTCCCAACGATAGTGCATGTGCGTGATCACGATTCCCGCATCAGATGGCACCGTCCAATTAGGCGCAACATGCTCGACAATCTCACAATCGTATGGGCTTTGATCGATCCAACTGGTGTAGTTCCGGTTCGTGTTGGCGAAGCGGTCGAGGATGTAGGCTTTCAGTTTTGACACTTTTTTGCCTGGCCAGTTTGTAGGGTAATTTTCGCGAAGAAGAATGAGGTCGTTCTAAGTACCTTTTTGGGTCAAATTCAGCAATAGCTTAGGCTTGCTAGCGAAATCGTGAGCGCGACTCTTCTGGGTTTTAGGAAGATCCTTTTAGGGAAGATTCAACGTCGAAGTTGCCTCTGAGGCACCTCTTCTACGGTTTCCCTTTACCGAATCCTTCTACGGCCTCTTCAGCGAGTACAAAACTGGAATGACGAACAACGTAAGAATCGTTGCAAAGCTCAATCCGGCAACCAACAACCACGCCATGCCGACCCACAATGGGCCTCCGGCAAGCGCCAGCGGAATCAAGCCACCGACCGTAGTTGCCGTCGTTAAAAAAATCGCCATCAATCGTTGCTGGCCAGCCACGACGATCGCGGAATGAAATTTCTCTTTTTCACTAGCGGCTGAATGAGCGTGAGTTCTTTCTGCGTCGTTCGAGTTATCTTCATTCTCACGAAGTTGAGCAACGGACATGTCAGCGAACTCAACGAACAGAATGGCGGCATTAAGGACAATTCCGAACAACGCCAGCAGACCAAGTTGAGGCATGAAGCCGAATGGACTGTTCGTCAACCAAAGTCCCAATAACGCACCGGCGACGGCCAGCGGCAACGTGGCAACAATGATCGAAGTGCGAAACACACTGTTGAACTGGACGATCAACAAGACAATGATCGCGACGAAGGACATGCCAAACGACTTCAGCATTTTCCTTGAGCCTTCTGCGATTCTTCGAGCGACCCGCCGACTTCGACGCGATAACCGTCCGGTAATTCCGATTTGAGTTTTTCCATTTCGGGCGAGCTGAAAACGGCGGAAGTAATGTCGTTGCCGGACGCACCAAATTTTACCTGTGAGCGAACTTCGATTGTGCGATTGCCATTGCGACGGTCAATCAAGGCTGGACGCCATTGCGGAATCACGCGAGCAATCGACGCCAGCGGCAATTTTCCATAACGTGTTTCCACATGAGCGGTTTCGATCGCCGCAAGTGAACGGCTTTCCGGCTCAAGTCGAAAGTAAACTGGAATCTGATGCTCGCCTTCTCGGAAGTACGTCAGTAATCGGCCTGAAAAATAAGTGTCTAGTGTTGAGGCAATTTCGGCGTTGCGAACACGTGCCAAATTGGCTCGGTCGGATTCGATGTTGACAAACAACTGCTGGCTTTCGACTCCCCACGAATCGCTGACCGAGATCGTGTCTGGAACTGAGTTGACCATCTCTTTTACTCGGTTAGCAGTTGTTCGAAGTTTTGACATGTCCGCAAACCCGCTGCCAGTCACGCGAAGCACTACCGGATCAGCAGGTGGACCGAGAAACAACTCGATCGGAATAACCCTGGCACCAACGATTGGCTGCAAACCTAGTTGCTCGTCACCGTGCGTGACTACCCGTCGCAGTTCTTCCGCAAATTCGTGGGTTAGTCGACCGTCGGTTGTATGTATCAAAATCTCAGCGAAGTTTGGTTTAGGGGCTTCCGGTTCCCACGAAAGATACCAGCGAGCGCCGCCGCCACCGACCATCGTTCGCATGTTCAGCAACCGTTCTTTCGCTTGCCCGGTTTCGTCCACGTAAGGACTGCAGCTTCGAATCATGGATTCGACTTGGCGAGTGATTCTGTCGGTCTCTTCAATTGAAGACGACTCGGGCAGCCAGACTTCGACGGCAAATTGGTTGCGTTCAGTCAATGGAAAAAATTCGGCGGAAACCGGCAGTTGAGTCGTCATGATCAAGACGCCAAACGCAGCGGCAAGCGTGATGAAGCGGTGCCGCAGCGCCCAGCGTAGCGCTGAACCGTAGAGCCTGAAAAAGATCCCGCGTGCTTCTAACGAGTCAACATCTGAATCAGAAAGCATCGCAGAAACTTCACCGTCGTTCGTTTTCGACTTGCCCAACAGCCACTCTAAGCGGAAACGCTTTCGCCAGCCTTGACGAATTCCACGCTGGCTTGGGTTTGAGCTTTTCCCAATCGAGCCAAATTTCGACATCAACCAAGGCAACGGAGCGGTCGGCTTCGACGGATCTTTGGGGGGGCGAATGAACCAGGCCGCGAGAATCACGCAAAACGTCATCGCCAACAGCCAACTAACGGCGAGCATCACCGAAAGCGTCGTGGGCAGGCTATAAATGAATTCACGGTTGACGCCGTCCATCGCGATCAGCATCGGAATAAAGGCCGCGATCGTCGTCAGTGTCCCATTCAACATAGAAGAGCCCAGCGTTTGGGCGCCCGATACAGCCGCATCCTTCGGATTCATTCCTGCGATCTGATTGGTTCTGGCTTGGTCACAGATCTGCACAGCATTGTCGACCAGCAAGCCTAACGAAATGATCATCGAAGCCAGTGACATCTGCTCAAGTTGGACACCAAACAATGTCACAATCGCCAAACACGAAAGAACAACAAACGGAATGTTGGCAGCCATCACTGCAGCGGTTCGAAAGCCGACGACCAGATACACGACGACCACAACGATCACGATCGCCGAAATAATATTGACGACAACTTCCCGCAGTCTTTGGTTAACGCTGTCCGACTGATCCGAAATGATGGAAACCGCTAGGTCAGGCGGAAGCAAGCCGCTGTTTTTTAGTTCTGCGATTCGCTTTTTCGTCGACGTGCAAATGTCGATGATGTTTGCGCCTGATTTCATTTGCACCGCCACCACGTTGGCTGCTGCCTCTTTTTCGGTGTCGCCGTAACGGCAAATCCGAGTTGGTGGATCGACGTAGCCACGTCGCACGCGTAAGTTCATGTCTTCTAAATGAATCGGGTTGACGCCACCTTTCGACGGAACTGCACTGACGACAAGGCGGTCAATTTCTGCCACCGCATTAACCTCGCCACCGGGTTTCACGAAGTATCGGCTGTCTCCTGCATCGATCCGGCCACCTGGCTGGACGATGTTCTGAGATTGAGCTAACGCGGCGATTTGATCGATTGTCAAATCAAGCTGCGACCAGTTCCGTTCGTCCGTTTCCACATAAATGGCTTCTTCTTTTACGCCATGACGTTCAACTTTGGCGACGCCGGGAAGCAGCCGCAGCGCGTCGCGTATTTGTTCCGAATAGATATCCAGTTCGCGATCCGAATAGGCGTACACCGGATCAACGACTGCATTTCCACTGACGGGTTGTTGGTGAACTGCGAATAAGATCACGCTGGTGTCTGCAAATTCGTCGTTGACGAAAGGAACGACCGAAGCGTCTGGCATTTGCACATTCTTAACTCGCGCCCTGATACGATCCCACGCGTCGTCAATTTTTGCACCGGGCAACCACTCTTCGAGTTCGACAAAAATGATGGATTGCTCGCTGCTTGATGTCGAGCGAATCAAGCGGACTTCTTCCATTCCGTCGATGGCTTCTTCGAGCGGATCGGTTACTAGTTCCTCCATCTTCTCTGCAGACGCACCCGACCAACGAGTTGCGACGACGCAGATTTTCAAAGTAAACTCGGGATCTTCTCGGCGTGGCATCGTCAGCGCACTAAAAATGCCCCAACACACGAAGATCAAGACGAACGAAATGACGACCGTTGGCCGCGCAACCGCAAAAGCAGGCAAGCGATTCATCGGCCACCCGCCGATGTACGCGTTTTACCGGCAGACGGCACAATTCGAACCTGATCCCCATCATTTAGATAATGAGTCCCACCAACAACGATCCGTGATCCTTCCTGCAATTCTCCTTCGGTAGCGGATTCAATACGAAGTTGCAGAATGTCATCAGAGACGGAATCATCGGACATGACGTTAATCATCACTCGCGATGCGGTGGCAGTAGAATCGGCTTGGGGATCTTGAGTCTCGTCAACGACATGGATAAACGTTTTGCCATTCTCGCGGCGGACTGCTTTCATCGGAACGTAAAATCCCTGTGCAGAACTTTCCGGAATCAATGCGACGCGAACCGTGTCTCCGGCTCTCAACATCCAGCGAGTCTGTTCGATTGAGACGCGATCTCCACGCCAATTTTCCAGCGATAAGTTGGTTGACGATTTGTCATCGGCGTTGTTGAAAAACAGCTTGCCTGTAATCAGGTCTTGGTCGAGATTCACAACGGCTGGGTCTTCAAACTTGATCGCGACGAAGTTCCAACTCCCGAGAAACGGAATCACGTCGCTCGCCACTTCTACTTTGAGCCGCTGGACAATCAATTCCCGGTTCGCAGCATTTGACAGTTTGCTCCAGTCGCGGTTGGTAACTTTCCAGACGTAGTTTTCGCCCTTGATCTGATGGATGGCATTTTGTTCGACCAGCAATCGGCTGTCTCCAGTAACGATCGGCCCCAAGTTTAGCGGGTAGATGTCCTTCGTTCTGGCAACGCCATCAGGTTCAACCGAATTGTTGGATTCAGTCTCCGTTTGGTTACGTACGTGAAGAGAAACGGTAAACGTTCTCGTATTGATGTCGGCCAGCGTGTCGACCGTATAGACCATCCCGCTCAGAGTCTGTTGTTCCCCTCGCGTGTTGGTGACCGTCACGCCCAATGTATCGCCTCGCCGATAAAGCCGCGAATTGTCGGCGGTCACTTCGAATTCGACCAACATCGGATCGACCATTTGCACTGTGACGATCGGGTCGCCTTCTTTAACGTAAGTTCCTGGGACTACATGAATTTCAGCGACCTGCCCCGGGAACGAGCTGAACAAGGTGGTGTTCTTCAAATTTCGCTCCGCTTCGGCGACTCGCTGGTTGGCCTGACGAACTTGGGCTTCCAACGCAAGCTGTTCCGCGCTCGCTTGGGCATACTCCGATTTGGCGCTTGCCACTTGCAGTTTCGCTGTCGACGCACGCGTCCGCGCCGTTTCCAGTTCAGATTTAGATATTGAATTTGCTATTCGTTCGGCGCGAGCCAATTCGCTTTCCGCGAGTTTCAATTCTGCGACGGCGGTTTTGACGACCGAAGGTAACCGTTGTTCGATTGAGATCAGATTTGAATCTCGCCGTCGCTCGGCAACGGCTGCATCGGCTTTGGCCGCATCGACCGCGATTCGAAACTGTTCGTCATCAAGACGCGCCACAGCTCCGCCACCAATTCGGCCGCTCTTTCTATCAACGCCCTTTCCACTAGCGACCTTCCCGTCAACACCCTTGGCCTCAACCATTTCGCTTGGCTCAATGACTTGGATGACCCGACCGGCCTGTTCGAAACCGATGCGCTCGGCTTTCCATGGAGCAACCGATGCCATTGTGTGATGCTGATACGAAGGGCGGCTTTTTCTCAGCACCATCGTTGAGACTGGCTTGGGCGGCTTCACCAGCGGGTCGGCGGTTTCGCCCGAATGATCTTGGCAGCCGATATTGAGCATCAAAAGAGGCATCAATATATGGAGAAAAGGCTGATACGTTGGTTGTCGTCGAAGTCGTTGCATCACAGTTGGTTTTCAACAATTTGGCACTCTAATTCCATTGCCCCAGTTTACTCTTTACCTTTCGGTTGGGCCCAAGCACTATTTGATTTTCGGCGAAAAGCAATTTGACGAAATCCGAGTCCGACAAGTAGTGAATTTGATATCTGGATGGGTTGGTCAGATTCGGAGGTTGATTTGCCCTCGGGATTTGTGTGGCCTATCCAATCTGAAATGCTTGGTGCCATGATTTCTCTTGCGCGAGCATGCCCACGCAAGCGAGGGCACGGCACCTATTAAATTTTGCACCCGCTAAATTTAGTTAACTCAGCATGAATGAGCCGCTGGCAGGATGAGTCAATGTGAAAACTGAAACATATAAGAACGAAAGCCGGATACGCGAGCCGGGTACAAAAAAAGGCAGCCCGATTTCTCGGGCTGCCTGAAAGTGAAGTCGGCGCTATCTGTCGAAGGAGTCATTGAATGGACGAGCCATTGAATGAGCGATTTGCCCTCGAATTAGCTTGGATTTCGAATTTGAAAACTGGAACAATTCATCGAACAGGCTTTTGCATGCGTCTTAGTTGAAGAGCGTCAGCAAAAAGTCTTGTACGATGGAAAGATCAAAGCGTCCTGCCTCGCGGGCAAAGTCCGTTAGCTTCAGCACGAGAGCCATGTCGAGCAAACCAAACGAGTATGGAATCTTTCGTCCTTGCAGACTCTTGATTCGCGACTCCCATCGTTGCTGCTTGCTTAGCTTTCTCTCGGCTGAAATCCAGCGAGTTCGCGCTGATTCGACCGCCTCAAATTGCTTCATCAGTCGAAGCTGCGATGCGTATCCAGCGGGTCGTCCCATGGCGACCTCATCGTTCTTGCAATCCTGTTCGGTTGACTTAAACGATGCTTCCGCGTTTTCGTAATTCTTCTTTAGTCGGTTGTGCTTCCACGCTGCAAACTTGCGAAGAACCACAATCCAACTGCAGATCATGCCATAAATTAATGCCATCAGTGGTCCTCGAAAAGAAGGTTAAAGTTACTTTCAAAAAAGTTGGCCAAACTGCTAAAACAATTGCAGCTTGCCTGAAGCCATTCATGTGAGAGAAAGATCAATCACATTTTGCGCTCGGCCACGCTTGAAAAGTGCTTCTGGATATCGAATAGATGCAGTGGCGATCCCGGGCTACCACTGCGGTACGGGGCTTCGTGAAAACGTTGCCGCGCCTGCTTCCTTGCAAGTCAAGAATCAATTGAAGCGTCTGTCAGCATTTCAATTGATGTATAGATAGAACTGATGATGCAGTTTCGGTTCGCGGTAATTTTGAAAAACAACGTAACAACGCCGAATTCAAAACTAGGTAAGAACGCAGCGGAGACTTCATTCAATTCGGGAGTCTCGTAGTTCATGACATTCGAGTTCGTCTGCAGAACGGGAACTCTTTTAGAAAGGGGTGTCCGTTTCCAGCATGTCGGGCAAGAGTCCCCGACCTACTATTTCAAGTGTCAAAGACTGGTAGTGTAAGAATCCAAGTTCGATCAACTCAGTGATTTCAGCGATCGAGTCGCGATGAAGGTCATGATGTACTCCGAGAGTTTCCACTCAGACCAACCGTCTTCGAAGAATCCAATAACCTGCAGTCCAGCAGCGATCTGCCCGCCGATTTGATCTGTCAAAGTATGGCCAAAACATAGAGGCTCACCCGCATCGATAAACTTCTGACGCTGCTCTGCCGAAATACTAGTGAGGTCAGAAAAAGGAATCGCATGGGCGACTTTGAATTCGCCTTGATCCATCAATTCATCATCGAACAAGTGGAAGATTGGATTGATGACGCCAGAGATCATTGTTGCTCCTGGTCGCATGACTCGCGAAGCTTCCTTCCAGACCGGTTTGATGTCTGGCACAAAACCGTTTGAGCAAGGGTGGACGACAAAATCGAATGACGCATCATCCAGTTCGCTCAAGTCGGCCATGTCGCCCTGAACGGTTCTGATTTGCAAGCTCTCTCGCTTAGCGACCAATTCATCCTGTTCCAGTTGAGAAGGTGAATTGTCAAAGACAGTAACATTCGCACCAGCCGCTGCGAGGATCGGAGCCTGCTGGCCACCTGCACCGGCAAGACAAAGTACATCGACGTTGTCGCCACGGAAGTCGGGAAACCAATCGCGTGGAACGGGTTTTTCCGGCGTCAGAATAATCGACCAGTCGTCATTGCGGGCTCGCTCAATATCGGCGGGAGTAACCGGAACCGTCCAGCGGTTCTTTTGACGCACTTGCTCATTCCAAGCGGCTTTGTTGTAGGCCACGATATCGTCTGCCGGATCTGGCAAGGAAGTACGCGAAGTTGGCTCTGAATTTTCGGCACTCATTGATTTCGTTAATCCGTTTTATCTTCTGCGATGACGATCAATAATCTCTTTGATTCGCTCAGGCTGAGGGATGCCGTTTACTGATATCTCCAAACCGCTTTGGCCAGCACTTGAGATTCCGATTTTCCCAACATCAAAAATGCGTTGAAAGAACGATTGATCCAATTGAACGTTGCGAACGTCTTGATGCCAAACTTCCGTCACTGATTTCGAAAGGATTCCTTTGCGAAGCGTCGTCCGGTCATTGGAAACCGAAAGCGTGGTCGCTTTGCATTTCAGCCACCAAACAAAAAACATAATGATGCCAATGCCAACCAAACAGAGGATCGCCGTGCCCACGAAACCAACGGGTTGGTTTCGAAACATGGATGGATGTTCCTCGTAAAAGATGGTTTCTTCGACTGATTGTTTTGGCTGCATGAGTGCCCTGCATTTTGAAAACCCGGTTCGGAACAAGTATTGTTCGTCAACCGATATTCAATCTTGGCAATTTATTGGCCGAAACGCAACCGTCGCGAGTTGGAGGCGCTAAGCAGCAGTCGGGTTCGGCCGATTGACTCAAATCCAAAAGATTTTAGCGAGAAACTTAGAGGGCAAACGATTCAATTTTTGAGCGGAAGTCGTTCATGAAGTTGGCGGCACCAACTCCATTGGCAATCCGATGATCGAAGCTAAGCGTCGCCGTAACCATGGGGCTGAACTTGAACGAATCTCCATCGGGAACGGGTTGCTGGTAAACTTCACCAAGCGCCAACGTTGCCACAGCCGGAGCCACGATCGCTGGAATTCCCAGACGCATGCCAGCTTTACCGATATTCGACATCGTAAACGTCGTTGCTTCATCGGCCTGATCTTTTCCGTCTCGCGCCGCCAGAACTTGTGTTTGGTAAGCCGCATAGAATTCGTCCGCCGACATTTGGTCGGCTTTTTGAACAACGGCTGTCACCATTTCATCGCCTGGAAGTGCGACCGCTACGCCAAGATTGACATGATGGAACACTTTGAGTGAATTGCCGTCAGCGGTCATCGAGCTGCGAAACTTTTCATGATCTTTGAGTGCCTGAACAACCGCCCAGCAAGCCATGCCAAAACCGGTTGGCCCATCATTCTCTCTCGCGATCGCTCGCGCCGCGCCGACGTTCGACCAATCGATCTCGTTCATAACGGTGACTGGCACACAGGCCTTCACGCCGCGGCTGAGTCGATAGTTCAAAACGATTTGCGACTTCGGTAATTTTTTGATCTCGTAAAGATCTGTTGAAACGCTGCCTCCACCAATCGATGCAAGGTAGGCATCGACATCGGCCGGCATCATTTTGCTGCCAGAGACGGGGATCTTCTCCAGGTCGTCCAACAAGTTGTGGTCTTTGAGGTATTTCCGAGTCTTCGGAGGCACCATGACTCGTCCGCCCGATGAAGATTCACCGCCAGATTTTTTCGCTGCCGGAGCTGGTGTCGGCGCAGCGGCTACTGGTTCAGGGCCATGACCGACGGGCATTTCTTTGACGCCTTCGGCGACTTCCATTTTGGCGATCTCGGTTCCGATTTCTAAAACCGAACCTGATTCGACCGTCCATTCAATCAATGTCCCGTCGTATGGGGATTCAACGTCGGTGGTCGCCTTATCGGTTTCCATTACGTAAATCGGTTCGTCACGTTTAACGGTGTCGCCAGGTTGTTTTAGAAATTCTACGAGCAGGGCTTCCTGCAGGCCTTCGCCCAATTGTGGGATTCTTACTGAAATGACGGGCATAGCCGGTCAGTCCTCCATGGTATTTCGGATGGCTTCGACGACTTGATCGGCATCGGGAAGCGCGGCGTATTCGTAAATCGGATTGTAGCCGATATGGATATCTGGTTTAGAAACGAGTTGCGGAGCGGCCACAAACAAGTTGAAGCTTTCCGGATCGCTCATGATTTCACTGATGATCATTTGGCCGACACTACAAGATCGCCCATCCTCTTGGACAACGACCAATCGGCCCGTCTTTTCTAGCGAGTCAACAATCGTTTGGCGATCCCACGGCTGAATGCTTCGCAAGTCAATGATCTCAACGGAGGCTTCATCAGCCAGTGTGTTGGCCGCGGCGAAGGCTTGTTCGATACAATTACCCCACGTCACAAGTGTCACGTCGTCACCGGATTGTCGAATGCGGGCTTCGCCAAATCCAACCGGTGGAATTTCTGCCGGCGCTTCCATTTGCTGGCGGAACATATGTTTTGGAATCAGGAACAGAGTCGGGTCGTCCGAATGCATCGCCGTCCACATCAACGCGGTCGAATCTTCTGGTGTACTTGGCACGACAACTCGCAGACCGGGAAAGTGTGCGAATACCGATTCATTGGCTTGCGAGTGCCACAACGAACCGCCCGGCAAGTACGCGCCATAAGGTGCGTAGAAGACAACAGGACAAGTCCAATCGCCGTTGGTTCTCCAACGCAAAGTTGTCAAGTTTTGGGTGATTTGGTTCATCGCCGGGCCAACGAAATCGATGAACTGGATTTCGAAAACCGGTCGCATTCCGTAGCAAGCCATTCCGATACCGACACCAGCGATCGTCGCTTCTGCGAGTGGAGAGTTGAAAACACGAGTTGGATGGTCGGCGGATAAATCAGCCGTCAATCCAAAAACGCCGCCCTTGGGAGCCTCGATGTCCTCGCCGAAGAAAATGAATTTGTCATTGGTCTTCAAGCCGTGTTTGAAGACTTGATTGATCGAGTCAACCATTCGCATTTTACGTCCACCCTCGATCGGCGGCGATTGCGGAACAGGTGGATCAGCCATCAACTGAGTCATTAAGTCGTCTGGCGTCGGATCAGGTTCGGATTCTGCGGCGATATATTCTTGATCGACCTTCTCGTTGATATCCGATTTTATTTTCTCCCATTCCTCATCGGTCAGCTCACCCGCTTCGATCAATTCTTTGGACATCACCAAGATCGGATCGCGATCAGCCATCGCATCGATCTCGTCCTGAGGGCGATAGACTCGGTGGTCATCGCTGCTGGTATGAGAACAAAGTCGATCGAGTTCGGCGACGATGACGGTTGGGCCTTGACCATTCCGAGCCCGCTCCATCGCCGGGCCTGCCGCATCAAAGACGCGATCTGGGTGCCGCGCGTCAACATGCACAAGGTGTTGCTCGTCGAAAACTTCCAGCTTGAATGGATTAAATTTTTCAGTGTTCGTGCTGATGCCGTAGTTATTGTCTTCGACAATGAAAACGATAGGAAGCTGCCGTTCAATCGCGAAGGCAATCGCTTCAAAGAACTCGCCTTGTCGGGAGGCAGCATCGCCAACAGTCGCGACGACAATGTTCGGTTTTTCTTCCAATTGCATACACCATGCGACACCGCAACCTGGCAGTGCGTTGGCCCCAGTTGGTGTCGGAACGCTCCAAACATTTCGCTTGCGATCAGAATAGTGACCAGGCATTTGCCGGCCGGCACTGGAAGAACCTGCCTTTGCAAAATAGGCGCTGGCAAGCTCTGCATTGGAGACGCCTTTTGCCAATACCATCGCGCGATCGCGATAATACGGGAATAGGTAGTCGTCCGGCTCCAGCAACATGGACACAGCCGCCAGCGGTTCGTGCCCCATTCCGGCGACCTGAAACCAGCCTTTGCTTTGCCGGTGTAAAACTCCCTCGCGACGGTCTCCCTCGCGACTGAGGTACATCAATTTCAGCAGTTCGAGTCGGTTGTATGTCATTTGAGCTTGTTCGGATTTCATTCTTAAAGTCGCTCCACGACCAATAAGTATCAAGTGAAACTGGCGATGGCCAGTGGGCTTGCCTAAATCTCTGCAAATGCCGCGTAGGTTTGGGCGGCTAGGGCATCTGGGGGCTTTCAATGAAATTTTCTTTCATTGAGCTTCCTCGATCGAGAGAATACTCGGATTTGCCATACGAGTCCTCTTTCCCAGACTTTCAGAAACGGCATTTTAGCTGCCAATGGGATACGTGCAATAGCTGTTTAATTGCCCTAGTGCAGCGCCAGCGAGTTTTATCATTCACATTGTGGTACCGAGGCAACGAGCCCCGGAGGTGTAGATGACCGAGGGATTCGTCGTCATCCGATGCAAACAAAACCTAAATGGAATATAGCAATGTCGCAGTGGTGAAACGTACGGGAGGCGTATGGGCGCCTTACGGGAGGACATTCACATTATGGTCTTGGAGGCGATACGGAATACGGTTCATAGCGATCCCAAAACATCAATGCATAGCGACAACTACTATCTGAACGATCAATTCAGCAAGCGAAGCTCATGCGACCATGAAATTGGCTCGAAGGGATCTGTGTCATGTTGCCGATCCTCAGGCTTGTCGGTGGCGGCAGGGCAGGGCGTCGGTCTGGGGCAACGAATACTGAGCTGAGGGGGAAGCCGGTTTTTCTTTTAAGGTTCAAGCTTCCCACTGCTCGGGGTTTCGCGGTGCCTGCAATACCAGCCAAATTGAATGATCCGAACTTTTTCTATTCCTCAATTCGATTGTTGAAACCTTGGCAATTCGAAACATTTTGTGAATCGAGTAACGTTAAGCCCGCAAAAGGCTGTCGTGTGGTCGGCGGGTTGATAGGATTGATAATTGAACAACCAACGATCAGACAACACGGCCTGATTGAAATACAAAACGGACGGGAGAAATCGTGAGGCAATTGAACAACTCAAACTCAACCATGTCGGTCGCTACCTTTTTTGTGCTGGTAGTCTCGGTGGGAATTATTGCTGGGGTACCACATTCATTCGCGGATGATCCAGTCGCGATCGATACGTCGACTCCGGCAAAAGTCGCGACGACGCAACAGGTCGACGACGCGGAAGCAGACAAGCAAGCTTCGTTGAAACAAATTACCTATGACATTAAGTATCTGTCATCGGACGAGATGGGGGGACGCAAACCCGGCACTCCAGGTATCGAGCTTGCTGTCGACTACATCGTTCAGGAATACAAGAAGGCCGGCCTGAAGCCGCTTGAAAACGGAACGTATCTTCAAGAAATGGAAGTCGGCCGACAGTTGGTGATGGACAAAGAAAAGACGCACTTGGTTTTCAAGGGCGCCAACGATTTAAACCTGAAACTTGAGTTGGGCGAAAACTTTCAACAGCTTTCCGCTCGGAAAAGTTTTGATTTGGATGCGGATGTAGTTTTTGTTGGCTACGGAATTTCTGCTGAAGAACATAACTATGATGACTACGCCGGCGTCGACGTCGAGGACAAGATCGTTGTTTTGATTCGCCGTGAGCCACAAGCCGACAAAGAGGATAGTGTCTTTGATGGGGTGCGCACTTCGCGGCATGCTTCTGGTCGAGCAAAGGTCACCGCCGCCAGACGAGCCGGCGCGGCTGGTGTGATCATGGTTAACGATGGAGCGACTGCGACTGACGAAGAGCTGGACGAACTGATTGCCAGTGACCGATTCGGAACGCTCAGTATTCCGTTCGCTCAAATTAAGCGAAGCGTTTTTAATGAACTGCTAAAAACATCGCCGCTGACCAGCCCTACCGGAAAGTCATTGGATACGCTGAAAAAGATCGAGAGTCTGATCGACGAAAAACTCGAGCCGATTTCGCAACCGATGACCGATTGCACCGCGCAGTTCGCGTCGGTGTTCAAAGTAAACCAAGTGAAGACCTCCAACATCATTGGCATCATCGAGGGCGAAGGCCCCAACGCTGATGAAACAATCGTGATTGGAGCTCACTACGACCATCTTGGCGACGGTGCCTATGGCTCGCGAGACCCACAAGGTCGCAGGGAGATTCACAATGGTGCCGATGACAATGCGACAGGAACCGTTGCTGTCATCGAATTGGCTCGTCGCATCAACAAGCGAGATAAAAAACCCGGTCGCCGTTTGGTGTTCGTCTGCTTTACGGCGGAAGAAATGGGATTGCTAGGAGCGTTTCACTACGTCAAAGAGCCGATTTATCCACTGGAGAAAACGGCTGCGATGGTCAACTTCGATATGATTGGCTGGCTGCGAGAAAATCGCCTGACGCTTTACAACGGCAAGACCTCGCCGCAGTTCGCACCGATTTTTGAAGAAGCCAATTCTGGATTTGATTTTGATCTGAAAGTCGCCGTGGGTGGTGGCAGTGATCAGATCCCTTTCAATCAAAAAGAGATCCCAAACATGTTCATTCATACGGGGCAAAACGAAGTTTACCACACGCCGGAAGACGATTTCGAGGCGATCAATTGTGAAGGTGCTTTGAAAGTGATTGATTTTTCTGAGCGAGTTGTCGACGGCTTGGCAGCGCTCCCAAAAAGGCCGACCTACGGAACGCCGCGACCGCCACGTTTGGGAGTCATGATCGATGATGCAAATGGCACCGTTGTCATTGAGGGAGTCACGTCTGGATCGATCGCCGAAAAGGCGGGATTGAAAGAAGGGGACGTTGTTCTTGAGGTTGACGATGTCGCCATTACCAAGCGTCGTGAAGTCAACCAGATGGTTCGTCGTGATGCGGGCAAGACGGTGAAAATGAAGCTGAAGCGAGGCGACGATGAAATCCTTCTCAACGTCGAATTGAAGAAGTAGTCGAATTGAAGAAGTAGGTGATTCCTGATCGCCGCCCGTGTGATCCGACCTGAGATCGTCAATTCGCTATATTTCAATAGTGCATAGGCGATTGAAACCGATAAAACCGCTGCTCTTGAGAATCTGAAAATTCTTGGGCAGCGGTTTTTTGCGTTTATCGGTTATATTTTGTCGTTTGCGACGAATGGAATCTGTCGGAGTCGCCGCGCGTTCACATTGAGCCAACCGACTTTCAACCTTTGCCAGCCAAGAAAGCTCCATGACCAAGAATTCAAACGAGAAAAATCTTCGAGAGCGTATTCACGAAATCATTTTTGGAACTGACACGTTTCTTGGCGCTGCCTTCGATGTCTTACTTTTGATCGCGATCGTCCTCAGCATTGTTGTCATCAGCATGGAATCGGTCGAAGGCATCGGCTGGAGATCGGGCGTGGTCAACGGTGAGAATGTCAAACTATTTGGCCAGGGAAATGCCGGCACAATTTTGCATACTGCCAAGTGGTTCTTCACGATTCTTTTTACATTGGAATATGTAATGAGAATCTATTGCGTTAAACGTCCCATGAAATATGTCACCAGCTTCTGGGGAATCATTGACCTGCTCTCATTCCTGCCAGACTACATTTTGATGTTGGGCGCGAGTTCGTTCGGTTTTGGTGTTATTCGTTCGCTTCGACTCGTGCGGGTGTTTCGCATATTTAAACTTGGCTGGTTTCAATTTGAGGCCGAAGATCTGAGTAACGCCATCTGGCGCGCTCGGGCAAAGATTATCGTTTTTCTAACCGTCGTAATGATTCTTGTTACAGTGACTGGCACATTGATGTTCGAGATCGAAAACGCGCTCATGAAAGACGAATCACTCTTTAAGTCAATTCCCGACGGAATATACTGGGCGATCGTCACCATGACCACAGTTGGGTTTGGCGACATCGTTCCCAAAACGGTCCCGGGTAAATTCCTGTCCGCGTTTTTGATCCTGGTCGGCTACAGCCTGATTATCGTGCCAACCGGATTCGTAACGGCGGAAGTGCTTGATTCCAAAAGGCGGAAACAACGCGGGATACTTTCCTGCTCGTCTTGCCTTAAAGAGGGCCATGATAAAGATGCTGCCTATTGCAAACACTGTGGTGAGATCATCTAGCGCCCACGGGTTACCAGCGGTTTCGCCGAATTGACTTGGTGAAAGCGAAAGGATTTAATGGTGATTCAACTCCAAATTTTGATGGCGTTTCCAATTCAATTAGCGGCAGCACATGCCCACTTCACCTCCCATGTCTTGAGTCTGCCGAAGAATGACGAATGCGATTGAGCTATCTCAGGTCACGAAGACTTTCGGTAACCAGACCGCTGTCGACAATCTCGATCTTGCTGTTCCAGAGGGATCAATCTACGGATTCATCGGCCCCAATGGGTCTGGCAAGACAACCACCTTGCGAATGATCTTGCGAATTTTTCAGCCAGACTCCGGCGTCGTGCAAGTACTGGGAGAAACTAACGGCAAAACGGCGGACAATCGACTCGGTTACCTTCCAGAAGAACGCGGGCTTTATAAGCGTATGAAAGTGCGCGATGTATTGACTTACTACGCCCGCCTGAAGGGATTTTGGAAATGCCAAGACGAGATTGATTATTGGCTGGATCGGTTGGGGGCATCGAGCTGGGCGAACAAGAAAGTTGACGCGCTCTCCAAAGGGATGGCTCAGAAAATTCAGTTCATTTCGTCAGTTGTCGCGAAGCCGAAATTAGTGATTCTGGATGAGCCATTCAGCGGACTTGATCCCGTCAATTTAGAATCGCTCAAGGACGCTGTGTTCAGTCTCCGTGAACGCGGAACGACGATCGTGTTTTCGACCCATGACATGGACATGGCGGAAAAAATGTGTGACACGATCTTCATGATTTTCAAAGGCAAGAAAGTGCTCGACGGAACGCTTGATTCCATACAAGCCGCCTATCCAGCTAACCGTGTTCGCATTCGTGTCGCCGAAGAAAGCGGCCTGCCGGAGTTGCGCGGTGTCACGGATCTAACGACCGTTGGCCCGTTTTACGAGTGCTTACTCGACGACGTCAGCCAATCAGGAGCGTTGCTTCAGCAACTGACCTCACAACGTACCGTGACTCATTTCGAAATCATTAAGCCATCGTTGCACGACATCTTTATGCAAATCGCGCGACCCGAGTGAACGCGGACTTTTGTTGGTAGCTTAGGATGAAGAGAAGAATAACTTCCGGATTTCGTTTGATTCGTCTCGCCGAAATACCGTTCCAAGAACGTTTAACCCGCTCTCGAATGGCAGGCATTGACTCAACTTCTTCGGAAAAAACCTCGCCTCCGGTGTCGGGTTAAGCAAAGATTTGCCGAAGTTGTTTTTCCCGCATTCGTTGCGTTCGTTGCGCCGACCTCATTTGACGACTGCTTTGGTTGTGCCGCCTGCTTTTCCGGTTGTTCTTGGGTCGTGTGCTCCAGTGAATTCGCCGGTAATCGCATCGAATGAGATTGCTTGAGCGATTCCCATCGAGCGTGAACGTGAAATGTTGTGCCCAAGGTTCTCCAACTGCTTTACGATTCCGTCATCCATGGAAGTTTCGACTTGTAGCCGATCTGGCGACCATTGGTGATGAATCCGAGGAGCCGCAATGGATTCGCCGATTGGCATCCCCAGATCAAGATGATTGATGATTGCCCATAAGACTTCGGTGATAATTTTCGGCCCGCCCGCCGCGCCGACGGTCAATACGGGACTTCCGTTTTTTAGAACGATCGTTGGGCTCATGCTCGAAAGCGGACGCTTCCCGGCAGCAATGGAATTGTTCTCACCACCGATCAAGCCGAACGCGTTGGGCGTACCGGGCGCGATTGAAAAATCATCCATCTGATTGTTCATGACGACGCCAAGTCCTGGCACGATGACTTTGGAACCGAACGTCGTGTTGACCGTTGAAGTGATGGCAACCCAATAGCCTTCCGCGTCAGCCGCTGCGATATGCGTCGTGTGTTTTTCGAAGAACTTCGAGTCCGCATTGGGTGGCGTGCCGTGAGAAGTGACTTCGCTAACGTGGTCGAACTTGATTCGCTTGCTTAGCTGGCTTGCGTATTCTTTGTCGATCAAGCCGCGGGGCACATTGATGTAGTCTGGGTCGCCCAACCAATAAGCTCGGTCTGCAAACGCGAGCTTCATCGCTTCCGCCACGACGTGCTTCATTCTGGTCGGTTCATCGTCATTGATTTTTCGTAGATCAAACGGTTCAAGGATGTTTAGAACCTGTCCCACATGAACGCCGCCGGAGCTTGGAGGCGGAAAACCAAAAATTTCAAAGTCGCGATATTTCGTGACGACCGGCTTACGGCGTACCGTGTGGTAGTTGGCCATATCACGTGCCGTAACTATTCCACCATTTTGCTTCATCCAAGTTGCAAGTTTCGTTGCGAAAGGGCCGTTGTAAAACCAGCTTGGCCCATTCTTTGAGATCGAACGATAAGTTTCCGCGAGGTCCGTTTGGACAAGCGTTTCGCCTTTTTTGTATATCGAACCGTCGGTTTTGAGTAGGACGGCCGCCGAGCCAGGGAACCTACCCAGCTGTTTTTGTGCGGTTCGCAATTTGTTTTCATAAGCCTTGGAAACAACAAACCCTTCAGAGGCAGCCTCGATACCCGGCTGAAGCAAATCAGAAAACTTTGATCGGCCAAATTGGGTGACGGCTTCGTGGTAGGCAGCCAACGCACCCGGAACGCCGCTGGCGAGCGCGCCAGTTTGTGACAGGTTCGGATCGGGTTTTCCGTCGCGCAGATACATGTCACGGTGCGCAGCGGCGGGAGCCATTTCGCGACCGTCTATCGCGATCATCTCTCCTTGGGGCGTTCGAATCAAAATGAAACAGCCGCCACCAATGCCAGAATTGAAATTGTCAACAACCCCGAGAGTAAGAGCAGTGGAAACCGCCGCATCGACCGCGTTGCCACCGGCTGCAAACGTGGCCACGCCGGCTTCGGTCGCCCTTGGATGAACCGAGGCAACCATGTTTTGGTTCGAGGTCGCTGTATGTTGGGAAGCGACAGCCTGAGCTGCGGCCACGGATGTTGTCAGGCTCCATGTTGAAGCCAAAGTCAAGGTCAAGGCAAAAGCCAATGTCATGACGGCAGGTGAGCCAGAATTGGCGGACGTCAATTGAGCCAAGTTAAACCTAGAACAATTAATTCTGAAGCGATTCATGAACCCGACCTTTGATGTTTGCACCTTATTTGCCGACGCCATCGCCGATACCATTCGCCTTGCAGAACCTAAAGCTTGTCCTCTAAGCTGTCGTTATGTCAAGCAAACGTTCAAAAAAATCGAAAACGCATTCGGACAATCAGGATTCCGAAGGTGAACAGGTCGAGTCCGATGGACTGGTAGAAGATGATTTTGAGCAGGACGAAGGCAGCGAAGAAATTGAAGAGGTCGAAGAATACGAAGAGAAAGAAGAGGAAGAAGACTTTGACATCACTGAAGAAGAGGGCGAAGTAGATGAAGAGGAGGAAGATGAAGAGGAGGAAGATGAAGAGGAGGAATTTGAAGAGGAGGAAGAGTTTTCGCTGGACCAGTTGAGCCAA
>CAZPTT010000030.1:43990-45620 GCA_964589435.1 uncultured Pirellulaceae bacterium
TGAAGAGGAGGAATTTGAAGAGGAGGAAGAGTTTTCGCTGGACCAGTTGAGCCAAGCGTATGCTCGCGTACGAAAAAGCGCAACCGGAGACGATGCTGAGCCGGACGAAGATGACTCTGTAGGCGAGCCTCCAGGCGACGATGTTGAGGACGAGATTAGTGACGCGCCCGTTGCATCCAAACGCCATAAAAAAGACGAGCCCGCTCCGACGCCTGAAATCGACGATGATGCGGCCTGCCCCATCTCGCCGGAATCAATCGTTGAATCAATCTTGTTCGTGGGTGCTCCAAAAGGCGCGAAACTTACCTCTCGGAAAATCGCCGGACTCCTGCGAGACGTTAGCCCGAAAGAGGTCACCAAAGCGGTCAAGAAGCTCAATGCTAGATACGAGTCAGATGATTCGGCGTTTCGAATTCAATCCGACAAAGGAAGCTTGAAAATGGTGCTGGCGGAATCACTCAATGAATTTCGCCAAGAATTCTTTGGCCGCAACAAGCAGGTAAGACTCAGCCAAACCGCGATCGATGTGATGGCTGTGGTTGCTTACAACCAGCCAGTCAGCCGTGAGCAAGTCGACAAGATCCGAGCGAAGTCCAGTGGTAGTATTCTCAACCAGCTTGTGAAAAGAAACTTGTTGTTTATTGAGCCGCAACAAAACGACAAAGTCAAACGTTATGCGACAACGGACAAATTTCTTGATTTCTTCAACTTGGAAGAAATAGCGGACTTGCCGCAAAGCCACGATGTCTCTGATTTTGATGAGCTGGCCGACTGACTAATCCGCAAACTTATTTGCGATCTTGCCGCGGTGCTGTCAACGAAACATGGCCCAATTCGGCAGGCCAGCCTCACCATCACTTGGTGAACCGCTTAATCGCAATCGCCGTTCTAATTGGCACTAGAGACGAAGCCTGAATTGGTTAAAACTAATGGTTCGAGTCATTAGCTAAATCGCGAGAATATATCGCGAACAGCTTGACAACTTTAACCCGCCTGAGAAGAACCGAATCAAGCATGAAGTTTCACGCAACGACCATTCTAACTGTCCACACCGAAGATTCGGTGGCGATGGGGGGGGACGGCCAAGTCACCTTGGGATCGGCAATCATGAAGGCTGATGCGATGAAGATTCGCAAGCTCATGGACGGCAAAGTTCTTTGTGGTTTTGCCGGCAGCAGCGCCGACGCGTTTGCTTTGCTCGAGCGATTCGAGCAGCATTTAAAAGATTCACCCAACAACATTGTTCGAGCGGCCACCGAATTAGCCAAACAATGGCGGATGGACAAAGCGCTCCGGCAACTAGAGGCTTTGCTAACTGTCACCGATGGCAAATACACCCTGCTGGTCAGCGGCACTGGCGACGTCATTCAACCAACGGACGGAATTGTGGCGATTGGTTCTGGCGGAAATTATGCTGTCGCGGCGGCTCGCGCGTTGACAAAACACAGCCAACTCTCTGCCGCTGAAATTGTCAAAGAATCACTGATGATCGCTGGTGGAATCGACATCTACACAAACCAAAACATCGTAGTGGAAGAATTGCCTTGTCAAAAATGATCGACGAATCCGCTGCCGACGACGCCAACAAACCAACTGAATCTGATGAGTTATCTGATGAGTTATCTGATGA
>CAZPTT010000031.1:0-9383 GCA_964589435.1 uncultured Pirellulaceae bacterium
TAGACAGTATGGACTTCCTCGACATCGTGATGGAACTTCGCAAGCGATATCGTGTCCAGGTTCCAGAAGAGGACTACACTCAACTGGCTTCGATGCACAGCACGGTCACGTATCTGACTCCCAAAATGGTCGATTGCGTCGGAACCTAAGCAGCAGACTTTTAAAGCGGCAAATTATCGAAACGAATTCACCTGGACCGCGGCGCGTTAGCGTGCCGCGGTTTTTCTAATTATGTACGACACAATCATTATCGGCGCGGGGATGTCTGGTTTGGCCGCAGGAATTCGGCTGGCCCACTACGATCAGAAAGTCTGCATCCTTGAACGCCACTACACCATCGGTGGCTTGAATTCTTTTTATCGAATGAATGGCCGAGACTACGATGTTGGCTTGCACGCCGTGACCAACTTCACCGCCAAAGGTGCCAAGAAAGGACCGCTCGCTCGCATCCTCCGCCAACTTCGATTCAAGTGGGAGGACTTTGCTCTTTCGCCTCAAAAAGGGTCGCGGATTGCATTTCCAGAAACTGAGCTTCGTTTTGACAACGATCTGGAATTGCTTCGTTCGGAAGTCGCCCAAACGTTTCCAAACCAAATCGACAACTTCAATCGTCTCGTTGAAAAAATATCTGACTACGACGAACTCGACCAAGCGGCTTTCGAAACTTCTGGACGTCAAATTCTCAACGAAACGATCTCTGAGCCGCTACTTATTGAAATGCTTTTCTGCCCGTTGATGTGGTATGGCAATGCGGCCGAGCACGATATGGCATGGGGCCAATTCTGCATCATGTTTCGGAGTATTTTCTTAGAAGGATTCGCTCGCCCCTACAAAGGCGTCCGGTTGATTCTGAAAAATTTGGTCAAGCGATTCCGCGGACTTGGCGGCGAATTGAAGCTTCGCCAAGGCGTTAAATCCATCCACGTCGAAAACGAACAAGCCGTTTGTGTTGAGCTAGACAACGGCGACCAAATAACCGGCAAACGGATCCTCTCATCGGCGGGCCGGCTTGAAACGTTGCGTATGTGTTCCGACACCAGCCAACCCGATCCGCGGACTGCTGGTCAGTTGACCTTTATCGAATCCATTTCGGTACTCGATCGTGAGCCGAAAAAACTGGGCAACAACGATACGATTGTCTTCTACAACGACTCTGAAAAATTTCATTGGGAGCGTCCCCAGGCCGAACTTTGTGATTTGCGAACCGGTGTCGTCTGTTCACCCAACAATTACGAATATAGCGACGAAGAAGGCAAGCTTGCCGATGGGATCATTCGAATCACCACCATCGCCGATTTCGATCGCTGGAACGATCTTTCGGAAGAAGAATACCAACGCGAAAAACTACGCTGGTACGATCGAAGCGTTGCCTCGAGTGTCCGATTCACCCCTGACTTTCGCCCCTTCGTAATTGACACAGACGTCTTCACGCCGACAACGATCAGCCGCTTTACTTGGCACGACAATGGAGCGGTCTACGGTGCTCCAGACAAACAGCTCGATGGAACAACGCACTTGAACAACCTTTTCCTGTGTGGCACGGATCAAGGATTCGTCGGTATAATCGGGGCGATGATGAGCGGCATCTCGATGGCCAACATGCATTGCTTGAGGGATTAGCGTCGACAAATTTAGCCTCCCAAAGAAGGTCGCAGATCTCACAGATGTGGTTTCAGTCAACACAGTCGGCTAATGAAAATTGCTCCACCTGTTTGCGACCACAGCCCAAGTGATCGACACAAGACTTCGCCTCCTATTGAATTGAAAGCTTAGCCATGAAACGCCTCGCCTCCCTGTCTACGTTTTGCTTAATTTCGTTTTGCTTAATTGCTCTGCTTTCAAATCAGTGCGAAGCCCAATTGAGAGTTGCGAACATATTTTCCGACAACATGGTCATTCAGCGGGATCATGAATTTTACGTTTGGGGCTGGGCAGATGCCGGCGATGTGGTTAGCGTGACCGTCAACGATGACGAAATTGCGTCTGCCGTTTCCGACAGCGAAGGCAGGTGGTATTTGAACATGAGCCCGATGAAGGCCACGTCGGCACCATTCGAAGTCATCGTTGAAACCAACCCAAATTCGAGAGAAGGCAGTGAAAAAATCACTTTCAAAAACGTCGTTTGCGGTGACGTTTGGATTTGCAGCGGACAATCGAATATGGAATGGACTGTCTCCAATGCGGGAAATCCGTCTGAGGAGATTGCCAATGGCGATCATCCACTGATCCGTCACGTCAAAATCAATAACCAAACCAGCACATCGAAAAAGAACGATGTAGCAACCGCAGGCTGGCAAGTATGCTCGCCTCAAACCGTCGGAAATTTCACCGCGGTTGGCTACTACTTTGGACGTGAACTACAACAAGAACTCGACATCCCAATCGGCCTGATCAACACAAGCTGGGGCGGCACGATCATTGAGGCGTGGATTAGTGGCGAGTCGCTGAAACAGCATCCTGATTTTGGTGAAGCTGTAAAAAAGATCGAGTCGATCTCCACGGACGATGGCGCTCTCAAAAAGCTTCAAGCAAAAGAGCAAACCTGGCAACAAGGATTCCAAGCCGCTTTACAAGATCGTTCCGACAAGTGGGAAACGGTTGAGCTGGATGATTCGAACTGGAAAACAATCAAGGCTCCGGGTCACTGGGAAGGGCAGGGCTATCAAGGCATTGACGGTGTCGCTTGGTATCGTCGCGAAATTCAAATTCCCGCGACTTGGGCGGACAAGCCGATGACGCTCTCGCTTGCCCAAATTGATGACGCGGATGAAACGTTTGTAAACGGCATCAAAGTCGGATCGGAATCAGCTTGGAACGCCAATCGCCGTTACACAGTTCCCAAGAATTTGATCAAACCAGGTGCGATGCAAATCGCGATTCGCGTAACTGATGGCAACATGGGCGGTGGAATACACTCAAACGCTGACAACATGTTTGCGTCCGTTGAGGGTGAAGAGAAGATCTCACTCGCGGGCGAGTGGAAGTTCAAACTTGGCTCGAAAACGGCTGCACTGGGTGCCAAACCACAAGCTGCCTTCTCTGGGCCTAATCATCCTACAGTTCTTTACAACGCGATGGTGGCTCCGCTGCATCCCAAAGAATATGTCACTTCAAAAAATGCACCAGCCAGTGTGCAATACAATTTTAAAGGCGTGACTTGGTACCAAGGCGAATCCAACGCCGGGCGAGCCTACCAGTATCGCACTTTGATGCCGCTGATCATTAAGGATTGGCGAAAACAGTGGAGTACCGAACACTTCAAAAACGAATTCCCCTTTTACTGGGTTCAACTTGCCAACTTCTTGCCCGCATCTGACAAGCCGGGCTCCAGCGAGTGGGCGGAATTGCGCGAAGCACAATCGATGACACTTGCGCTACCCAACACGGGGCAGGCGATCGCGATCGACATCGGGGAAGCAGCTGACATCCACCCCAAAAACAAACAGGAAGTTGGACGACGGCTGGCCCTCAACGCACTTGCCAAAGACTACGGCAAGGACATCGAATTCTCAGGGCCTGTTTACAAGTCCATGAAAGTCGAAAATGGCAAGGTTCATTTGGCGTTTGATCACGCCAAAGGACTGAATGCGAAAGGTGGCCCCTTGAAACGATTCGAAATTGCTGGTGCAGACGAAAAGTTCGTTTGGGCAAACGCTAAAGTCGAGGGTGAAACCGTCATCGTTAGCTCGGAACAAATCGAATCGCCCGTCGCCGTGCGATACGCCTGGGCTCACAATCCAGAAGGTTGTAATTTGTATAACGCGGCAGGATTGCCAGCGTCGCCGTTCCGAACTGACGACTTCAAGGGCGTGACGCAATGGTAGTCTTGTGCAGGTAACAAAGCTCTTCCAAGTTTTGTGATGAGTTGGTTTGCACTGCCTCTTGAAAAGTTCACGACATCCGCGAGCTTCAAGATCATTAAGCAGGCGTGAAGCGCATACAAAAAGGAAATGCCGCGTCGTCTTTCGCTCCGCAAGAGTTAGCATCTAAAAATTGGCACCGACATGAACGAAGACAAATCCAAGGCCATCACGAATCAGTCAAAACCGCTCGACATCACCAGCTCTAGCAAGCCTGATGTTCCGGTGTTTGCGTGCCTGATTTACATTCGCGATATTGACAATGGCCGGGTCGCCGCGCGGGTCGCGAACTTCGCTGGAATCGAACTGGAAGCCAACACGGAACGCGATGCGTTGGCCAGGCTCTCTCGCGAATTCAAAAAGAGAGTCACCGAGCTTTCGATCACGGGAGAAGCGATTCCGCTTTTGGATCCGCCGCTGGATAAAGACCCTTCTGAGCGAGTTCGTTCAATACCGGTTCACCTATGAGCAATGCATGTTTAGAAGAATGTATTTCTTTCGCTAGATCGCTAAAACTAAATTCCAGAATCACTTTGCGTCGACGCAGTACACAGTCTGTTCACAGTGCCCGGATCACTATACGCGTCTTGGTTCTAGTTTTGCAAATTTTGCCTATTGAGAACCGAGCGATTCTTTTGGTTTAGTTGGCTTTGATAATTATGGGGTGTGTAAATCCGCGTGGCCCATGAATCATTTGACCGGTGTAGCTCCGAAGGAACGGTCGCACTAAGCTGTGGGCGGGAGCCCGCAGAGTCGATGTTTCATCGCAATCAAGTCGCGTTCGCAAGGTAGCCAATCGTTTGCGGTCGCCACTTCGTGGCTTTGAATATCAAATCAAACTAAACCGCGGGCTGACGCCGCGCGGCTATATGCGGTCGCCACTTCGTGGCTAAAAAAATACGAAACTGGAACTTAAAGAATAAGCGAGTTACGTTTAATCAGCGTCCGCTTGGCTCGCTTTGGAAAGCCGCTTGACGACCAACTCGATCTGGTTGTCGTCTTTGGATTCAACGATCGCGATTAGATCATTGTCGCGGTAATCGTAATACTTACGATCAATCAAGTCACCGTGATCATGATCGATCTCATGCTCAAGGCGAGCCGTCAAGTGGTTACGAGTTCGCTGGATGATGACAACCTCATGATCGCCCTCAACGGCCCCATCGTCTACGGCGTAAGTGCCTAAAGTAAACGTGCCGTCGCGATTCAGCTTTCCTCGCGCATTGACTTGCTTGGCTTCGTTGTAAAACTCAATATCGCCAAACATTGGGTTTCCGCCGTCTTCAAATTTTACGACACCGGAAACCGGAAAAGTTGAGTGTTGGTCACTGTTGCATCCAACCAAAGCAAAGATCAGCAGGGCCGCGCAGAGTGAGAGCGCAAGATTTGCAAGACGGGTTAGCAGCTTCATTATTCGTCCCCAACATACTGCAGGTCTTTTCGATTGCAGTATTGGCCTAGCGTTACAGTATCAAGTGTGTTTTTCACGGCTGCCGTACTTCCATCTGCTCGCACGAAATTGCAAGTTCCTGGGTGCCAACTTCCAAATCCTAGTACCGCCGATGACTCGAATTCAGCACTGGATGCGATTGGGACACCAGGGCCTCCAACACGCGTAAAAGCCGCGAGATCTTCGCCGTTATAGATTGGGCCATTGAACGGGATTGTGTTTTTATTGGCTTCTGTTGTATGTAATTCACCGGCAAGGTATGTGTTGCTGGAGCCGTCCACAATTGATGCCATCGTGATTTCGTCGATCCATTTTTTACTGCCGCCGGTTTCCAGTTTGGCTCGCGAAGAAATAATCACTCCAGTTCCGTTTCCACCCCAGTAGTAATCGGTTGCCGCTCCATTAGAACCCGGCGACAAGTCCCCATGGTTCCCTGCGTAGTCGCCAGTCGCACCGCCGACCACAAAGATTGAGAAGATTCCTCCACAGCCACAAGGGGCACGAAACTCGATGTCTTCGTATCCATCAGGCGTGTTAGCGTCGTCGATTGAGCGGCGACTTGGACAGATAAAAGATGAAAGCGCTTGAGACTTGGTTGTGGGAGAGTGGCCGCTGTAAGAACGATTCAAATCCCACTTATCGTAAAACACGCCCTGATCCAAGAACGGGAGAATCCGCACGAACCACGATGGCTCATCTCTACCAACATCGTAAGGAGCCGAAGCATCCTTGGCCGGAAAGAGTCGGCCTGGAGGGAAGGCTCCGTGTGCCGATTCGAAACTCAAAGTCGCTAGTCCAATTTGACGCAACTTGTTCATGCAGTCCGTTCGACGAGCAGCCTCACGCACTTGCTGAACGGCTGGCAACAGCATCCCGATCAGAATTCCAATGACAGCAATTACCACCAAAAGTTCGACGAGCGTGAAACCTTTGTTCTTCTTGGTCATGGGGAAAGTAGACACAACGACACCTTTCGTTCTAACGAATACAACGGATCTTCCGCAATTGTAGCACCGTATTGGCGTGTAAAAAATATCGTGACCGTCTTTTTCGTGCAAAATGGACGAGAAAACGGGGCTTTTGGTACCACAAATGGATGGCTCCGATCGGCTGATTCTGCCCAGTTCTCGTTGCAGAAATTGGCGGTCTTGTGAATTGCCGCCCACATCCGGTAGCGAAACACAGCGATTCCCCGAATCAATGAAACGATTCGTCGTCTCGAAGCAGAACCTATTCAGATCGTTCGGTTCGATGTGTTGAAAAAATCACGAATTTGCGAGGCACCAAGCCTTTTCATAAGGATTCTAGATTAACAATCAGAATTACCTTTCAAGTCAGACCAATCACAACCATTCTCTTCTTGGTCATGTACCGTGTGCGGTAGTTGCGATCACGCTCAACCACGCAAGGCATTGAGTCATTTTGGAAAAACCCTGCTCGGTGAAATACTGCACCAAGAATCTGCACTTAGAATCTTAGTGTTCGTAGCGCGGCAATCTCGTTCAATTGGAAACCTTCAGCGCTACTTCCCACGCGCCCTTGAGCGCGACCGACAGAATGGCAATCGCACTCGTCCACAACGCGATATCGTAAACGGTCGTCGAAAGCAGGCGTTTATCCAGACGCCTGTAGCGAAAATAGAGCGCTGCGTAAACGACGATGACCAAAATTACGACTGTTGTGATTCCGCCAATGATCACCATCCAAGCAGGAGCTTTGAAGCAAAGATAAAGTGCCCCCCAGACGAAGGGAAAGACCCACGCGAAAATACCAATCGCTGACCGACGAGCCTTTGAATCTTGAAAATTGAACAATCCAATTTGGCCGAAGGCATCTGAAAACAATCGCGTCCAAGCCGCCAAAGCAGCGAACAGAGTTGAATAGAGCACAACCACCGCTCCGATGACGAACGTGGTCTTGGCCCAGCCGCCGAGGGCTTCGGTGTACATCGTTCCGAGAGTGGAAATCAGTTGATCGCTGGCAGGAACAGTACCGTTGCGATGCAAGACCGCCGCACCCAACAAATAAAACATCGCCGTCACTGCGGTGTAACAAATCATCGCCAGGATCGCATCCCAATACATCACGCGAATCCAACCTTTGGCTCGTCGCTCCCAGTCAACCGAATCGTTTTTTGGGCCTGTGTAAGAAGCGTAACCTTTTTCGATCAACCAATAGTTGTAGGCCATGATCTCATCCCCCCCGACACCGGTGATTCCAAACGCTCCAAGTGCGACAATCAAAATCGCCTTGTCGGTTGGAATGTTCGGGATCACTCCTGTCATCAATTCACTCGACGTCACGGCCATCCCGGTCGTCTGCAGCGCCACCAACGACGCAATCGTGAAGAGTGTAAACAGCCCGATCATGACCAAGGATGCTTTTTCAAGCAGGGCGTAGTAACCTCGATAGACCAGGATCGACACGGACGCCGCGACAACAAACACAGAAACATACCGAACCGGAATCGTCACGGATTCGCTTGATAAAACGTTTGTGGTTGCTAACCAAGGCACCAACTGTTCCAGCCCCAGTACCACCCCGCCGACGATCCCGCCGACTTGCAGCGTTTTTGTCAGCATGAGGATCAGCCACGTCCAAATCGACCAGTTGGCGGAGCCAAGTTTTGGCCCGGGCAAAGAATTTAGCGCGGTCATCGTCGTTTCGCCCGAACTGATCGCATGCTTGCCAAACTCAAGCTGAACCACCACTTTGATGATGCAGCTAAAAATGATGAACCATAAAAGCACAAAGCCAGCCTTGGCTCCCACGATCGTGGTCGCAATCAATTCGCCAGAACCAACAATCGATGCTGAAAGAATGAACCCGGGCCCCAAAAAACGCAGGCTCTCACGCAAAGTTTTCGGGGGTTCTTTGATCGAGGCTTCGTTCAACCGATATGGATTCTCTGCTCGTAGGTTTGCAGTTTGCAGATTGGCAGTTCGTTTATTATCTGTCATTGGATCAGCATATCACGAACCGCTTAAACTTGCGCTCGACGCGCAAAGGAAGCATTCCCGCAAACGTCGCATGCTCGCCTCGATTGCAAATATCGTTTCTGTCCGTCAAATTAAAACTTGAGCGGATCACTTTCACACGACAACCAGACTTTAACAGGCCAACCATGAAAAACTTCATGCTGATTTTCTGCCCGTGCGTGGCGGTCATCGCAGGAGTTAGTTTGTGGGCAAGCGGCTTTAGTTCCGACATTTCTTGGACGGCGGGCATAACGCTGTTGGTCGCGTGTTGGTGGATTACCGAACCCATCCCAATTGCCGCTACCTCGTTGATTCCGCTGGCGCTGTTTCCGCTGGTTGGTGTTCTGAATTCAAAAGAGGTCGCGGAAGCCTACGGCAACAAGCTTATTCTCTTGATGCTGGGGGGCTTTATGCTGTCTGCCGCCATGGAACGAAGTGGCGCCCACCGCCGGATCGCGTTGGGGATGGTGAACTTATTTGGAGGAACGAGCGGCCGACGGTTGGTATTCGGCTTCATGGCTGCATCAGCTTTTTTGAGCATGTGGATATCCAACGCCGCGACAACATTGATGTTGCTGCCAATTGCAATGGCGATCGTTTCGCAAACCCAAAACGTTCGTTTGCAAATCGGCTTGTTACTCGGGATCGCCTATGCGGCCAGTGTCGGCGGCGTCGGCACACCAATCGGAACTCCGCCCAACCTCGTTTTCATGGCGGTCTACAAAGACAGTGCCGGCGTGGAATTGGGTTTTATTGACTGGATGTATTTGGGAATGCCAGTCGTGTTGGTCATGCTTCCAATCGTCGGAATTTGGCTGACTCGAGGCTTGGGAAAAATTGAATCCATCCGTTTGCCTGAAGTCGGAAAGTGGCGTCCCGCCGAAGTCCGAACCTTGTCCGTGTTCGCTGTCACAGCATGCTTTTGGATCACTCGAAAGCAACCTTGGGGCGGCTGGTCAGGACTGGTCAGCGAATTGGGATTTCCGATGGAGTTTGCCAACGACGCTTCCATTGCATTACTCGGCGCGTTGGCTTTATTTGTGATCCCCAGCGGCGAACTTAAAGGAGAACATAAAGGCGAACATAAAGGCGAAC
>CAZPTT010000031.1:9483-12230 GCA_964589435.1 uncultured Pirellulaceae bacterium
TACTCGACTGGAAGACAGCCGAACGAATTCCTTGGGGCGTTCTCATCCTGTTCGCTGGTGGATTAGCTTTGGCGGCGGCGTTCAAGTCGTCTGGTCTCAGCCAATTCATCGGTGGCGAATTGGCTAACCTCGGCCAATTGCCAACGCTGATTTTGATCGCAGCGATTTGCTTAAGCGTGACGTTCTTGACGGAAGTCACCAGCAACACCGCCACGACGACTTTGCTGATGCCAATTCTAGCGACAGCCGCCATCGCAGCAGCCATCGAGCCCAAAATCTTTATGATCCCGGCCACCATCAGTGCCAGTTTTGCATTCATGTTACCAGTCGCGACGCCCCCCAACGCGATCGTCTTCGGCTCGCAAAAGTTAACCGTGCGCGAGATGGCTCGCGAAGGCTTCATTCTCAACTTGATCGGAATCGTTGTCGTTACGTTGATTTGCTGGCTGACTTTGGATTCGGGAACGATCGAATGAACTTCTTTTTGGTTGAAACACGACGCTTTATGAGCGACCGTTGAGTTTTGTTAATAAATGCCGTATTCTGCGGGATCAAAACGAAGTTCGAAGATTTTTTTTACGTCGACTAAAACACCTACTCACATCAATTTGGTTCATTGAAAACCATCAATCCATTTGAGCCAAAATTTCGTTCAACCCAAGCTTCCTTCAACCCAAATTTAGTTAAGCCCAACTCAGACATTCATGCCAAAAGATTTCCTCAAAGGTACCGCCGATTCTTACGATGTCGTTGTCATTGGCAGCGGGCTGGGCGGCTTAACGGCTGCCAACATACTCGCTCGTGACGGCATGAAAGTCCTTTTGCTTGAACAGCATTACAAGCTTGGTGGCTTGGCGACTTGGTTTAAACGCCCCGGCGGGCACATCTTTGATATCTCATTACATGGCTTTCCCTATGGAATGGTAAAAAGCTGCCGGCGTTATTGGTCCAAAGAAATCGCCGACTCGATCGTGCAACTGGAAGGCGTGCGATTTGACAATCCGATGTTCTCGCTGACGACGACGTTCAATCGTCAAGACTTCACAAAATTATTGACCAGCGATTTTGGCATCGAAGAACAAAAGGTCAACGAATTCTTTGACGCTGCCCGCAGCATGAATTTTTATGATGACCAATCCAAAACAACAGCGGAGCTATTCAATCAGTACTTTCCCGGACGAGAAGATGTCGTTCGGTTGCTAATGGAGCCCATCACCTACGCCAATGGTTCAACTCTCGAAGACCCAGCGCTAACCTACGGCATCGTATTTTCGAACTTCATGTCCAAAGGCGTTTTTGTTTTCCAAGGCGGCACCGACAAGCTCATCAAGTCAATGGAAAAGGTGATGAAGGAAAACAATGTTGACGTTCGGATCAACAGCACGGTCGAAAAGATCAATGTCGGAGCCAAAGGCATTGAATCGGTCGTCGTCAACGGAAAAACTATCAAGACGAAAACCGTCGTCTCGAATTCCAATCTGCGATCGACGATCTTCAATTTGGTCGGCGAAGAGAAATTTGACCAAGGATTCATCGACGATGCTCAAGCTGTCCGCTTGAACAATTCGAGTACGCAGGTCTACATGGCCATGAAAGACGGCGATACCGTACCGCGTGAAACAGGCGATCTGCTATTCTCCAGCACGGCCGAACGATTCCAAACAGACCTGTTGCTCAATCGAGACATCACCAGTCGAACGTTCTCGTTTTACTACCCAGACACGCGGCCCGATGGGAAAGGCCGTACCCTGATCGTTTCCAGTACCAACGCTAACTACGACGATTGGGTCGGAATGGACAAAGAACAATACGACGCCAGCAAAGCCGATTTGGTTGAGACGACTTTTGAGGCGTTAGAGAAATACGTGCCGAACTGTCGCGAGCGCATCGTCCACGCCGAAGCGGCAACGCCTGTCACTTTCGAACATTACACCAAACACTTGCATGGTGCGAGTTTCGGAACCAAATTCGAAGGCTTGGCCGTCAGTCGCACGTTGCCCGAACAAATCCCGGGGCTTTACCATGCCGGAAGCTGTGGCATCATCATGTCAGGCTGGTTGGGCACGATCAACTACGGCGTCATCGTCGCAAACGACGTGATCAATTACGTCTCGGACATGTCGTCCAACTCGCCAGTTTCAACCGGTTGATTTTGTGAAGCGAATCTTGAGTAGCGATCTTCAACACTTTTCCCAAACCTGTTCCAACAAAAAATCTCCCTGGACGAAAAACGATGGAAACCGCACACGCCAGCTTAGAACAAATCAAAGCTGCCATTCCGCACCGACCGCCGATGTTGTTGGTCGATGAAATAGTTTCGCTAGACGAGAATTCAATCGCTTGTCGGAAAACGTTTCGCGAGGACGAGTATTTTTTCCAAGGCCACTATCCCGAGCACCCCCTGGTTCCGGGCGTCATTCTCTGTGAGTGCGCCGCGCAAACAGGTGCGATCCTGCTTTCAAAATTGGTCTCCGCCGACGATGGAGTTCCCGTTTTGACACGGATGAACGATGTCAAATTTAAAACCATGGTGCGGCCGGGCGACTCGATCGACATCACTGTAAAATTGGATGAAGTCGTTTCCAACGCGTATTTTTTGACAGGGCAAGTCAAAGTCGATGGCAAAACGGCGGCTCGGCTTTCATTCGCCTGTAGCGTTGCCAAACCTCAATGAAGCATGAGTCTGGAACTTAGCCGAAAGCCCTTCAGTCAAAAGCCCTTCAGTCAAAAGCCCTTCAGTCAAAAGC
>CAZPTT010000031.1:12330-27429 GCA_964589435.1 uncultured Pirellulaceae bacterium
CCCTTCAGTCAAAAGCGCTCGGCGGTTTCATGCATGCCGCGACCAAAGCTCGAACATCCTCGGAACAGACAATGGACTTCCTCCAACTAAGCGGTAAAACGATCGTCGTATTCGGCGTGGCCAACAAGAAGAGCGTTGCCTGGCATATCGGCAAAACACTTGAAGATCACGGCGCAACGGTGGCCTACGTTGTCAGAAGCGAAGCTCGCAAAACGTCGCTAACCAAACTCATGGGCGAACGAAGGGTTTACATTTGCGACGTCGAATTCGAAGAGCAAATCGATTCCGTTCGCGACCAAATCGCTGCCGAGCATCCTAAGATTGACGGGCTTGTACATTCGATCGCGTTCGCGGCTTACGATGAATCTGGCATCAAGCCGTTTCACGAAACAGGCAAACAGCAGTTCTTGCGAACGATCGACATTTCCTGCTACTCATTCATCGCTGTCTGCAATGCTTTTAAAGAATTGCTTACTGAGAACGCTTCGGTCATCACGATTTCGATTTCAACGACGACGATGGCCAGCGAGAACTATGGCTTCATGGCGCCCGTCAAAGCCGCGCTCGATAGCTCGCTTGCATTTTTAGCCAAAAGCTTTAGTAAGTTCTCGAACATACGATTCAACGCGGTCGCTCCGGGGCTGCTCAAGACGTCGGCTTCAGCCGGAATTCCCGGTTACGTCGACGCCTATTTGTTCGCCGAGCAAGTAATCCCGCGAGGTCAAGCCGTTTCGACGCAGGAAGTTGCCAACGCGGCCTGCTTCTTGCTCAGCCCTCGGTCTTCCGGCATCAATGCCCAACAACTTGTGATCGATGCCGCGATGGCGATCAACTATTTCGATAATAAGATTATCGAAAAAGTCATGAAAGTCGACTGAGATCGTCCAAGTCTCGGATGCGATGAAGCAAAGCCTTTGCTTACTTCTGCAGAGCGTTTTACAATCGTTGGATGCGGAAGAGGCGTTCCTGAACGAACGTTTCACGGCAATCAAAACTCTTAGTCGCCGATGCTTGCCAATTTATAATCGCTGCCGCGGGAAATTTGAAACTACTTTAATTCTTGGTGCCATGGGAATCCGTTTTAACTGCAGCCATTGCAACAAACCTCTCAACATTAAGCCAACCCAAGCAGGGCAGGTCGGCCAGTGTCCTGCTTGTCAGGCTTCGATAACGGTTCCCGCGCTGCCAGCTAACACAAAGATCCAGGGAACAAACATCCAGGCAACCAAGACTCCAACAACGAAACCGCAATCAGCTGCGCCGCAAAATCGAGACGAGAATTCAGTTTCTATTTTTGACGTCGATCATCAAATCGCGGAAGCTGGACTGAGTGCGTCGATCAAACTGGATTCCGAACCGGTCGAAGAGTTCAGCGTACCTTTCTCGCCCCCTTCACTTGGAACCAAGAAATCTAAATTCGCTGACAAGGATACCGGCGATTCGTTTCTGCTTGAGAAGCCGTTGCCACCTTCAACGATGGGCAAAGTCGATCCAATTGCGGAGGCTCCACGAAAAGTCTGGTACTTTCGCAGCAAGACATTGGGCGAAAAAGGACCGCTCAAAGGTAAAGTGATGCAGCAGTATTTGGACTCAGGTGATGTGACGATCGGTTGCATTGTCTGGCGAGAGGATTGGGAAGACTGGCAGCCAGCTGAAAAGGTTTTCCCACCGCTCGTCGCGCTGGCGGACAATACTTCCAACCAAGCTTTTCGTGACGCCAACTATCTAATTCCAGATGAGCTTAATCCGCATTCATCGTTTCAGCGAAAACGGCGGCAGATGCGAATCCTTGGCATCATTGCCATCGCCGCCGGATTGTTGACAATTGGAGTTCTCGTCTATTTTTTGATCGAACTTATGGCTGGTTGACGGACGCCTTTGTTCTTCAACGATTTCGACTCAAACGCCGGCGAATTTTGACTCACTGACCATCGAAAACTAACGCTACGAACGACTCGTTCCCACAGGATAAAACTATGAAGAATCTGACAATTCATTCAAATACAACTCATTCAAACATTACAGCTTGGTTGTGTGCACTGGCTTTCATCGTAGCGAGCGGCGCTTCACCGCTTCTCGGACAAGCGACCGAGACCCAAGAAAAGACAAAATCAGCCGAGAAACAAGAAGAGAAAAAGCCAGCCGGAGAAACGACAGAAAAAGCTGCACCGGAACCCATCAAGGTCGTGGTTGCCGGGGGCAACATTCAATTCACCGCCAGTGGAAAGTGGAAACCTGTCACGCCTCGTAGCCGCATGTTGGAGTCGGAACTTCAAATCCCGAAAGTTGGTGACGACGAGAACAATGGCCGCCTTACTATTATGGGAGCTGGCGGCGACATTGATGCCAACATCAACCGTTGGAAAGGCCAATTCACTCAACCCAACGGTAGCGACACTTCCGACAAAACCAAAGTTGAGGAAAAGAAGATCGCTGATCAAACTGTGCATATGGTTGACATCACTGGAACATTCCTCGACTCCGTTGGAGGCCCAATGTCCGGTAAGAAAGTCGAACGAACCAACTACCGAATGTTGGCCGCGATCATCGAAACTGATGCCAACGGGAAATACTTCGTAAAGTTCTATGGCCCCAAAGCAACTGTCGACAAGAACGCGAAAGCTTTCAAAAAGATGATTGAAAGTTTGAAGATGGCCGAGTAGTCATTCGTCCATGTTGCATCGACGATTTCATTGGTGCCTTACCCTGGCTTGCGTGGGCATGCTCACGCAAGCACCAATGGTTTCTATTCTAACGAGACACTCGTTGCTTGACTTCAATTTGGCGGTCGGTGTTTTTCGATAGCACCAACCGCTTTTATTATGTCCGCCGCAATCTCCGCCACGATTTCAGTTGGTTCACCGGTCGCTGGATGTGCAAACCTAATTCGGTGGGCGTGCAACGCCTGCCGTTGCAAGAGCATTTCCTCATCGGCTTCATTGCGCGTCAGGTCGTTCAACGTCAAGCGAGCCCGGCCACTGTAGAGCGAGTCGCAAAGAACCGGGCAACCGATGTGGGCGAGGTGGACGCGAATCTGATGAGTCCGGCCTGTCTTCGGTTTCACTCGAACCGTTGCAAATCCGCGAAACCTTTCGATGACTTCATAAAAGCTCGTGGCGGCTTTACTTGTTTGGTGGCCTTCTCGGATCGCCTTTTTCTCACGCTGGTAAGGGTGGGCTCCAATGGGTTTATCGATCACGTCGCGATCGCGGTCAGGAGCTGGTGTGACAATCGCGAAATATTCCTTTTCGATGGTTCGTTTTTCAAACTGAGATGCTAATGCCACGTGAGCAGCATCCGTTTTAGCAACTAAAATCACACCACTGGTATCTCGATCCAGCCGATGCACAATTCCTGGCCGAGTCGGACCACCGACGGAACTGAGTTCTTTGAAATGATACGCCAACCCGGATGTTAGCGTTCCCGCCCAATGACCTTTCGCCGGATGCACAACCATGGCAGGCGGTTTGTTGATGGCGACGAAATGGTCGTCTTCGAACAGGATGTCGAGATCCATCTTTTCCGGAATCGCTGCCTCTGGCTCTTGCTTGAGAATTTCGACGCTGACCACCTGGAGCATCTTCAGCCTAGTGGAAGACTTCGCTGGCTTTCCATCGACAAGAACTTGCTTGGCAGCAATCGCGCGCTGCAATTTAACTCGGCTGAATCCGCTGAAGTGCTTGACCAGAAATGAATCCAGCCGTTCGTTGGCGTCGAATTCCGTGACATCAATTTTTTGCATCAGGCTGGTTCGCGGGTTGGTTAGACATCTCGAGCAGTCGACCAAAACGAATAACAAAAATCCTGATCGCTTTTTTGGCCCTAATCTTCTGGCCACAAATTAACGGTGCCAATTCTCCATTCCTTGGCAAATTAAGCCACCGCAAACCGTAGAATCTGCCTAAATTCATTGGCGGACTCGTGAAAAACGCAGGAACCAACGTGCGGAATCTGGATTAGCATCAAGTTCAACATTAGAATTGAGATTGTCTTCCAGGTCTAGGAATCTCCAAGCCATGTCCAGCCGAGTTGAGTGTCCAGGGTTTTGCCCAATGTGTATGCAGAATGTAGAGCATGCGCGCAAGCCCAGACTCCTCGGCTTCGTCTTGCTCGACATTGTGACGTTGGGTGCGTTGTTAGTTTTCCGAATCGGCCCTTGGTATTGCTTTCAATGCGAAAGAAAAACGTATTACCTCAAACCGATTCGCCGCAGCGCTCCGACCTTTCACAAGACTCGTTCACGTTCGGAATACGATAGCCCGCCGCTGACCGAGCTGTCCGGATCCGTCGAGGACGGCAGCAGCGAGTCGATCGGGAACTATCTCAAATCGGATAGATCGCTGGTCATGCAAGACAAGCGTGCCAACCGGTTTTCTCAAAAGTTTCGCGACGCATCCGTGGAACGGCTTCTTTCCGGCACGGCATCCTTGACTCAAATCCGGAACGAATTGGAGATTAGCGAAACCGACATTGTCAGTTGGATTGAAGATTCCGTCGCCAGAAAAGACGAACAGATTGAGAAACTTAGCCTTGCTCTTGAGCAAATCCAATCCAGCCTCCCGAAGCATCTCAGTTCGGTACTTGAGGGTATTCGTGATACCCACTCCGATTCAGATGATGTGGTCGACGGTAGAATTTTGCCAAGGTAGTAACTTAATCGAACGAACAATGAACGGTTCGGCCACACTTCCATTTTCACTAGCTGAGACAAACTTTAAACAGCAATGCGAAAAATGGATACTTAATTTCTTTCGCCATCGTTGTTACCATGAACAATTAAATCCATGTTGGGGATCGCTTAATGGCCGAAAAGAATCAAATGAAATTCATCGAGATGACGGGTGCCTCGTTAGAAGAGGTAATCAACGACGGTGAACTGCATACTGCCGATCTCTCGGGTGCGGGAGTCAAGAATGATTCGATTGTCCGTATCAATCAGCAGGGCGATATTGAAGTCCGGCGAGCCCATAAATGGGACGTGATTGGAGGACTACTCGGAAATTTTGAAGATCGCTTGAAGCAGACGACTGGTTTCGACTGGGCGTAGCCTTAGACCCATCATTTTTCATGAGGCTGAAACTGCGCCGCATGAATCGATTGTTAAACGACCGAACTGCACGATTGAAGGCGTTTCAGCCTTTTGCTTCCGAAAGTGAGAATCTTGCTTGCCGGCAGGGTGCCATGTCTCTCGCTTGCGTGAATCAAGCGGAGAATGCAGACTGCATTATGATTCATGCTACTTCTCGAAATCCAAATGCTTTGCTTGAAATGGATTGGAGTAGAGCCCAAGCACAAGTGCCTTAGCTTCAACAGCTTTAACCTTCGTCCGGAGCACCAAACTCAGGATTGTCGACCGCTAGTTCCAGCAACTCGTCGATCCAAATACGAATATCATTTTCATATTCGCTTGCCATATCGTTTTTGACCAATTGGCGATGGAACGCAGCCGCTCCTTTTTCAACCAAGCCAGCCTCTTCAGCACTACCAAAACGCTTACTTGGATCAGGCTCGATCATGCCACGGCAAAAATCCATCAGCAAATCATTGCAGGCGACCTCTTCGGGCATAATTTCTGGCAATCGATCAACCAAAGTTCTTTTAGCTTCCAACAACTCAGTCAAGTCATTGATCCCGCCAAACACGGGTTTGCCTGCCAGCAACTCAATTGTCACGTATCCCAAACTGGCTAAATCGCTAAGCGGATTGTTTGCGGTACCTTCAAGCACTTCGATTGCCGCGTAGGTTGGAGTGCAAGCTTTTCGCTGCGGCGGATCCGCCATATCAAAGGCCGAACCAATATCAATGATCTTTGAATGACCACTTCGCTTAAGCATGATGTTACCGGGCTTGATATCGCCATGCACAATTCCCTCACGGTGCATGGCCGCCAACGCATCAAGACAATCCCGCACGATCGCCACAGCCACACCGGCTTTGAAACGAGGCTGCTCGGGGCCAGCCGTTACAATGACCTCGTTTATATGATTCCAACGCTTCTCACTGAATCGCTCTTCGATAACGCCAAACATCTTGGGCGTCAGCAAACGTCGTAGGTCAAAACCCTCGACCCATTCCATGACCATCATTCGAATCCGGTCGCGGTCAAGAAAATTCTCAACGACCAACAGATTCTCATGTTGAATACGAGCGACTTTGGCAGCCACTCGTCCCATCCGAGCCATCTCCGAATCATAATGGCTTGGCGACGCGTAACGCTCTGGCGAGAAAACTTTCAGTGCCACTGGCAGCGTAAAACTATCCGATCCACGACGCTCCGTTAAATACACGACGCCTTGCCCGCCCGCACCCAACCGCTTCATCAGCCGCAGATGGGTGGTCCAACTGTGCCGCTTCTCATCAAGAATTTCTTGATAGCGTTCAACCAATTCAACGCATTGGTTTTCAAACATCTCACCATCCCGAGTTACGGTTGGTAACATGTCGTCGCCATCAGTTGACATAAGTGTCTTGCCGTCAAAGCTCACAACGAGTTCCAGTCTCAATTCCAAAAGGGTTCAATGGGCCAACGAAGTTTCCGAAGATGCCTATCTTATGTTTGATCGGTCAAATCGGTCTACATCATCTAGGTAGGAAATGCATGATTGAGCCGACGGCCATTTTCAACCGGCGATATCCTGCAAGAAGTCGGCCGATTTCAACATTGAAGTTTAGAATTCAATTCGGTGTTCGGGGCGTGGAAAACCGAGCTTTTTATCAACTTGGTTCTTGAGGCTCTTACTTGCGGCAAAACGTTTGAGATTCTCGCAAAAAAGATTGGCAGTGGCGGGCAAACGCCTCGCCGACTGAGCACCGACATGGGGCGAAATAATCACGTTGTCCATTTCCCACAACGGCGAATCGGTCGGCAGCGGTTCAGGTTCAACCACGTCGATTCCGACGCCACCGAGCCGACCTAATTTTAAACTTTCAACAAGACTCTTGGTTTCGACGACACAACCTCGCCCAACATTCACCAAGTAGGCTCCGGATTTGAAAAGCCGGAATTGTTCCGCGCCGATTCGGTTCTCATTTCCTTCGGTCAAAGGAAGCGTCACGATCACGATGTCGGCTTGGGGCAGAAAAGCCTCGAGTTCATCAGCTGGCAGCACTTCATCGACCAAGCCGCCCGTTGCGTAATCGCCTACGAGACTTTGACAATGTTCATGAAACAAGTCCGTCGCGATAATTCGTCCGGCCATTGGACGTAATACCTTCGCGATCCGCTGGCCATTCCCGCCCAACCCGGCAATTCCCACAGTTTTGCCAAACAGATCATCCGTCGGTCGGCGGATGTATTCTTTCTTTTGTTGAGCCCGATAGAAAACCGGCATCCGGCGTATCAAGCCCATCAACAGGGCCATCATCTGTTCCGCGACTTGATTCGCGAACAACCCTGAGCAACCGCTTACAAGAATATCCGATTCGATCACAGCGGGCGTCAGGCAATGATCGAGGCCCGCCGCCGATGACTGGATCCACTTTAGCCGCCCTCGCTCCACAACCGCTGGCCAGTCAACCGGGACTTTCGCATGGCCGCAGAAAATGTCGGCCAAGAATATGTCTTCCCCGATCTTCTCCTGACTGGAAACAATTAGCTGATATTCCTCGCCCGCGGCCGCTTGAATCTGCGCAGCTTGGCTATCCGAAAGCGGATAGCAGGTAACAATATTCAAATTGGGCATTTCATTGCTGACCGGTTGATTTAAAATTTGGTTTGCCAAAATTCGCGAGTGATTCGAGACCTTTTGAAGTGACCAGAAAACCTGTCAGATCGCAAGTCCCGTTAACGAGAGTTGTGAATGAGATCGCCTTTGTGGCTGGCCCTTTCACTTGATGCCCTTTCACTTGATTCCTGAGTTTGCAGTTGGCATTGCCGCAGTCAACAACCGGATGTTTCATGAAGCTCGATATTCAACCAAAATCTCGAAACGAACCTGTTGCCTTTCACGAGGCTCAGGAAACAGTTGACCAGTGGATTAAAGAGATTGGGGTCAACTATTTTTCGGAGTTGACCAATCTGGCTCAGTTGGTCGAGGAAGTCGGTGAATTGTCTAGGATTCTGTCCCGAACTTACGGCGATCAGAGTTTTAAAGATTCGGATCAGAAAGGTTCGTTGGCAGACGAAATGGCCGACGTTTTATTCGTTTTACTTTGCCTGGCTAACCAAACAGGTGTCGATTTAACGAGCGCTTTCAAAGACAATATTGTCAAGAAAACGAAACGAGACTTTGATCGTCATCGTAACAACCCCAAACTATCACCCCATCAAGATTAAGTGATCAATGCCTGGTTTGAATCAAGAATCAGGCAGCGAAAATTCATAGGCGACGTCAAATGAGTATTACCATCATGCGCAAAGTCCAATTTTGCGCGGGACACCGACTTCTCAATCATGAAGGCAAATGCGCGAACTTGCATGGCCACAATTACTTAGTCGAATTCTACGTTAGTGGAAACGAAATCGACGAGCTGGGCCGCGTTGTTGACTTCAGTGTGCTGAACCGGTTATTCAAAGGCTGGATCGATGAGAACTGGGATCACGGCTTCATTCTCTGGGACAAAGACGAAAATGCGATTGATGCCATGCGGCAAGTCAAACCCAATCGAATCTATTTGATGCCGTACAACCCGACCGCAGAGAACATGGCACGATACCTGCTGAATGAAATCGCACCCGGTCTGATCGAATCCATCAAAGGCTATGACTTGCGTTGTACCAAAGTCGTCGTGTGGGAAACCGAGAATTCTTCGGCGGAGGTGACGATCGACGCCAGCCGCAATCAGGCCGACGCGTTGTTAAAGCAAGTCCAGCAAAGCGTTCTTCATTCGAACTAGTGACTCGCAATGCTGGGCCAACTGAGCCAACGATTGCTCCATAGGAGCCATGCCCTCGCTTGCAAGGGCATGCTCGTCCAAGCAAGACCTGAGGATCAGTCTTTTTAGTTTGACGCACAGCTCAATCCTAAAAATTTGCCTTCGAGTATCCTGCTAGGCCACAACCTTTCATCGAAAAACAAACACTCCTCGGCTGAACGTAAAACCAGGAAAAACTTTGAAGCTTTTCTATTCCGATACGTTTGAACTTCCGTTGCCAGATCGCCATCGTTTTCCGATGGCCAAGTATACACTTTTGCGAGAACGGATCCTGAGCAGCGAAGTGGGCAACTACTGCCAGTTGCTTCTCCCCCCGGCGGCCACGGACGAAGAGTTAAAGCTGGTGCACACCGTGGACTATTTGGAGTCGATAAAAACGGGACAGCTTTCCGCTCTACAGCAACGCCGAATCGGGTTTCCGTGGTCTCTGGAAATGGTGGAACGCTCGCGCCGCTCGACCGGGGCCAGCATTGCGGCGGCTCGCGCAGCAATTGATCAAGGCATCGCTGGCAACCTTGCTGGAGGCACCCATCATTCTTTCGCAGACAGTGGTCAAGGCTATTGTGTGTTCAACGATGTTTGTGTCGCGGCCAAGGTAATGCAAGCCAATGGGTTGATATCCAATGCCCTTGTTCTCGATTGCGATGTTCATCAAGGCAACGGTACGGCATCCATCTGTCAGACCGATCAAACCATTTTCACGTTTTCGATGCATTGTCACGAAAACTATCCTTTCAAAAAAACCAATGGCGATCTCGATATCGCACTTCCTCCCAACACCGGTGACAATGAATATCTCGATGCTCTCAATTCTTCGTTGAATTCGATATTCGATCGTTTTGACCCGCAGTTGGTTTTTTACTTAGCGGGAGCCGATCCGTTCTCCGGAGATCGGCTGGGGCGACTGAGTTTGTCAAAATCAGGCCTGCAAACACGTGATGAAATCGTGTTCAATTTTTGCCGCAACATGGAAATCCCGGTCGCGTTCGCGATGGCTGGTGGATACGCTCCTGATCTCGATGACATCGTCGACATCCATTTTGCTACGATTGAATCTGCGAGCGAGCGATATCAAAAAGACCTGATCAGTGTTTAGATCGCCGGTTGGCTTGTGAATTCATCGATCGAATTTTTATCTTGGAAGTTTGTGCCATGACGCATGCGGTTTTTTTTGACATTGGGAACACGTTAGTTGCCAAGAAGGAATGGCTTCCAGGTTCGCAGCAGTTGATCACCAACTTAAAACAACATGGGATCGCTGTCGGACTAATTTCGAACACTGGCGAACTAACACGCGATGAATTGGCAGAACTTCTTCCCGCGAATTTTGACTTCGCCGATTTCAATGAAGATCTCGTCTTTCTTTCGTCTGAAGTGGGTGTCGCAAAACCGGAGCTAGGAATCTTCTTGATGGCCGTCCAACATGCTAATCATTCGCCGTGGCAAACAATATTTGTCGGCGAAAGCTTAACCGAGTGTCTGGCTGCTCAAGCTGCTGGGATGCACGCAGCCCGGGTCGCGAATTACGAGGTCGATTTCGCGGAACTCGGAAAGTTGCTCGTTAAAAAGAACTAAGCAAGAATTTCAAAACCGTTTGCTGAGGACTTCCGATTGCCGGCAGAGAATTTCTCTTCCTCAACCTACTCAGTTTCCAAGATGGAGAGCTGAATCTTGCGGACGATAAGTGACGATCCAGCGTTGGAGTCGTTTTTTGGTGCGCGAGCCAACCAACCGATCTTGCGTGCGAACGGACTGGCCTCAGTGAAGGGCCTAACGAGGTTCGCTAGGTCGTCTTCTCGATCTCTCTTACTCGACAACACGGCGACCTTCATCTTCATTTCATATGACTTGGCGGCACACTCTAGAACGACTTTGGTAAATCGCCGACGATTGATACCGTTGTTAATTTTACTGGGCGATTTGTCCGGCCAACCATTACGAATTTGATAATCACCTTTAGCAGCGGAGTAAATCAACAAGGCTTGGCTGTCCGGCTTACCGGAAAACGGCTCAAAGTTCCTAGGATATCCCAAGCCAATCAGCCCCGTTCCTTTTTCAACCCGAGCGATGACTTCCAGCCGCCAACCTCGATTCCACATTTTGTCAAAATTGGCATTCGACAGATCGAACTCAACACGGATGTCTTTTTCGCTGTCACTCGCGATAGTTTTCCACGCAGGCTGAGAGTAGTTTTTCTCGATGACAGCTTGAGATTCTTCAACATCGTGGTTTGCCATTTTCCAACCTTGCGATTGGGGCGACTGAATTCTCCCTTGCTTACGGGGGTTTCCTTCGCTCGCATCAAAACTCACCAAGACATTTTTTGGCAACGGCGAGACGGCGGGCAAGGGCAGGGGCAAGGGCACTTCATTTCCGTGATCCCGATCGACGCCATCGTTGGCCGAACCTCCCAGTTCACCCTCTCCTGAAGAATCACTTTTTCTTGAAGAATTCCCAACCGACAACTCACTCGCGACCTTCGGTTCATCAGCCAACTTCTTCGCCGGTCGATCTGATTTGTTCTTAACCTTGGATTTCGTGGACTTAGACTCCAAGTCTTGAGTTTGACCCGCGACGTTTTTCACCGGATCAACTCCAACGTTTGCCGTCGATTCGCCACCGCTCATGATGATGACCGTTGCAATTGCAATGGACGCCAACACCGCGAAAACAAGAATCCCGGCGGCAAGTGGAATCAACCAGCGGTTTTCGCTTTGCGTTCTCTTCGCGGGCGTACGGCGGGTACTCGATGCTTTTGCGGTCTTGCGGGTTGCCGTAGATTGATCCGATCGCGGCTGATGAGACGAGCTTATCTCCTTGGGGTTCAACTTTTTGGGCTTCAACTCTTTCGATTCAGATTGCACCGAAGCCTTGCTCGACGCTGGCTCCGCAGAATGATGGCTTGGATCCATTTTAGAAAGTCGCTCCCCCGCCACGTTCAGGCCAGGCAGTTCTTTCTTGAAAGCCAATTCGTACTTCTTCCGCTGCTCGGCATCGAGCAAGCAAAGTCTGGCAGCGGCAACTTCATTGAGGACGCGCTGCGAAAGTTCGACATGCTCACTGCCGGTCGCAATGTCTTGCAGCAACTCGGTACGCTGAATTGACGCCGCCGCGATCACCTCTTTTCGATTTTCAAGATGATCGACGCCAAGCAAATCGTAATGATTTGGTGGACGCTCCTGACTCTTGATTCCCAGCAATTTTCGGTAAGGGTCAAATTCGGAACCCATTGTCTTACTACAACCTCGCTTCAAGAAATAAGCATTGTTCAGTTCGAAATAACAGCCGCCACATTCGCTCGGTTCAATCAAGCTCCGACAAGAAATCATCCAGCGATGAACCGCTCGCGCTGGCCGTTTTTTCAACGCTCTCATTCAGGAAGTCAAGAATAGAAACTCCAGCATCTTCTTTACTCTCTTCGTCTCCAAACGCGAAAATGGCTGACGCCTCACCAAATTCCTCAATCTTCTTCGGAGCCCCTTCTTCCATGGCAAGATCAATGAATGAATCAACCAGCGGCTTCGTCTCATCCTCGGTCATGATAGTCGGAGCACTCAGCGAAGCGGATTTTTCCAAGGCTGTATTCGCGTTGTTCTTTTCATTGGTTGCTTTGCGTGGCATGGTCTTTGTCTCGGTCACGTTGCCTTTAGGTTCTCCACTCTTGGTTGCTTTGCTCGGCTTCGCTGCTTCCACCGAGACTTCCGTTTCAGCATTAGCTTGCGGATTGGCCGTGGGCTCACTTACGACAGGTTCGAAATCAACTGGCTCATCTTCAACCGGCTCAAACGCAATCGACTGTTCTTTATCCTTCTCTTCAACGACAACCTTTTTCAATTTCGGCTCAAGGTTTCCGGCTCGTTTCGCATCGTCCGCATCAGAATCAACCCGAAGTTCTTTTTCCAAGAAAGCGACACCCATTGCAAGCTTCTGCTTCCAGTTAGCCACCTGTTCACGCGACATACCTGACGATCGGTCGATCGACGAATCAGCCGAAATCTTTAGCGAAGGAATCTCAGCCAAAACCTCTAAGCGACCGGAGCTAAGATAATTGAACGTCACCATCACTTCCGTTCCCTTCTTGATATCCCCGGGCAAATCGGTCACTGCACAGCGACCAATCGTCGTCGCGCCATGGCCTTGAACCGTCCCACCCTCGACCACCTGAACGACAATTTTGCTTTGGCCATCTTTAGAAGTTTGAAATTTCTTCGAGGACGTCGTCGGTAACGACTGATTTCGCGGAATGACGATCCGGCGACGAGGCTTGCGCGTTTTAGGATCGATTCCCAACACGCCTAAGTCATGGGAATTCACATTGCTGATCGAAATACCTTCGCCCGCTCCAACACCGTGCTTCATCAGAATGCCGGCATAAATCGCCGCGCCATGGGCAACACACTCGTCAGGCGAAAGCGATCGATCGACAACTAAACCAGATTCCTTTTCCAACATGGAAAGCACCATTGGCATGCGAGTCGATCCGCCGACAAGCAATAGCTTGGTCAGGTCGCTCCATTTCATATCAGCGTCGCGCAGCAAGCGATCCGTCGTCATGCGAGTCCGCTCAAGCAAATCCTTGGTGATATCCTCAAATTGCACGCGGTCAAAATCGACTTTGTATCGCTGCCCTTCATGCTCGAGACGTATCACAGTTTCCGTTCGGGCCGACAAAGACCGCTTGGCCCGGACACATTGATTCATTAGTTTTTCGCGAAGCTGCGGTGCAGAAGCAAAATCAACTTCATGTTTTGCTTGAATCTCTTTCGAGGCAAAATCATAAATTCGTTGATCCCAATCGATGCCGCCCAAGTAAACATCACCCGCCGTTCCGATCGCGGTGAAATTTGATTTGTCAATTTCCATCAGCGTGACATCGAACGTGCCGCCACCCAAATCGTAAACCAAAATCAGCTCGCGCTCTTGAGCTTCGCCTTTATCATTGAGAAACCCCCGTTGAACACCGTACGCAAGTGCAGCGGCAGTCGGCTCGTTGATGATGTCAATCACTTCCAAACCTGCCAGCTCGCCCGCGTCTTGAGTCGCCTTGCGGCGTGGCTCGTTAAAATAGGCTGGCACCGTGACGACGGCTTTGGTGAACTCGCCAATCTTGAGCGCGCCGTCTTTCTTTAGTCGATCCAGCACGAACGACTGGATGACTTCCGGCGGCAAATGTCGATCGAGAATCGTCTTGCGATACTGAGTCCCGCCCATATCCCGTTTGGCGGCCCGCGCCAAACGTGCCACATCGCTTTCGCCAGCAAACGCCGCTTCGGTACCAACGATAACGGCGTCATGATCGAAAAATACGACGCTAGGCGTGGTCAGTTCGCCTTCACTGTTGGTGATTGTGTTTGGCCGACCTTCATTGTCCAAGAAAGCAATGGCCGAGAATGTCGTGCCAAGGTCAATACCGACCGGGAATTCCGAACTAGCCATCTTTGACTCTCATCTGAACATGAAAACGTTGCGAGGAAACGTTGCGAGAAAACAACCAAGCAAACCGGGTCTCGCGCAGGCGAGTTTCTCGCGACCATTGTAAACCTATTCCAGCCCACAGGAAACTTACTCGTGGCATTCAAATTGAACCTCTATACCCTATTAAACCTCCGCGTCTTCATAAGCTTTACCAAGTAGATGCGCGTGACTTTTTCACAAAAATCGAATTTATGAGTCTGCCAAGTGCTTTCGATCGCAACTGCCCGGATGTCCTAGTCTTAGCGATCGACAAACTCAACACGCCTATCGAAAGTACGCTTCGCCTACCTTAGAATGTCAATCTGCAATGGCAATTTCGAACGATCAAAATCTTCGATGCCACAGACCCAACCGTTTTGAAATCGTCTGGTAGCCAGCGCCAGACATAATCGACTCACCAACAAGAAGTTTAGAGGAATATCATGTCGACCGTGCAGACTGAACAGGTAATGGTTGTTAAGACGGAGCTGTTCCGCTCCTGCGGTTACTTTCAGGGATTTTCAAATGAAACGGAAAAATATCTGATCACACTGCTTGATCCTGCGAACACCCAGTACTTACCGCGCGGCGATATGGAAGAAGACCCCAGTTTTAAGCAATTGATTCCGTACTGCATTTTTCAATACATCGCTGCAGACGGAGCAATCTCTGTTTTTCAATACACTCGTGGCAAAGGCGCTGGTGAGGCGCGTCTACATAGCAAAAAGAGCGTTGGCATCGGCGGTCATATTTCAACACTCGATGCCGACG
>CAZPTT010000031.1:27439-44606 GCA_964589435.1 uncultured Pirellulaceae bacterium
CAACGAGAGCTTGATGAAGAAATTGCTATCGATACGACGTTCACTCAAGAGCGCGTTGGAATGATTAACGATGACGAAACGGAAGTTGGCAAAGTCCACCTGGGCGTGGTTCATTTGTTTACCGTTGCCGAACCGAAGGTCAGCCCAAGGGAAGACGAAATCATCGAAGCCGGCTTCGTTCCCGTCAACGAAATGCTTGAACAGCTCGACGAGTTTGAATCATGGTCATCAATTTGTTTGAAGGCGTTGTTTGGATAAGAACGCTGTTTTGACGATGGCTTCGTTGGCTTGAGAAAGTTGTTCTCTTCACTGCAGTGTTTCGCCGCGCGATTTCCAGTTGGCAACCGTACGTTTCAACCATGACGATTTATCTCGACAACCAATCAACCACCCGTGTCGATCCTAGAGTCGTCGAGGCGATGCTGCCAACATTCGATTCGCTGTATGGAAACGCTGGCAGCATCACCCACGAAATTGGCTTGTCAGCGTCTGACCTCGTCGAGGATGCCACTGCGACGATCGGCAATGCTATTGGTTGCAAAAACAGCGAATTGGTGATGACCAGTGGGGCGACGGAAAGCAACAACCTCGCGATTTATGGCTACTGCCTTCGACGCCGAACTTCAGGGCACATCATCACCGTTGCCACCGAGCATAAAGCCGTCCTCGATCCGTTGGCGAAACTTCAAAAGCGAGGCTTTGAGATAACCTATCTACCAGTCAAACAAGCCGGTGATCTGAAGGCAGGCTTGATTGACCTAGATCAATTCGCCGACGCCGTTCGCGACGATACATTTTTCGCTTCCGTTATGTTGGCGAACAATGAAATTGGTGTGATCCAACCACTAAAAAAGATTTCCTCCATTTGTCGTGATCATGATATTGTCTTACATACCGATGCAACTCAAGCCATCGGCAACCTTCCAGTTGATGTCAACGACCTAGATGTCGATTTGCTCAGTCTTTCGGCTCACAAGTTTTACGGCCCCAAAGGGGTCGGAGCCCTGTACGTTCGACAATCGGGACGGCGGATTCGATTGTCCAGCCAAATTGATGGCGGCGGACAGCAACACAATCGACGCAGCGGCACCCTCAATGTGTCCGGGATTGTTGGAATGGCAAGGGCGATTGAAATCTGTTTGGATGAGCTGGAGAGCGGTGCAAATGATCACAAACGCGACCTCCGAGATAGAATTCATTTAGGGTTGAGTGAACTTCTGGGAGACATTCCGGTTAACGGCCCCTCACTGGTTCCGCCCGAAGAACCGTCTGGACATTCGATTCAAGGGAGTTCAACTCGGTTGAGCGGCAATTTAAATTGTCAGTTTCCTGGCATCGATGGAAACTCACTTATGACAGGAGCTTCTGGGGTTGCCATGTCCAGTGGAAGTGCCTGCACGGCGTCCGAACCAGAACCGAGCCATGTCTTGAAGGCACTGGGCCTGAATGAGGATCAGGTTCGCTCAAGTATCCGATTGGGAATCGGGAGGTTTAATACAGCGGACGAAATCGAAAACGCGGTTGGCCAGATTGCCGATACCGTACAAAAGTTACGAAAAATGAACTGAAAATCCTGACAAATCGGATTTCCTTTGCAAATTCGGCCGTCTTCGCATGTAAAAGCTCTAGACAATTTATCGCCAGTTACAAAAAATGACGAATACAAGAAAGCCGGTGTTAAGATCCCGGCAACTCAAGTAATAAAAATCGAGACAATCGCACCCAATATCGAACCAACCCATTTTGGAGAAGAGACCGCATGAGTGTTACGGTAACTGAAAAAGCCGCCAAGGAAGTCCAACGCTTTATCTCAGAAGGCGAATACGACGATCAAGCCGTTTTGCGGATCGGTGTCGCTGGCGGTGGCTGCAGCGGGTTTAACTACTCTTTGAACATCGCATCGGATTTCGACGAAGCCAACGACCTAAAAACTGAGCAGCATGGTGTTGCCGTTGTCGTTGACAGAAAAAGTGCTTTGTTCCTCGAAGGCACAACCGTTGATTACTACGAAGGCATCGAGCAACGTGGATTCCAGTTCCACAATCCGAATGCCAAGAAAACTTGTGGTTGCGGCAACTCCTTCAGCACATAAATCTGTGTGATCACCAAATTCCAAAGCGATCGAGAATTCTCGGTCGCTTTTTTTTGCTTAGACATTCTCAAGAATTCAATTCCTTCGATTGAACCAAAATAGACAGATGGCTTTAATACTGCGATTAGCGAACCAAGCAGACCAGGACGGCATTGTCGCGTTAATTGATTCCGTCTTAGGCGAACATGGCGACAGAATTTGCTTGGAGGGGTCGGAGTCTGACTTACTTGACTTACAAGCCAATTTTTTCGATCGCCGTGGCGCTTTCTGGGTGCTAGTTGCTACCCAAGATGATGGCACTGAGAAAGTGGTTGGCTGCAATGCAATCTTGGCGGATGCCTCCATTGCCGATGCTAAAGACGCCAAAGTATGCCATCTAAAACGCTTGTACCTTGCACCTGAGCATCGAGGCTCGACCTACGGCCATCAATTGATGCAGGTCGTAATTGAGTGGGCTCAGCAAGCCCGCTTCCAACGTTTGGAACTTTGGTCCGACACTCGATTTCACCGAGCCCACCGATTCTTTGAAAAATCCGGATTGGCCAAAAGCGGGACAACCAGAACCATGAACGACTCTCACGAACCCTACTCTGAATATCTGTTCTACTTAGACTTGCAAACGTAAACAAACAAAAATCGCCATTCAAAATTGAATGGCGATACAAGTTTATCAAACTGCCAGTTTCCGCGAACAACGTGATTGCAACTACTTCAAGATTTCGATCAATTGAAGTTCAAAGAGCAAAGTCTGATCCGGGCCAATCATCCCTTTAGCACGTTTTCCGTAAGCCAAATCGCTGGGAATGACGACCTTCCAACGAGAGCCTTTTTTCATCGCTTTGAGTGCGGTGGAAAATCCAGATACAAACTGGTCAACACCCAACTCGATTGGCTGAGGCGGACCACCGTTGCTTGGATTGATTGACGAATCAAAAACTGTGCCGTTGGGCAGCGTACCGTGATAATGAATGCGAACCTTGTCCGATCCGACGGGGGATTCGCCAGAACCTTCTTCGATCACCTCATACTGAACTCCGCCTTCAAGCGTCTTGACGCCTTCCTTCTTGGCATTCTCTGCCAAGTAGGCTTTGCCTTCAGCAATATTTTCGGCTGACAACTTGGTCATTTTTTCAATCTGTTGTTTTTGAACAATTTTTTGAAACGCCATCATGACCGTTCTAATTTCTTCTTGAGTCATTCCAATCTCCTGGCCAGCGATTGCACCTTGCATGCCTTCCATGAGTTTGTCGACATCGACATCAACGCCCTGGTCGCCCAAATCCCCTAACAGCGATTTGGTCGTATTGAACCCGATGATATAGCTGGCTTTTTGAAGTAAAGACTTTCCGTCTTCAACCGTCGTAACGGAGGCGCTTGGTTTCAAACCGGGAATTTCGGCCAGTCCCTGCTGCCCCTCTTGTGGATCTTGAGCGCAAGAAACAGAAGCGGTCAGAACCATTGCTGCAATGAAAGTTGTTCCTAGGTGGCGAAACATATTTTGTTTCCTTGGGGTAACGCGATGAACGCATGATCCATCAAAGAGCTACCAAGGCAACTTGAATTTGCATTGGCCGCGTCTACTGGGAAGATCGTACGGAGTTGATCTGCAATGCCAAACTATCAGCATTCAAACGGATCATTGTAAACCACGACCACGTGTCGTCCACGGCAATTACCCGGTTTACGAGAAGAGACAGACGGCCACAGCTTGCCTTCTTGTGACTCTTGGTACTTTCGGGTTGACTCCATCTCACTCATGGCAAACTTCGGCAACTGTCTACGAATGACAATTTCATTCAGACACTTCGAGCACTTGCGCACCAACTGCGGCGTCAGAACCGCTACTGGCCGCCCGCACGACGAAAGCCGACGATCCCAATTTCGTGCCATTAACTGTAGCAACGAACTTCAACTCCTTGCCGCTTTCGAGCGTTGGGCATCGTTTCACATAGAACTTCGTAAAATCGTCCGACCGATTAATGAGACTGAGGCCGGTCTTGCCGTAATCGAAAGAACTCAGCTTGATCCCCGGCGAAACGAGTAGCACTATGTCGACCTCCGTTTGGGCGACTTCGGAGCGATTGGTTATCGAGAAATTGACCTTTGCTTCAGACCCAGGATTGTCTCCACCAGCTCGGGAAGCTGATGTCAGACTGATCTCTTTTTCATCAACCCGAACTTTGATTGCCAACGGTGAAGATTGAAAATCTTCATCAGCGGCAACTGGGATTCTTGGGTTGGTGCTGATTCGCGTCTCATCGACTCCGACTCGCGCCTGTAAATAAATGGCAAACGTTGCCAGCCAATGGTCGCCTTCATAGTGACCACTGAATACGTAGCCGAAGCCAGTTTCCGCGTGCTTGATCGCTGAATCCATCAGCAGTTGGGCTCGCGGATCTGACTTGGGTAGCGCCGACGCGATTCCCTGCATGCACCAAGCTCGGGACAAATCCAATCCTGCGAGATGGACGATATAGCCATCGGTTACGTCGCTTACGATTACCGGCACGAGCAAATTGCCGCCATCACCAGCCTTCAATTCGGGTAGATACTTATCAAACCACTCGACAAATTCTTCCTGGCTCAAAACCCGTCGCATCAAATCCGCTTCATTCAAACAGGAAGAGAAAAAGTCTTGGCCAGACGGTTCATAGAGAGTTGGGTAATCAACATCTGCGAGATAGAAATCGCGAGCGCGTTTCACGATGGCGTCTTCAAGTTGCTTGTTTTCCAACGTGCGCGAATAATCCAAAATTTGTGCTAATGCGAATCCAGAGTCCGGGTGTAAGCCCGTTCGGATTGGATAGGAAAGTTTTGGCAAGTAATCAAGTGTCCGCTGAACCAACAACGCCTCAAGTCCCCGCATGTTCTCTCGCCATTGCTGCCCCTGTTCGTCGTCCCAAGTCTCCAGCTCATCAACCATTCGCAGATACCACGCCCACCCGTAAGTACGCTCGAACGATTTGTGTTGTGATTCATTAAAGTACGCCAGTTCCGCATCAAGGTTTTCTTTGGTCAAACTGATCGCCAGTTTTTCACGAATCTGCGCATTGATTTCGCTGTCGGGATAGTCCTTCAACAGTCGAATCAGCATCCAATGGCCATGGACGCTACTATGCCAATCGAAGCAACCATAAAAGGCCGGATGCATCGTTTTAGGCGTGCGAACCGAAGCTTCATCAACGACGACATTGCTGGGCTTGTTCGGATACTCCGTGTGGATATTCTTCATCGCTAAATTTGCGAAGGCGACAACCTGATCTTCGGTCAGTCGATCTCCCAGCGTCGGCAAAACCACCTCAGCCTTGTCATCGGATGTCTTCTCTTGTGCACTGGCGATCGTGGCCACTCCCAAACAGACGCTAAATGCAATGCTAAAGCAAGCTAGTTCAAAACACTTCACGGTTTTTCTCCACAACTCAATGATTGTCGATGGCAATTTAATTGGATCTCAAAACGACTTCAATTTGACTTCAACTCCCGATTCATTCATCTGTCGGTTCTGGCTTCGCGAGTTCTCGAATGTTGATGTCAGCCAAATAGGCCGTCCCGTCTTGAGCATCTACTACGAATGCGAACGGCCCGCTGGACTCGTCATGATAGCGACCAAGCGATTGTCCTTCACAGTAAACATCCCAATAGTTCACATGCCGTTCCACCAGAATTTTAGGAAAGCCGAAACTGTCCTCGTCTTCTTTTGGCCAAGGCGCCAGATCTCCCAGCGAGGAATACACACCGGCAGTCTTCGACCCGAACGAAATTCCAGTTTCATCAGCACGAACAAGCAGCTCTTTATCAGAACTGCGCGATTCATGTTCGAAAATGATGGCGACTTCACTGGCTTCGTTTAACACCAGGCCGATTGCAAAGCGGAAATGATCAAGCGAATTTCCGGCCTGGTCTTCGCATTTGAACCGCATCTTGCCTCGGCCCGCCAACACGCGTCCCCGGTCGCCCTTGTGCACGTCCCATTTTCCAGCAATCGGTCTTCCGACGTTCTGACCGTCGAATAAATAATGCGTTGCTCCTGCAGGAACCGTTAAGCGTACTTCCGCACCGGAGCTGCCAAAGATTGGTAGTAGGGCCCAAGTTAGCAACAGACCAACCAACACTAACGCGACGGCGCCGACAAACCAAATTCGCGAGCGGCTTGCTCGCCCACCGAAGTCAAGCGTTGACGTTTTCTTTTCCGCTAACGCGCTCTTTACTGGCGGCATCAGCTGGTTACCTTCACCGTGATTAGGCGATTTCTCCACATGGCTTTCTTGCTTGTGTTCTCCATTCCTGAAGCGGTTTTCATCGTGCAAAGAAGTCAAGTCGTTTAACTGAACCGTCTGCCGCAAGTCCAAGCCGGTCTGTTCAAAGATCCGCTGAGCATTTGACGCAACAACAAAATCTTGGCTCGATCCGAGAGAGCCTTTTGGATCAGTGGTCGCTTGCTGTGAGGCTTCTGGAGTAGTGCCATCGAGGGAACTCGAGCGATTGCGATTCATTTGAGGAATCGCACGGTCGATTTCAATCAACAACTCTTCGTGAGTCGAAAATCGATCCTCACGATCCCAAGCCGACAACCGGCGAACCAATGCTTTGCACTGGGGCGACCAATCGTTCGGAAGTTCGAATGTCCAATCATTCGAATTGGAGATTTTACGACTTACAATTTCTGAGATTTCTAATTCGCTGTGCGGTGGCTTGCCTGTCAGCATGTGAAACGCAGTCGCACCGATGGAATACATATCGGCTCGCGAGTCTACTTCCGAACCAGTCAATTGTTCTGGTGCCACGTACAGAGGCGTACCCAAGCCCGCGTTGGCAACTGTGAGTTTCTGATGCTGCGGTCGATCATGAGCAAAACAAGCGAGCCCAAAATCCGTAACCTTGACCATCGGAACGCCAGCCGGAACCGGGTAACCGAGCGGCGCATCGGTAATCATCAGGTTCCCCGGTTTAATATCTCGATGCGTGATTCCTTTTTCAGCCGCATAAGCGAGGGCCGTTACGACTTGCCGTAAAATCTGCCAGGTTCCATATTCCGTTAAAGCAAACTCATCCAGAACCTGATCAAGATCCACACCATCGACAAGTTCCATTGCCAGAAATAGTCGATCCTCATGCATCCCGAAATCGTAAGCCGAAACAATATTCGGGTGCCTTAGCTGCCCAACGATTTTGGCCTCCTGCTCAAATCGTTTCGTCGACGCGGTGCCTTCAATTCTTGCCAACGCAATCGTTTTCAAAGCGACGTCGCGCTCCATGTTCAATTGGCTGGCGCGAAAAACAACTCCGAAGCCACCCCGACCGAGCACCTTTTCAACCCGATAGCCCGGGACAACTTCATTTGGGTTAGCCAGAGATTTGATAATTTCAATTTGCGGCCCACTCAAATGGCCTTTCAACAGCAACCCCTGTTGCAAGGAAACGCTTTGCCCAGTCAGCTCAGTCAGCTCAGTCAAAAGACTTTCGATATCTTTTTCGGCAAGCATCTCGTGCTCGACCGCCAACTCCAAAAATTGGCTATCAGACAATTCGCGCATCAGTTCAGATTGCCTTTCTCACTTGAAAAGCACTTGATCATCCGCGTGCTATCGCAGCCAGAAATCGCTGAACCTACTTTCAAGAAGTTCGAACGGCGAACCAACTCGACTTTCAAGATTGTGGGGCAAGTGGTGTTTGCGAGATTGAACAAGGCTGCCGCGATCATGGATACCAAACTGGCTTCATGGCCAAACTATCCACCATTGACGTTTTTGAGCTTCGCCAAAATCGCCTTCACAGATGGACGGTCTGCACTCATGTCGGCCCCTACATAGGCCAAACAGATTTTACCCTGTTTGTCGATCACGTACGTCGATGGATGAGCATGCATACTGCGAATACTGAAAAAATCCGTCGCCTTAAAATCTTGATCCAGCACAATCGGGAATGGAACTGCCTCCACGTCTTTCTTCTCAACCGTCAAAGCCGTTTTAATGAACTCTCCCAAGTGATCTCGTGTGCCCGGATAGACCACCAACACCTCGGTATCCAACTCGGTAAACTTTGGATAGTTCGCTACCAAACGCGATGTTTGAGTCGTACAAAACGGGCAAAGCATCCCGCTGAAGCCCTCGGTAAAAACTAGCACTACGTTCTTCTTACCAAGAAAATCTTTAAGTGCGACACGCTCGCCGTCAGTGTCCGTAAAGACTAATTCGTCGAGCCCGTCAGGAGCTTCCACATTGGTTTCAACTTCATCTTTAAAATCAATATCTCCCGGCTCGGGTGGAGTCATCGTGCTCATTCCCGGCATACCTCCCATCTTACCCATCGGTTTCATGCTCTTGGTTGCCGGAGTCGACGCTGTCTTCGTGTTAGGCGAAGATGCTGCGGGCGAATTTGGTGCAAACGATTCTGAAACAGAAGGGGCGGAAATATCTGGAATGTTCTTTCCGGGATCTGCGACCGACGAATTCTTAGATTTGAGCTCCAGCAACTGTTCCGACAATGTTTTGGTTTCGCCGGAACTACTACCACTCACGGCGACCGATGGCTGACCAGTTGAATCGGACGCAGTAGCCTCCGTCCTCGTAACTACATCCGCGCCACCATCGACGATCTGTTGATCTTGCTGGCAGCCCGCACTCAACAAAATGGAGCATAGAAAAAGTAGCGAGAAATGAACGCGAGTAACATTTGACATAGTTAGAATCCGTTTTGTAGTTGCTTCGCATCCAGAACGCTGGTTAAAAATGGTGGGGTGAGCAAGGCTCCCAATTGTAATCGGTGACACAGTTCGAGATCATTACCAACCTACTCAATTATCGATCCAAGGGCGTGCCTCTTATTCCTATCTTACGGGCTTCGTTGTGTAATCGGGCGAGCCTTTTTTTCTTTCGTTATCGATCTAACAATTCCAGCTAAAGACTTGGCTTCAGTCACACGTCCATTCAACGATTTACTCAGTACCAATTACTACGAAAAATGATTACCAGAATCTATCGAGTTCAAATTGATCCGGAACTTCGCAAGGAATTTGAAGCAAAATTCCAGCAAGTCTGTCATGAAGTCGTTGACGGAAGTCCAGGACTGATTTCCGTTTCCATTGGTAAGCCAACCCGATGGGCACCCGACGAATATGTGATGGTCTCCAGTTGGCACAACGTCGAGTCTGTTCAACAATTCGCCGGTGAAGACTGGGAGAAGCCGATGATTCCCGAAGACATGCGGCGATTCACGAAAGCGTGTTGGCTGCACCAATATGAATCGTTTTGAGATCGCCAACGAGGTGCTCATCGACGCTGAATCCTGTTGAGGTCGTTAGTGACCCAAAAGTTCCGTCGAACTGAGTTACCTATTTAGATTCCTCATATTCACCTTGTCCAGAAATAGCCCACTCCAGATCCCGTTTTACTTTTTCCGAATCAACAAACGGATCGGCATACGTTTCACAGTAATTCAATAGTTGCTTACCCATTCCCTGAACCGTCTCCCGATATCCGGCGTGCGACGCAACGTTGATCATTTCATCCGGATCACGTTCAAGATCGAACAGCCAAGGCGAATCATTTGAAGAAATGACAAGCTTATACCGATCGCTAACCGCCATTAGCCAACCCTTTTTGTCACCCGTTCCCCGAGCGAAGGCGATGTCATTCCAGTCAGACGGAGCTTGACCGGTTGTGAGCAAATCAGAAACATCTCGGCCGTGAAAATTCACATCAGATTCTTGCCCGAACATTTTCAATAGCGTCGGTGCGAAATCGACGCTCGTCATTGCTTCGTTGACGACTGTCCCTTTCGAGATCGCCGACGGATAGTACACGAGGAATGGAATGCGAGCCGATCCTTCGTACGGAACACCTTTGTTCTGTCGGTGATGCTCGCCTCTCAAATCACCGTGATCCGAGGTAAAAACGATCATCGTGTTGGCGAGAAGTTTTTCCGTCTTGAGCTTTTCTATAATTCGGCCAACATTGTCATCGATGCACTTCACCATTCCGTAATATTTACTTTGACCGAACCCGGTTCTTTTCGCAGGCTTAGCCCAACTTGGGATATCGATCGAATTATCGATATCAAACGTGGTTGGCTTTTCGTATTTTTGCTTGGCGAACATCGTGTCATAGGGCGCTCGCACCGTATCTGGCCCATGTGGGTCGGGAAGACTCAACATGTAGCAAAAAGGTTTTGCTTTGTGTTGTTCGATAAACTCAAGCGTCCGGTCAACAAGGAAGTCTGTGGTAAACGTGTTCTCGTCCGCTCCGTCGACTCCATAAGACGGCTGTTTGTTTTTAGTGGAACCAACGCGCGGGCCATCTTGTGTCATCTCCAGCTTTTTCCAGTGCCCTCGGTTGAACATGAAGCGATTGTCCTCAAAACCGAACCGCCTCTTGGGAGCCCATTGAGGCTTGCCGGAACCATCGAGATGCCACTTGCCGGCGAACCCGGTCGCATATCCATCGCGTTTCAAAATTTCCGCGAACGTGACGACATCGTCCGCCAATGGAATGTTGTTTGAGACCACCGCATGTTTCTGCGGATAGAGACCTGATATCAAACTGCCACGTGACGGACTGCAGACAGGCGTCGTCGCATAAAAGCTCGTACAGATTGCGCCTTGGCTGGCGATCCAGTCGATATTGGGCGTCTCCACGACGCTCGGCCCCCACATGTAGGCCTGCCGTTTCTCCATTGTTTGCCGGTAACAACCGAGCGTCCGAAAATTGTGTTCGTCCGTCATGATCACTAGCACATTTGGCTTGGCTGAGTTTGATCGAACCTCATCGGCTCCACAATTCGTCAGCCCTACTGAACTGGTGAAACCCAAAACCAGAAACATTGTCTTCAAGGCGATCGCAATCGCCTGGAGCTCAATGGCGAAAAAACGAATTCGACATTTCGGCGTTTGATTTGGCGAAAACCGCATGACAACCTCGAAGCAAAGGAACGTAGCCGAAGCGAACAAGCCGATTCCATGTTGACCGAACCTTGCTCTCCAGACCTACAATTCTAATGAACGCTGCCAAGCGAAGACACCACGTGCGAACATTCAAGGCAAACGAAGTGGAGAAGGGCAGAAGGTGATTTCTCAGAATCGAATTTCTTTGAATCGAAAAAGCGGCCGAAGAAAAGAAGCGGTTTTTGTCTTGGCAAGAAGTATCCTCGTCAAAACTCAAACCTTCGATCAACCTTCTTTGAGCATCCGCTCGAGGTGTTTAATATGGTTGCGAACACCATCAAGATCGGGGTTAATCTTCAGCGCCAATCGAAAACCGTCGAGTGCAGAATAAACATCGTCCAGTTGAAGGCAACAATGCCCAAGTCCCATGGCAGCTGGAAAATGGAAGCGATTGCAGTTGAGCGTTTCTTTGCAATCCTCGATTGCGGCTTCGAATTCGCCCTCTGCACAATATGCAACCGCTCGTTGGTGCCAGGCTTCTCCAATGTCGGGGCTGACATTGATCAATGAAGTCGCCGTGTCAACGGCTTCATCAAGACGATTCTGAGAATTAAATCGGTAGATATTCTGGATCGTTTGTCGCTGAGAGATGGTGCCTTGGCGAGTCCAGAGTTGGCGTATCCCGTGATCCGCCAACAAACGAACCGCTCGATCGTGATCAACCAAAGCTCCACCAACGACTTCGTTGGAATGGAACTCACCCAAAAAACCGATCGCCAAAATTGCCGACCTTCGCGAAAGTCGTCCGCCGTTACGAGCAAGTCGCTCCAACGTGCCAATGTTATAATGAGTCGAAACCGACCGAATAAAATCGGCGGAGTTTTCGTCGGTCAGGTATTGCTGGTAGCATAACTCCAGCAATGGATATCGGAGAAAATCTTCCGACATGATTGAACCGACTCCAAAAGAATTTGACAGCGAACGAATTAAATTTTGACGCACAACGTCGACTGAAAATTTCGAGAATGAAATCTGGCAGAGCGGGTTGCTGACCGGAACGTTACGATGCCGATTGGCAAATTGTTTGGGTCAGCCCTGAGTTTAGTTGGCGTCAGGTCACGCCACAACGATGTAATTCCATAATGACGTTGATAACGAATCAATTTGAAGTTGAATTGCCGAATCATTTTCAAACCTTAACGAATATAGCGACTAGGTGATCAAATGAAGCCCTTTCAAAATGCTGGCAATCAGCTATCACGATCGCACTCGCCAACGTATCGAACCACTGTCAAACGATTGACCGGATTGTGCGTCCTGTGCCTGCTCTATGTGATCGTTTTCCAAGTCGCCCCAACCACTGAAGCCAAACAAGCGTCTGTGGTCGATTCACCGGTTGAATGGCTCACTGGAAAATCGCTTGACGAATATCTCACAACACTAAATTCCGTCACTTGGGTCGAGGCTCCGATCAAGGCACGTTTAACCGCGTTTTCTCGTAGCCAAAGAGTGGCGATCTTCCTTGACCGGCGAATTGATCCATCAACGAAGATTAACATTCGCGTGAAGGATATAACGTTTGAATTGTTTCTGGCTGAGATAGCAAGCCAAAACAATTGGAGCGTATGCCGCTTGGACAACTTCTTCTATCTGGGGCCCAAGCCAACCACTTGTAGGTTGCCAATCATTTGGAAACAGATGAAAACCGAATCTTCAAAACGCCGGCGCGCCCACAAGGTCGATTGGGTTTCCGCTGAAACTTTCTCGCTACCTCAATTGAGTCCGCCGGGCGAAGCACTAGCTGCTTTGGCAGGCAAACACCGTTTCCAATTTGAAGGCATTGATGTGCCTCACGACCTTTGGTCAGCCACCGAACTACCCGAGGTATCCCTTGATGGGCAAGTCGCGTTGCTGCTAACTGGCTTCAACAAGTGGTTCGAACGTAGCGACGATGGCAGGACAATCAACATCATCGATTTCCCAATGATCGAAACGGGCAAATACGAGTTTCCATCGACAGAGAATGCGAAAGCCATTCATCGCAAGTTAAAAAAGGATTTTAGAGATTGCCGAATCTCATTGCGAGGCAAGTCGCTGGTGGCTTCTGGTTCACCACCGCAACTCGCTGAGGTTCGCCATGCTTTTCTTCGCTTAAGCCAACCTCAACCCGCAGAATCTGGTGAAAAGACATTGACGCTGACGGCGAAAGCTTCCCGAATCGCAATCCTCAAGAAAGTTGCCCAAGACACAGGCAATCAGCTAATCTATTCACCCGAATTAGAACGGACTTTGAACGAGCAAGTTAGCGTTTCGGTGAACAAGGCTTCTTTGGGAGAATTACTTGAGGCCGTTCTCAAGGAAGCGAACCTGAGCTTCCAGCTTGGTGGTGGCCGCCTTGAAATCACTGATTAGCGGGATTGCAAAAATTCCACATAGACAGAACGCTTCTTTGATTTTGCTGTCGCCAACACGTTCATCTCGGTCTTCGGATTCACGGAATCGATATCGAAACCGTACTCAATGAACAGTTTCGCCAATCGAACGATATCGTCTTCCGTTCCAAGCCTTGCACATTTAAATCCGTAGTGGCTTGGCTCGATAAAATCCTCCGCCAACCAGTGAAGTGGACAGAATGGGTCCCCGTTTTCGTATCGTTCGTTGACAGCGGATTTCTCTTTTAAAAACAAAAGCTGTCCCTCAATCAACTCATAGTATTGATCGATGTCGCCGTCACGGTTGTGACTGCGGATCGCCGCCTCAATGGTGTGCTTCGCGGAATCCGCATCGTAAAGTTCCGGACAACAAACCATGCACGACTCGATTGTCTTCGGATAGCCACACCAAGACGCCGGCCCCCGGATATTGCCGAGCACACTGCTTTGAGGCCAGTCCGTCAGAGTGCCGCTCTCCTCAGGACAGTTGCGCAACAAACCCTCAATCAATGGGTGCTGCTCATGCCGAACCAATGTGAAAAACGAAGCCTGCCCACCCATTCCAATCACCCGCTGGAGAAGCCTCATTTCGGGAAAATCGTCACCGCGTTTGGCGTCGCCGGCTTTCGCCTTCTCCTTCACATGGGCATGGTCGGTTTCAAAGTAGCCTTGGAACGATCGCCGAAACAAGCTCGCAACTTCATCTGCGGAGTCGCGCTTGTATTTCCAGACCTCACCCGGCTGATAGCTCAGGTCTGTATCCCACATGTTGTTGAACAAACAATCAACAAACGGCGTCGAACAATAGGGATACGCGTTGAGGGACGGGCTGTGATCCAGGAGCAAATGTACGATTTCGTAATCGCTTGCCCGAGCATCGTTATGCTCCAAGGCATGAATGAGCGGCATGCCAACCTCGCGCGGCTCTTCAACATCCAGCTTTGCGTCGGGATCCGCACCAGCGTCCAGCAACATGTTCACCAACTCAACATTGCCCTGTTTGGTAGCGTGAAAAAGTGGAAACCCGTTTGTATGCAGGCTTTCAGGTTCGAAGTTTTTCCCGGCCAGCGATTTGTCGGCCGCAAGCAAAAGCCTAACAGCGTGCGCATCACCATCTTGAATGGCACCCCAAAACTTCTTTTCGTTGCCTGATTCCACACCTTGCCTCCACAATCGTTTCTGTAATTTTTATTCCCCGGCATTCGTAACATCCCTGCCACCAGTTCTGCCAACTACTCTGTCCAGATGTTTTCCGACGGTGGAATATCTGGGCCAACCGTCGCACCTTCGTAGGCGAGCAAATCGATCATCGATTTGTCTCGTCGATACCAACTACCCCAGCTAAGCGGAGTGTCGTCGTGTGCATCTCTAACTTCTAAATCAGCACCTGCGTCAATCAACATCTGAATCACTTCGTCGCTGCCCCATGCTGCGGCTCGATGCAAAGGTGTTTCGCCACGAACACGAGCGTCTCGCCACAATGAAAACGTCTTCATTCCCGGAATCGTTTGGGCATTCGGATTCGCCCCTGCATTCAACGCCATCCGAATCAACTCAAGATCATCTCCCGAGGCCGCAAAATGTAAAAGCGTTTCACCATTGTGATCACTCGCTCGATTCACATCCGCCCCAGCGTCCAGCATTAGCCGAACACATTCCTTGTTCGCGGAAACCCCAGAAATGACAGGCATGATATTTTCATTTCGTTGCACATCGGGGTTGGCCCCTTTCTCAAGCAAATACTTGGTGACCTGTGGATGAAAGTTCAACAGCGGCCCCATGCCGTTGGCGTCAACACTGTTTGGGTCAGCGCCAGCTTCAATCAATCCTTTAACTTTAATCAAGTTGCCCGCAAGCGCGGCCGCCACCAGATCATCGTTCCTCGGCACGTTCGATTCGCCGCTACGTGCTTTCGCAGAAACCTTGTCGTAGTCTTTGATGAAGTGCTTCGGATAGTCCGGGCCGACTCCAGACCCCTCATAAAAAAGCTGATCAATCACAGCCTTGTCACGAGCATGCCAACTTGCCCAACTCAATGGCGTGTCTTTGTTCTTATCCTGCTGACTGGGATCGCCTCCGTTATCAAGTAAAAGCTGGATAACTTGAGGCGTGCCGAAAGCGGCGGCTCGATGCAGCGGCGATTCGCCTTTGGTGCGCGCATCGCGCCACAGCATGTAAGTCGTCTTGCCCGCTTGAGATTTTTGATTCGGATTCGCACCGGCCTCCAACAACGCAGCAACTAATTCAACATCGTCACCGCAGACGGCATGATGAAGGGCCGTTTCGCCGTTGTATTCGCTTGACCGATTGGCATCGGCTCCTCCCGTCAACATGAGTTTGACGCAAGCAGTGTTGAAGCCTGCCACGCCAGTCAGCACTGGCAGAATGTTCTCGTTTCGCTGCACATCTGGATTCGCGCCATGGTCAAGCAGATACTTGGTAACCTCTGGATGGAAGTTCAGCAACGTTCCCATGCCATTCACATCGACGCTGTTGGGATCGGCGCCAGCTTCAATCATCTCTTTGACTTTCGAGAGTTCGCCTTGATTGGCGGCCCAAACCAAATCAGGATTGTGACGTGGATTGCCTTCAAAATTTAAGGCCCAAACCACTTCGAGCGGCGCGGAGTATCTGATCGCCCAATCAAATGGGCTTTCACCTAATTCGTTGGTTAGCCTCCTGTCGGATCCGGCATCGATTAGCTGCTGAATAATTTCCAGATCCCAATTGCCAGCCGCAAAGTGCAGGGGAGTTTCACGATTGGTGCGCCACGGCTTACTGCCGTCCCATTTGACGTTGCCTGCCGAATTACGACCGTTGACATCCACACCAGCCTCAATCAGCACTCGAACAGTATTACGATACTTGTCAGAGTATTCCGATGTCGGATGATCATTGGCTTGACCTCGAAATCCACGACGACCGCAGCAGGCGTTATGTAAAAGCTGACACGAATTCTGATTCAAAGGCTGATGGCCACGATCGAACCAAAACTTGAGAGATTGCCAATGCCCCATGTACGACATTAACTCGATGTTCGGCTGTCCGTCAGGGCAAACATCAAGCAAGTAAACCGCGACGCTGGGCTGAGCCAACTTGATGGCTTGCTCGATCTGTTTTCCCGTCGCTCCCGATTCGACAAGCATCGTCGCGACCTTCAACTCTCCCGCCGAAGCCGCCATGACGAGTGGATCAACATGCCGTGTCGGCGACAACGTTCCATCGCGCCGACGATCAAAGATTGGTGTGCCAGAGAGGTCGGGATGCTGTTTCAACAATTTGGCAATTCGCTCTTCATCGAATGCTTCTACAGCGACTTGCCACTGTTTTAAAATTTCGATGGGCATTGGCTGGGTCGCTTTTCGGTTACTGGCTTTTCAACTTTTTGGCTATCGGCTGAAGTTACCAAGGATGTCGTTCAGCCGGATAATCCAAACGATTCTCAACCGCGATTCTGTTATCCTGGCTCGACGCAATAGCAAGATTAAAACAAGTTACCAACACTGACAAATTCAATTTCTCTGACCAATTCAATTCCTCAATACAGGTGCCCAAGTTTCGGTGAGTGGCCAAGCCCCCCGGTGGGTCAACAGCCGAACGGATCACACCGTTCCCCTACGAGAGAAGCAAACTTTGCAGTTCTCTTAAAAACCAAGGCTCTTTCTTGCAACCACGGCTCACACCTAATAAAATATGGTTAACGGAAAGTGAAAGAAAAGCTGACTCGTTGAAAGAGAACTTTATTCTTCATTTGAAATTCAACTC
>CAZPTT010000032.1:0-3403 GCA_964589435.1 uncultured Pirellulaceae bacterium
CTTCGAAAGAGCATTGTCACGATCCTGAGCACCCGCACGGCCGCGAGCCACGTCGGCTGCGTGAGCTGAAATCTTGTAAGCGATCACGCCAGCTTTCACATCGTCATTGTTTGGCAAACCCAAGTGCTCTTTCGGAGTCACATAGCAAAGCATCGCGGCTCCGTGCCAGCCAGCCATCGCGGCTCCAATAGCACTGGTAATGTGATCGTAACCAGGTGCAACATCGGTTACCAACGGCCCCAACACGTAGAACGGAGCGCCGTTGCAAACTTCGATCTGCCGCTCGATGTTCATTTGAATCTGGTGCATCGGAATGTGCCCGGGGCCTTCAACCATCACCTGAGTACCGTTGGCTTGACCGCGAGCCGTCAGCTCACCCAAGACATCAAGTTCGGCAAACTGAGCTTCATCACTGGCGTCAGCGATACTGCCCGGACGCAAACCATCGCCAAGGCTCCACGTTACATCGTATTGTTTCATGATGTCGCAGAGATCATCGAACGCTTCGTACAGCGGGTTTTGCTTCCGGTGAACCATCATCCACTTGGCAATCAACGATCCGCCTCGTGAAACGATGCCCGTCACACGCTGCGTTGTCATGTGGAGATGTTCCATCAAAACGCCACAGTGAATCGTCATGTAGTCCACACCTTGCTTGGCTTGGTGCTCGACCATGTCAAGAAAATGCTGAGCCCGCATGTCTTCAATGTTGCCGCCCAACTCTTCGAGCATCTGGTAGATGGGAACAGTTCCGATAGGAACCGGAGACGCGTCAATGATGGCCGCACGAATGTTGTCGATGTCTTTGCCAGTCGACAAATCCATCACCGTATCGGCACCGTTGTGAACGGAGGTGTGTAGTTTCTCCAATTCGCCTTCGATGTCACTCGTAACCGCACTGTTGCCGATGTTGGAATTGATCTTACATTTCGAAGCGATACCGATGCACATCGGTTCAAGCTTTTTGGACAAGTGATTGATGTTGGCTGGAATCACCATTCGACCAGCGGCCACTTCATCACGAATCAATTCGGGGGTGAGGCCTTCTCGCTTGGCAACAAATTCCATTTCAGAAGTAACTTCGCCAGCGCGGGCTTTTAAAATCTGTGTCGTCATCTAAAAACATCTCCGAGTAATTTGATTCGCTTTTTAGCTTTTCTTCAGTTTTGACTCATTCAATTGGCAGCGTGAAACGAGTGCTGCAAAATGAGGCCGCTCATCTGACACTCCGGCAGCCGAGTCAAATTCCAACAAGAACAAAACGGCTTTCAGACAAATCAGCAAACAAAACGGCACTCAGTGGTTCGCATGATTCGCTCGCATGTTAGCGAAACCGTCATCCCAGTCAATTTAGTAACTCAGTCGACGGGATTCGCGACAGGACAGTTGATTGGCTTAGGATGATTGGCCTAGGATGATTGGCTTAGGATTAGGGCAGCGGCAAAAAAGGAACGCTCGAGCAACGCTCTTGGCTCAGCCTTCAATCCAACCAACCATCCAACATTTGAACGAACCACTTCACCATTGTGACATAATTTGCCTGTTTAAGTAATTGGCCCACTGGCACCCGTCGGCTCAATCAACAGGCAATCAAATGCCCATCGTGCTAACCGTTTTCGTTTGGCACTTCAATAAACGCCTGTTGATCGATCGCGTGACCGATTGTGGGAATCGAGTCCAACATTTGCGCATAATGAGTTTTGACTTGGCTTAAATCGATTCGGTTCAAGAACGAAGAATAGGTCAGATAGCAAAGCAGAAATCGAATGTCGGTGGCCCAAGCGGGCAAATATTGCGGTGCCACGCAAACACCCTGATCGGCAAACCGCCCGATGACAGGCAAATCTTCCAAGTCAAGTTTTCCACAGAATAATAAACGCAAACAGTCGGCACGTCCGGCGGCCACCATCGTCCGCAAACAATTGTGAACTCGAATCAATCCGTCGAGATAAACAATGTCTTTGGTGAATGGAGCCCCACCGGTCAAAACGCCGCCACGAAAAACGCGCCGCGTACTTTCAAAAGCTTGTTCACGCGAATCGATACGCTCGCGAAAGAAACGATAGACTTCGAGGAAATCGGCTCCATCAACCGCCATTTGAATCGCCAACACACGATCAGCCAAACGGCGAAAGCGATCCAGATCCATCGAGCCGGTGATGAATTCGGCAAACACCGCCAAACCTTCTTGCGTTTTCGTGACGCCGGGATGACTGGCCGCCATAATCCCGAGGTTGGTTTGCGCAATTCCGTTCAGCGAAGTCCCCACATGGATCGAGGCTTCATGATGAATCAATTGGGCAACATCTCGATCAGTGAATTGTGCGCCCGAGCGAATGCGAATCCTCGTTGGCCCGGCCAAAGCATTGGCAGACAATTCGCGGACAACGCTGACTTTGGGTGCTTTCTCTCCGAACATCTGTCGCGCGGCGACACGCATGGCTTTGGCGACTTCACGTGCTCCCAGAACCCGCGTATCCTGAATGCCTAAATCAATATTTTGAAACTCATTGAAAGCCTCGTCGACTTGATTCGCTAGTGCCAACGACGTGTTGGAGTCATCGATCAACTGATCCTTGGGCGCACCATACAATTGCTGCGAAAACCCGAAAAACTCCGGTGTCCCGCAAGCGGCCAACATGCGCGCGCTGGTTTCGATATTGAAAGCGATCTTCTGCAACCATTGATTGACATCAGGCTCGAACTGAAACGCGTGCCGAGCAAACACTAATCGCTCATTGGCTTCAGCCGGATCAAATCGTTTGTAACGAACGACTGGCAATTCTCGCTCGCCATCGGCAAAGAACTTTTCGCGAATTCGATTGGGCCAGGAAATGTGAGTCAACACGCGGATTGACCGAGAGGCATTGTACAAAAGCCCGCACGCATTTCTCAGCCGCTTGATTTCCTTTTCGGGAAGTTTAGGTTTGTCAGCCGTCTGCACCGCACTCGCCTTTCATGCTTATTCTCAAGAAAAAACTCTTCGACAAGTCAAACCACATTGTCCGGTAACTTTGACCAGCCACGTTGTCCGGTCACATTGTCCGGTCACTTTGTCTGGTCACTTTGCTTGACCGGTTCAAGCGATCGGCGTCAGCGATTCAACAGATTTTGACACGCACGACGCCTCGACGAAACCTACAAACGAGCCATTGCCTTTTTCAAAACGTCGATCACATCTTGATTCTTGTTTTTAGTAGCGACATCGATCGCCAATTTGCCCGCCGCGTTTTTCATGTGTGGATCTGCATCATGTTTGAGCAAAGATTTGACGATAGAGATTCGACCAGCACCGGCAGCCGCCATGAGCGGAGTCGACTTTTGCTTGGTAGTTGAATTGACATTGGCTCCTGCTTCGAGCAGATAGTCGAACACTTCGTCCGCCTGCTTTCCACCATAAATC
>CAZPTT010000032.1:3413-44561 GCA_964589435.1 uncultured Pirellulaceae bacterium
AACAAATTCCATGGGGGCCAGGAACCGAATGCAGTTTAGGAGAAGCAGTTTGCATAGCAGCAACAATTGGCTTGACACCCAGCATAGCCGCCGCAAACGCATCCATTCTCGCGCCGTTCTCCAGCAGAAACTCCGCGATGTCGCGCTGCCCCGTATGCGATGCCGCCCCCAGCCCCGTCTCCCAATCACCGTTACCCCAATCCCAAGCCGCATTGACGATCGCAGGTTCAGCCTTCAAAAGTTCTTTCACAGTTTTCATATTGCCGTGCGAACTACCGACAAACCGACTGACCATCTTCGAATCAAGTCGATTGTCTTCCTGCTTTCTATCTCCCTTGTTCCCATCTTGCTTCTTAGCTTTCGGTTCCTTCGACTCCGGTTCCTTCGACTCCGGTTCCTTCGACTCCTGTTTCTCCGATGCCTGTTTTGACTCCTGTGTTTTGTCCTGGAACTCAGAACAGGTGGCTGACAATAGCGCAGCCGGTGCCGATCCCAACGCAACGACCGCTGTCGCTCCGGTCAAAAACTGTCTTCGATTATTCATCATGCTGCCTTGAATAGAAGTTTGGTCAATCGTTCTTGAATCCCCGGCGATCACCGACCGCCTGCACATCTCCCTCGCCTCAAAAGTTGCTCGTCGGACGAAAAGCAATGTATTAGACTATGTCTCGACGGCTAAATTTCAAAAATCTTCAAAACTGGAAGACGAATGCTTCACCCGCACCGAAATCCCATCCGAAACTTATTCACCCTGCTGATCGTTTTAATCGCCGATGGCCTGCTCGGATCGCTGGCTGGTGGCCAAGTCTCCACTCTTGGAGCAGACGAAACTCCATTGGAAAAATCCACAGCAACCCATTCGAATCCCCCACGTCCGATTTCGCCTATCGCCCCCCAAGCTCAACCGAATATTCTCTTGATCATGGTCGATGACATGGGTTTCTCCGACATTGGATGCTTTGGAGGTGAAGTCATCACGCCCAACCTGGACCGTCTGGCAACCAATGGATTACGTTTTACACAGTTCTATAACTGTGCGAAATGCGAAACCACCCGTTCGACGTTGCTAAGCGGGCGTTACTACCCAGAAGTCAACCGCGCCAAGCTGGACAATTGCATTACGATCGCCGAAGGCATGAAGCTGGCCGGCTACACCACGTTGATGAGCGGCAAATGGCATCTCGACAAGACGCCTGAAGCGCGGGGCTTCGATCGCTACTTTGGTCACCACAGTGGAGCGACCAACTACTTTGTTGGCGATGACACCTTCTTCCTCGATGGCGAAAAGTTTGATGTCCCGAAAGACAATTTTTACACTACCGATGCTGACACCGACTACGCGATTAAGTTTCTCGATGAAGCTGATTCGGATAAGCCGTTTTTTCTCTACGTGGCTTACAACGCGCCGCACTATCCACTGCAAGCGCCCAAAGAAGAAGTGGACAAGTATCGAGGCAAGTACAAGGCCGGTTGGGATCAACTTCGTGAAACTCGATTCGCCAAACAAAAAAAAATCGGCTTGTTCGATGACGATATTAAACTAACACCGCGTCCAAAAAACGTCCCGGATTGGGAGTCGTTGACCGAGGCAGAACAGGATCACGAAGACTTGATGATGGCGACCTTCGCCGGCATGATTGATCGAGTCGATCAAAACATCGGCAAGCTTGTCGAGAAAATTGATTCGATGGGTCAGCTCGATAACACCTTGATTATCTTTCTCGATGACAATGGCGCCTGCCCGTTTCAACGCAGCTCGCAAAAATCGATTGACGAATCGCTGGCCCCTTGGGACCCCGAATCGTATTGGTGCTACGACCACCGCTGGGCACACGCGTGCAACACTCCGTTCCGAGAGTACAAACAGAATCAACACGAAGGTGGGATCACATCGCCAACGATCGTTCATTGGCCTGCTGGCATTAAAGAACCTGGCACCATTACCCGGCAACCGGCTCACTTGGTTGACATCATGGCGACCTGTCTTGATGTGGCGGGAGTTGAATATCCCGACGAGTTCGCAGGCAAACCGATTGGAGCACTAAGAGGGTTGAGTCTGTCCCCGATTCTCGCTGGCCAAACGCGAGCTCAGCATGATGCGATCTTCTTCAGTTTCTACGGAAAGAACAATGCGATCCGCGTCGGCGATTGGAAGTTGGTGAATATCAACTTCGGCGAATTCGAGCTATACAATCTGGCGGAAGACCGAACTGAGCTTAACAATTTGGCTCAGGCGAATCCAGAAAAGCTTGCGGAACTAACAAAGCACTGGAACAGACTTTCCGATGAAATCGGCGAGAAGAAACGGACCAAGAAACAAGGCCAGAAGAAAAAGAAAAAAGCGGCGAAGAAATAATCTGGACGCTACATTCCACGACACCAAGCGTTTGGCAACCCGTTTTTTCATTGTAGGCATATTCTGCCATCGTTAAATCGCGAACGAAACTACCAAGAATAAGGCATTTTCTGATTTAATCCTTGTCGCTAGTTTGCCGCAGGGTTTAAGATACTCGCTTCGGAATAATATGATTTTCAAATTAGGAGTAAGTCGAGTGTTGATGAATCGAGTATTTAGCAATCTTAAGCAATATAGTTTTATGTTCTTGGGATGCACTGCCGCTTTGCTTTGCACATCCAACCAGTCAATCGCCGACGGCGCGGACGATGCGAAAATCACCATTGGCTCCAAAGCTCCTGACCTAGACATCGAACATTGGGTCAGCGATGGCGATGGCAAATTTGAACACACGACAAAGCTTGAAGAAGGCAAAGTCTATGTGATCGAATTCTGGGCAACTTGGTGTGGCCCATGTATCTCATCGATGCCTCACATCAGTGAAACTCAAGACAAGTACGCCGAAAAAGGTGTGCAGATCATTTCCGTTAGCGATGAGACGATGGAAGAGGTCGAAGCGTTTTTGAAAAAAGACGTTCGCGGCGATGACGAGAAAACTTACGCGGAACTAACCAGCAATTACTGCTTGACTGTCGACCCAGACAGCTCCGTTTTCGATGAATACTTTCGCGCTGCGGGTCAACGTGGAATTCCATGTGCATTCATCGTCGGCAAGACAGGTGTTGTTGAATGGATCGGCCACCCAATGAGCATGGACAAACCGCTCGAACAAGTCGTCGGAGACGAATGGGATCGCGACGCATTCATGGTCAAATTCCAAAAAGCAAAAGCTGACGAAGAGAAAATGGCAAAGATGCAGCGTAAGCTTTCATCGACCATGCAAAAAGTCAACCAGAAAATGGATGACGGCGAAACGGGTGATGCCGTCAAATTGATTCAGAAGGTAATTGAGAATGAAGACTACGAAATTGCCAAACCTCAGTTAGCTCAAGTATTGAACAGCATTGCCTGGACGATTTTTGAAGAGCATGATGGCGGTGGAGAAGTCAAAAACAAGGAACTCAAGGCCGCTACCAAGGCTGCTGAAATTGCTGCCAAGGCCGACCCTGAAAATGGTGCCATTCTTGATACGCTGGCACACTTGGTTCACTTGAATGGCGATTTGGATCGTGCGATCGAAATCCAAACAAAGGCACTTGAGTTCGCTCAGGGTCAAGAAGCCGAAATTCGCCCGTTCCTGAAACAGTTGAAAGCTGAGAAGGAAAAAGCGGGAGACAAAGACAAGGGAAAAAGCGACGACAAGTAAGGCAAACCGCAGTTCGCAAGCAGCTTGCGACTTGTCTTAGCAGGAATTGAAAGACCATCGATTCGAGGGGCCCACATTGGGCCCCTTTTTTTATTGAATCGTAGTTATTGGTATCTTTAGGACTTCAAGGATTGCACTGCTAAACCCCGAACCCCAAATTCCCAACTGCAAGCGAACTCGTCCCGATGCTGCTTAGTCATTCCAAAAAATTCATCTACTTGAAAACGGTTAAGACGGCCAGTACGTCCGTGGAGTCGTTTTTTGAACCGTATTGCTTGCCCGAGGGTGAATGGTGGCTTGATGTTTTCCGAAACGAATCCGTCTCGGATGCAGGGATCGTTGGCTACCGAGGCTTAAAACCCAAACGTTGGTTCGGACTGAGAAAGCGGCGATGGTTTGATCACATGCCTGCTCTTCAAGTCAAGAAACAATTAGACGCGGCAATCTGGGAATCGTATTTCAAATTCTGCGTCATCCGAAATCCATTCGACAAAGTCATTTCTGCGTTTCACTTTTTTCAATGGATGGAGCGACGAGGCTTTCACAAAATGCCCGTTACCGAAGCGGCGGACGACATCGAAAGGTTTCGTAATTGGGTACGAGTCGAGGTTGGTGAAAATCGTAAAGTCCTCGACCGACAGTGCTACACCGTCGATCAAGAACTCTGTGTCGATTTTGTGATTCGATACGAGAACTTACTGGAAGGTCTCGAAGAAGTTTGCCAGCGGCTTGGAGTCTCACCGAATCTGGAGAAGCTACCCAACATGGTCGGTGGTGTTCGCCCCAAAGAGATTCCAATCTCCAATTACTACGATGACGCGACCAAGCGGATCGTGGAATCCGTTTTTGACTTTGAACTTGAAGAATTTGGCTATGAGTTTCCCTGCTGATTGGCACCGACTCGGACTCAACTCGATTGAAAACAACTCAAAGCCAACGCATTTCAAGAACGCGACAACGAACTCTTGGCGGCTATTTGCGGTCGTCACTTCGTGGCTAAAAAAATGCAAAACCGGAACTTAGTGAGCAGACGCTTCATGCAGCTCTTCCAAGTAAACCTTTAGCTCTTTCATGGGTCGCGATATCGCGACGCGACCGGAGCGAACAAACTCAAGAATTCCGTAAGGCTCAAGTTCTTCAAAAAGCTTCCTCGTCTGCTCGCGACGTCCAGTTTTTTGAATGACGGCAAATTCAGGCTCGACACTCAGGATTCGAGCATGGTTGCGATCAACAACCTCGAGGGCAGGGCTGCCTTCTTTCATTGCTTCGGCGCGAACTTTGTACATTGCGATTTCGCGATAGATGATATCCGAATCGCGGTACCAAAACGCTTTCTGCACATCGACTTGCTTTTCAAGAGCGTGTACCAATTTAACGGCGTCCTCTTCCGAGATTCGCACGGCTATCGTGTAGCGGTGGATCCCAGGAACTTCGCTCTCAGACACCGTCAAACTCTCGATGTTGATTTTCCGGCGGGTGAATCCAGTGGTGACGCGGTGTAAAAGACCAGCTTTGTTTTCGCTGAATACGGCGATGGTGATTGTATCGTGCATATTACTTCTGAGTGGTTGGTAAATTGTTTTGTAGTCAGGACAACGCGTTTGGAGAGATCTTTTACTCCAGTCGAATGTCCGCGACAGCCGCGCCAGCTGGAACCATCGGGAACACGTTGTTCTCTTTTCCAACCATTACCTCTAACAAATAGGCTCCGTCGAATTCCATCATCTCTTTGACGGCCGCATCCAAATTCGCTCGCTCGTCAATCTTCTTGGACTCGATTCCATAAGCCTTGGAAATCATCTGAAAATCAGGATTGATCATTTCTGTCGCTGAATAGCGTTTTTCGAAAAACAATTGTTGCCATTGCCGAACCATGCCCAAGAATTCATTGTTGAGCAAGAGAATTTTCACATGAACATCGGTTTGAAGAATGACGCCCAGCTCTTCGATGGTCATTTGAATACCGCCATCACCGACCACCGCAACGACTTGCCGTTCAGGAGCCCCCATTTTCGCGCCGATGGCGGCTGGTAGCCCGAAGCCCATCGTGCCAAGTCCGCCCGAAGTGATATTGCTTTTGGATTGTTTGAAATCCGCGTACCGACAAGCAACCATTTGATGCTGACCAACATCGGTCACGATGATCGCTTTGCCTTCACTATACTTATTCACATTCTTGATCACCTCACCCATCGTGATCATGCCTTCGGTCGGCTCGCACTCGTCTTTGATGACCTTTTCATATTCTTTTTCGTCGCACGCTTTGAACGACTGGTGCCATTCTTCGTGTTTATTTTCGTTCACGCGGGGAGTCAACAACGAAAGGACTTCTTTGGCGTCGCCAACAACAGCCACGTCTGTTTTCACGTTCTTGTCGACTTCAGCCCGATCGATTTCGATATGAATAATTTTGGCTTGTTTGCCAAATTTCTCGAGGTTACCAGTCACACGATCATCGAATCGCATGCCGATCGCGATCATAACGTCGCACTGATTGATCATGACATTGGGGCCGTAATTTCCATGCATGCCTAACATGCCAACATTCAATGGATGATCAGTGTCCATGGCCGACAGCCCCATGATCGTCCACGCCGCCGGGATGCCCGCTTTTTCGACCAGTGCCTTTAGCTCTTCCTCCGCCTCCGAAAGAATGACGCCCTGACCGAACAAGATGTAGGGCTTCTTGGCGGAGTTAATCAGGTCAGCGGCTTCTTGGACCTTGTCCTCTTCGACGACCGGACGCGGCACATAAGTTTTGACACGTTCGCATCGCTCGTAGGCGAAATCGACTTCTCCGAATTGAGCATTCTTAGTGATGTCGATAACGACCGGACCAGGCCGCCCCGTCTTGGCAACGTAAAATGCCTTGGCGAATACTTCTGGAATCTCTGAAGCTTCCGTCACCTGATAACTCCATTTGGTGACCGGTATCGTCACACCAATAACATCGCATTCCTGGAACGCATCCGATCCGAGCAAGTGTTTGGGGACTTGGCCTGTGATGCAAACCATTGGAGTTGAATCGATCATTGCATCGGCAATGCCGGTAACGAGATTGGTCGCACCTGGGCCCGACGTTGCGATACAAGCACCGACTTTGCCGGAGGATCGAGCGTAGCCTTGCGCCGCATGCGTTGCACCTTGTTCATGGCGAACAAGAACGTGATGAATGTCTTCGCGATATTTGTAGAGTTCATCGTAGACGGGCATAATCGCCCCACCGGGATATCCAAAAATCAGGTCAACACCTTCAGCGAGCAGACATTTCACAACGGCTTCGGAACCGGTGATTTTTTCAGTGGCTGGTTTGGCGGATTTCGATTCTGGTTTGGTGGTGGTCGACATGAGCGGTCACAATCCCTCAGTTTAATAGGTCGGTGTAGTTGAAGTTTTCAAAAAATTGGAAAGCAAAATTGGCTTCTATTTCGTTGATCGAGTTCGCAAAAACGAAACCGCTCCATGGCTTCCCAATCACGATTTCAGTATATGGCTATTTGCGAAAATCTCGCAGAACATTTTGTGGCTTAGTTTCGGATTCGAAACGTAATTTGAACCCAATCAAAAAACTGTTTCGGGTAAGGATTGCAAGCAATTTCCGTACTGGCCGATGGACCTACCCTTATTCGCACCAAAGGTAAAGTTGACCGACACTGTCAGAAACGGCGTACTGGCAACTACAAGCGAATCACTTTCAAAAAAAATTTGACTTTTCTTGGGTAAGCTCGACCTCAGCTGAGGCGCGCAATCCACTGCGACAGTTTTCACCGAGATTCAATTCGTCACTCAGTCCGTTCCGGTATTTGCAATTGACCGTCAAATGCCTAATGAGATCGCTGGACTAGAGCTGAACCAAGCATGTTGGTTCACCAAACAAATGCGGTAATCTTCATTTCCATCTGACTCTCCAAAGCCACTTACAAGTTGGCCGAAATTCGACTGCAAACACGCGTGGGATGATTCAGCAGATAAAATTCGTTCAAAAGCAACGGATTGGCCACTTGACCCGACCTTTTGGAGGCTTTTCTTAGCAATTGGTTTTTCGTTGGGCCTGCAATTCCCTCTTGCTGGGGATAGAATGGGGTAAGCCTCACGTCCGCTTCCACCATTCGTTGGGCGATTTCCCTCCTTTAAAACAGTAGATTCATGCGAAGCATCTTCAGAATCACATTGTCAGTCGCCTTCGTCGTGACTCTTTCCGCCGTTGTATTTGCTCACGATGGAGATGGCAAAAGCTTAGACAATGCTGGTAGCGGTGGATCTGGCGGGACGGGTCCGTACAACGCTTTCAACGTGACCCTCAGCTCCCACATGGATCTTGAATCCATTGGCGGTGGCGGGTCAGTCATTGGCAGCGACATTTGGGGCTGGACGGATTCCAATTCCGGACGCCAGTTTGCACTGATGGGCCTGACCAACGGAACTTCGTTCATCGAAGTCACCGATCCATTTAACCCAGTCTTCATGGGCAAACTGGATACACACGAACCGGGGCAAAACCGTGCGTGGCGCGATATCAAAGTCTTCAACGATCACGCCTTCATTGTTGCGGATGGCAGCGGCAACGACCACGGAATGCAGGTCTACGACTTGAGGCAGCTTGTTACTCCAACGCCAGCGTTTACGGCAACGTCGCACTACGACGGTTTTACCAGCGCTCACAACATCGTCATCAATGAAGACACAGGATTCGCCTACGTCGTTGGTCGTCCGAGAGGTGGTTCAACTGGTGGTGGACTTCATGTCTTGGACTTAAATGACTTGGGGAACATATCAGTGGCCGGCACATTTGCCGAAGACGGATACACGCATGACGCCCAAGCCGTAATTTACAACGGCCCCGATTCAACTTACGCGGGTAGAGAAGTCGTTTTTGCTGCGAACGAAGACAGCCTCACCATCGTCGACGTTTCTGACAAAGCCAACATGACTCAGATTTCGAAACGACTCTACGCTGATTCAGAATACGCCCACCAAGGCTGGTTGTCGGAAGACCAAAAATACTTCTTTATGAATGACGAGCTAGACGAGCGAGAAAACTTCCTTGATGGCAACGACCCATTCCCGACACGTACACTAATCTGGGACGTTCAAGACTTAGATGCTCCCTTTTTAGTTGGTGTTCATGAAGGCACAGAAAACACGATCGATCACAATCTTTACGTCAAAGACGATTTGATTTTTCAAGCCAACTACACCGCAGGAATGCGTGTCTTGAAAATGGTTGACCCAGCCAACGGCATTCTCGAGGAAGTTGGATTCTTTGACACTTACATGGCCGACAACGACATCACTTTCAATGGTGCCTGGTCTGTTTTTCCGTATTTTGACGACGGAACGATTTTGATCAGCGACCGGCAGGGCGGCTTGTTTGTCGTTGCTATGGTTCCGGAGCCATCCTCGTTTGGTTTTCTATTGATCGGAACCCTAACGCTTGGAACGATTCGTCGAAAAAAGTCAGCTTAACTAAATTGAAGTCGGCTTAACTACAATGGAATGAACCGGTGAACGCCGAGTTGAATAGACGTTCCCCGTGATGTTGCTCCTCCCTCAACAATCGCTAAAACCCTCATGTATCGAAAACTGATTCTCGCCGTGGCATTGATCGTTTGCCTGCCTTTTTCTGGCTCGCAGACTGCCAACGTCCAAGCTGATGAGATTTTCACCTCATTTCTTGATGCGTCGCAAGTGACCGGAACATCCACCGAGACTGGAACCGCGACCGCTACATTTGTGCTCGACACTGCAGAACAAAACTTAAGCTACTCGTTGCAGCTCAATGGATTGAACCTGCTTGTTGATCCCGCCAGCCGAACTGGCTTCAGCGACGTCGACAAAATCCATCTTCACAACGCAGCAGCCGGGCAAAGCGGCCCTCACGTACTGAACGTATTCGGTCTGCCAAGCGAAGACGATTCTCAACTCGTTGTTGACTTTGCTAACAACTCGTTAACCGGGAATTACGACGACTCCGACGCGTTCGATTCTGGGGGAGTCTTGTTTGATCAAAACTCTCCGATGACTACGAAATTGCTTTCAAACTTTATCGATGATCTACGAGACGGCCAAATTTACCTGGCCGTGCACACAGCTGGACAAAGTGGCAACATTGCAATTCGCGGCCAACTGACGTCGGTTCCTGAGCCAAATTCGCTGGCCTTTCTTTGCGGACTGACGTTAGCCGGGCTGACCGGCCGACGGCGACGCAAGTAATCCCGCTTGCCCGATCCGGTATCCTGACTTACCGATTTGTCGGTTATTCGGCTGTGTCCCTGCGGTACTGCATTCGCCAAGTTGAGTCGAGAATCACTGGCTGCTAGATTGTTGCTTTGAGTTTGACAATTGCTTGAATCAAACTTGCGTCGATCTTCCCGTTTCATACAGCTGGTACTCCCATGAAGTTTTGCTGCTCTTGCTCACTGTTTACTCGTTTGGTTTTGGCTAAGCCACTCGTCAACTCTTTTTGCATCGCGATGCTTTTGCTTGCCTCGATCTCGCCAGCAAACGGCCAAGACGAATCTCCAGCAAGCGAGGAAAGCTCCAAAACGGTTCAAGTATTCGTCGACGGTGAAGCCCAGGTCGTCGAGGGATTTAAAAAATCAAGCGAGTGGATTTGGCACGACCTATTTGTTGAAACCGAATTCGACACCGATGGAACCGGCACGCCCGACCGAATGCATGTGTCGGTCTGCCGCCCTAAGCAAACGGATACCGAAGGGCTTAAAGTTCCGGTCATCTACGAATCGAGCCCTTATTATTGCGGCACCAGCGCCGGCGATAAAAAGTACTTTTGGGATCCCAAGCATGAACTCGGTGAGACCCCGCCGATGCATGAGCACCCACCACAAATCAAACATCAGAGCCGTCGGCCAATCATTTCTAAATCGCACACCCGTGACTGGCTGCCACGTGGATTCGCGGTCGTCCATTCATCGTCTCCGGGAACTGGGCTTTCTCAGGGATGCCCAACGGTTGGAGGAATCAATGAATCATTGGCTCCCAAAGCCGTGATCGATTGGCTGTGCGGACGCGCCAAGGGATTCACTGAGGCCGTTGGAGGCGAAGAAGTCAAAGCTGATTGGTGTACCGGCAAAGTCGGCATGACAGGCACTTCGTACAACGGAACAATTCCGCTCGCCGCTGCCACAACCGGCGTCGAAGGCCTGGAAGCCATCATTCCAATCGCTCCCAACACTTCTTACTACCATTACTATCGCTCCAACGGACTCGTTCGCCATCCCGGCGGATACATGGGTGAAGACGTCGATATTCTTTACAACTTTATCCACAGCGGTGCTCCAGATAAACGCGAGTACTGCGACTGTGAAGTTCGTGATAAAGAAATGAAAGAAGGATTCGATCGTGAGTCAGGCGACTACAACGAATTTTGGGCCGGCCGCGATTACATGAATGTCATCGACAATGTAAAAGCGGCGACGCTGATGGCGCATGGGTTCAATGACTGGAATGTGATGCCTGAACACAGTGTTCGAATCTACCAAGCCATCAAAGAGAAGGGCGTTCCGACACAAGCTTATTATCACCAAGGTGGTCACGGCGGGCCGCCGCCATTGAAGCAGATGAACCGCTGGTTCACTCGATATCTTTGTGGAATCGAAAACGGAGTTGAAAACGATCCTCAAGCATTCATCGTGCGTGAAGGCGACAGACGATCGGCCCCAACGGCTTACGAAAACTATCCGCATCCGGAAGCCAAAGCCGTTACGTTGCACTTGTCACCCGGCGGCAACTCTGCAGGTGGACTTTCGGTCGAAGCGGTAGCCGACGCCAGTCAAGAAAAATTAGTAGACGACGTTGCAATCAGCGGTTCACAGCTGGCGACGATGGAGTCATCCGATAATCGCTTGCTCTACGTCACGCCAACATTGACCCAGCCGGTTCACCTCTCCGGCACGTCAAAGATATCGATCAAGTTGGCAAGCGACAAACCAGCCGCCAACCTTTCGGTTTGGATGGTTTCGTTGCCGTGGACTGAAGGAGGAAAGATCTATGACAACATCATCACTCGCGGCTGGGCCGATCCGCAAAACAGCAAGTCGCTAACAAAAAGTGAACCTCTCGTTCCCGGTGAGTTTTACGAATTGAGTTTCAGCCTTCAGCCAGATGATCAAATCGTTCCCGCTGGACAAAAGATTGGCCTGATGATCTTCTCATCCGACAGAGATTTTACATTGTGGCCTGACGCAGGCACCGAACTAACGGTCGATCTGGGCGGGACTTCGATTGAGGTTCCCGTTGTCGGCGGTGTCGATGCATTTCAAAAAGCGACGTCGCGATAAACAAAGTGTTTGACGTTTGCAACAAAAGGGAACCGCCGCCATGCAAAACGATTTTGTCAAACAACTCGAAACCGAGTGCGAAAAAGCGATCACAAAAGTGGTCGCTCGTTACGTCGACAACCTTCCTCCGCAAATCGCTCACCTAATGGCCAAGGCGGCCGTGACGGTGCTCGAGGCAGCGATTGACGACGAATGATTGGCTTCGGAAATCGATGAAATCACGTCTGAGAATATCCGATAGCGAAGTCAATCAACAATCGCTCGCCCAATCTACAATTGATCAGGCTGCCAACCTGTTCTCGCAGCACGGGGCGCTGTGGCTGGAAAATGCTTTGCCAAAAGAGTTCGTTGCGAATTTGAGGGCGGCTTACTCCGCAAAATACTCTTCGTGCGGTCAGCGAAAATTGGCCTCCAAGTTTGCCCGAGTTGGCGATCAGCGATTCATGATCAGCGTGAAGATCAAAGGCGTTTTCAATTCGCCTTTGCTGTACGCCAATCCGAACTTAATGCCGATCCTCAGCCGAACACTAGGCCCCGATTTCGTAATTTCCAGTTTTGGATCCGTCGTCGCGTTTCCAGGGGCTGAAGATCAGCCCATTCACTTCGACCACCCTCCGCTGTTTCAATCCGAACAAGCTTGCAGCGACTTGCCCGCCCATGCGATCACCGTTGTCATCCCGCTCGTTGACATTGATCGAGAGACTGGATCGACCGGGATCTGGGAAGGCTCACATCGCTCGGGCGGACGAGCGAAGCTAAATGAGTTAATGGAAAAGCCCAGTTGGGAAGGCGCGGCACTGCCGCTACCGCGTGCTGGCGACGCCTACTTAATGGACTACCGCGTCATTCACGGCGGCATGGCGAATCACAGTCAGACCATCCGCCCCATCTTTTACATCGTCTACAGCCGGCCATGGTTCAACGACTATTCAAATTTTTCCGATCAGTTAGCAATCAGATTGTCGAAGAAGCAACGGAAGAAAATTCCCAAACAACATCGACGTCTGTTCTTGAAAAACTAACCATCGAAGAACAGGCTTTTCTTGCGAATCTCAACAGCGCGATTTTTAGTAGCCCAATACGGGCGACAACCAACGCTCGATTTCCTCGACTGTTTCGCCTTTCAATTTAGCGTAATGCTCGACCTGATCTTTGGTGACTTTGTTGACGGCGAAGTAACGTGACTCAGGGTGAGCGAAGTACAATCCGCTGACCGCAGCACCCGGCCACATAGCGAAGCTCTCGGTCAATTTGATGCCGGTTGCCGCTTCGACATCCATCAACTTCCACAACGTTTCTTTTTCCGTGTGATCTGGGCAAGCCGGATAGCCAGCAGCCGGTCGAATGCCACGATACTTTTCTTTGATCAGCTCTTCACTTGACAGGTTTTCGTCGGCGCCAAATCCCCAATCGACTCGCGCACGTCGGTGCAGCATTTCGGCAAACGCTTCGGCCAATCGATCCGCCAGCGCAGCGACCATGATCGCGTTGTAGTCGTCGAGATCTTTTCGGTAGGCGGACGCAAGTTCGTCACAACCGTGCCCCGTCGTAACCGCAAAACCGCCGATGTAATCCTCTCGACCGCTATCAGTCGGAGCCACATAGTCGGCCAGCGAACGAAAATGTTCAATGCCTTTGCGCTGCCATTGCTGACGAAGAGCATGGAATCTAGTCAACTCTTTCGACCGAGCATCATCAGAATACAGAACCATCGAATCGCCATCCGAATTGGCAGGCCAGAAACCATAAATTCCACTGGCCCTGAAGAGCTTTTCATCCATGATTTTCTTGAGCATGTTTTGAGCGTCGCCAAACAGCTTCGTTGCTTCTTCACCGACGACTTTGTCAGTAAGGATCTTTGGATACTTCCCATGCAACTCCCAAGACATGAAGAATGGCGTCCAGTCGATGAACTCGGCGATTTCTTCCAACGTGATCGAAATTTCTTCGTCCGTTGTTCCAATGGTTCGCGTTCCTGTAAACGCCGGCTTGGCAACGTCGACAGTCGACCAATCGGTCTGAAAACGTTTCTCGAACGCCTCTTCGTACGGAACCAACGTCATCTGACGTTCTTCATAACTGCTGACCAACTTGGTCTGCAGCTCCGTATTGGCCTGCAAGTATTCCTGTTTTGATTCCGGGTTGACCAATTTATCGACCACACCGACGCTTCGCGAAGCATCGAGCACGTGGATAACGCCATGTTCATAGCGCGGGGCGATTTTCACGGCAGTGTGTTTGTCACTGGTCGTCGCACCGCCGATCAACAGCGGAATTTTCATATCCAGACGCTGCATCTCTTTGGCAACGTAAACCATCTCGTCAAGACTTGGCGTGATCAAACCGGACAACCCAATGATATCGACGTTGTGTTTAACGGCCTCTTCAAGAATCTTCTCGCACGACACCATCACGCCGAGATCGATAATCTCGTAGTTGTTGCAGCCAAGCACGACGCCCACAATGTTTTTACCGATATCATGCACGTCACCTTTGACCGTCGCCATGAGCACTTTGCCGCGAAAGCTTTGTGACTCCAAACCAGCGTCCAATTTTTCCTGCTCCATAAATGGCAGCAAGTGCGCGACGGCTTTCTTCATCACGCGAGCCGACTTCACGACCTGCGGCAGGAACATTTTTCCGCTGCCGAACAAATCACCAACGATTGCCATCCCATCCATCATCGGGCCTTCAATGATGTGCAAACAACGATCGTATTTAAGCCGCGCTTCCTCAGTATCGTCGACAACAAATTTATCAATGCCTTTGATCAGAGCGTGCGACAAACGTTCTTCGACGGTTCCCTCGCGCCATTCCAGGTTCTCAACGCGACCTTTCTTCTTCGTTCCTTTGACGGTCTCGGAAAACTCCAACAAACGATCCGTCGCGTCCGGTCGCCGATTGAGCAGAACGTCTTCCACTCGCTCTAGCAAGTCCTTGGGAATTTCTTCGTAAATCTCAAGCTGACCGGCATTCACGATCCCCATATCGAGGCCAGCCTTGATGGCGTGATACAGGAATGCCGCATTGATCGCTTCACGGACGACATCATTGCCGCGAAAGCTAAAGCTGACGTTCGAAACGCCGCCGGAGATCTTAGCGTTCGGGCAGACCTTTTTGATCTCTTTCGTCGCTTCAAAAAAGTTGACGGCATAATTGTCGTGCTCTTCCATTCCCGTTGCGATCGTCAAAATGTTTGGATCGAAAATAATATCTTCAGGTGGAAAGCCGACTTTATCGACCAGCAAATCATAAGCTCGTTTGCAGATTCGAACTTTGTCGTCCGCTTCGACGGCTTGGCCTTTTTCATCGAACGCCATCACGACAGCGGCGGCACCAAATCGACGAACTGTTTTGGCTCGCTCCAAAAACTCCTCATAGCATTCTATAAGGCTGATTGAATTGACAATCGCTTTGCCTTGCGTATTTCGCAGACCGGCCAGAATGACTTCCCACTTGGAACTGTCGATCATCACTGGAACGGAGCTGATGTCTGATTCCCCTGCAATCAAACGTAGGAACTTCGTCATCGCTTCGGCACCGTCGAGCAATGCGTCGTCCATATTGATATCAATGACGCCCGCACCGCCTTCGACTTGATCACGCGCGACCTCGATTGCTTCTTCGAATTTTTCTTCGCGAATCAGCCGAGCAAATTTCCGGGAGCCGGTCACGTTGGTTCGTTCGCCGACCATTAGAAAGTTTGCGTCCTCTCGCAATGTGAGTGGACGAGAACCGGACAGCCGCGTCAGCGGGGCGACCTTGTTGGGCTTGTGCGGAGTGACGCCACGAACTGCTTTGGAAATCGCAGCAATATGATCCGGCGTCGTTCCGCAACATCCACCAACGATATTCAGCCATCCATTTTCGGCCCAATCTTTAATCGTCGCCGCCATGTCATCGGGCTGCAAATCAAACTGCCCCATTTCGTTCGGCGTGCCCGCGTTCGGGTGGCAACTAATATAGGGAGTCGCGATGCTGGAAAGTTCTTCGATGTGAGCCCGCATCTTGTCGGGACCGAGCGCGCAGTTCATTCCAACGCTGATCATTGGAAAGTGCGAAACGGAATGCCAGAAGCCTTCGACGACTTGCCCGGAAACGAACGTCGCGCCGGCCGGGTCAAAGGTACCGGAAACCATCACAGGAACTTGGTTGCCAGACTCTTCGAAGTATCGTGCAATCGCATAGAGGCAAGCTTTCAAGTTCAACGTGTCGATCACCGTTTCGGGAAACAGGATATCGACTCCGCCTTCGACAAGCGCTTTGACTTGGACGTAGTACGACGCTTCCATTTCTTCGAAAGTGATTCCCCGGAAAGCCGCGTCTTCGACCTTGGTAGAGATGGCAGTCTGTTGAGAAGTTGGGCCAATCGAACCCGCCACAAAACGAGGACGGTCAGGAGTAAGAGCAGTAAATTCGTCAGCGGCCTTTTTGGCATTGGCCACAGCGGCGATGTTGATTTCGCGCACCAAGTCGGCGTCAAAATCAAAATCTGCTAGACCGACGGGGCTGGCGTTAAACGTGTTGGTTTCGATGATGTCCGCGCCGGCTTCAAGATACTGGCGATGCAATCCTGTAATTGCATCTGGATTCGTCAAACCAAAGATGTCCGTGCAGTTTTTGAGATCCTTATGATATTCCTTAAATCGTTCGCCACGCACTTCTTCTTCGGTCAAACCGAGGCCGTAGATCATTGATCCCATCGCCCCATCCAAGACGAGAATTTCGCTAGCAAGACGATCGTAAAATAGCTGGCTTGAAGATTCTTTTTCGGTTACTGGCACGTCAATTTTCTTGTAATAAGGAGTTCTCAGGCTGTCCGTGATGGGGACGCTTATTTAACGGTAAAAATTTGCTTCTTATCTCTTAACCACTTTATCCAGCACTCAAGACATTCACAATCCGAACCGATGTTATTGAAACGGCGTTTTGCCCACTTCTTCAGGGGATTAGATGATGAACTCGGAAATTTTCGTTCACGCTCAAACTCGTATTCAAAATGCGACAGCCACCCCAACAAAAAGCGACTCCGTTCCGGCGGTAATCCGTCCCGTAAAACGCGACGATGGAAAAATAGCCTCAGCGCGACTTGATACAGCCGAATCCAAAAAAATACCCACGCCACACGTTCGGACACATCAACTTGATGATTACGTAAATTGGCTGCGGGTTCGCGTCGCTGCAGAGCGAGCCGCGAAGAAACAAAAAGAGCAAGGCAACGTCGCTGAAGCGAAATCTCAAACCGGATCGATTGCCAGCAAAGTGTCGGAGCTTGATCCGTCGCCCCAGCCCATCGTTCGCGTTGACGCCGCTCATGCGGCCCCGCATTCGCCCAGCCTTCCGGCAAACCAATACAAAATCGATCCGGATATCGCTCGCATCACAGCAATGATTGAGAAAGCCGAAACTGAGTATAATGCTCGCGCGGCTTCAATCACCAGAGTTGAACCCATTAACCAAGCTGAATCTGACAAGCGAGTGGAATCGACCATCGCAGCAGATTCGATGTTGAACGAGACGATTGTTACTGCGAGTGGCCTTTCGGGTGAAACCACGACCGAACTGGTCAGCCCATTTGACAACGCATCAACCAACTTGAGGCCAACGGTTGCTCCACTGCCTGTCGAGCCTCTGAGCAAAGTCGATACGGACGAGATTATAAAGACGGTCTCAGAAGCCATTGCCTCAGTGTTGACCGATCAATCAACGATTGAAATTGAAGGTAAAATCCGCAGCCAACTTGACGAAAGCACCAATGCTCTCGACGCATTGCCAATCGTTGTCGCAGAACAAATTCGCCAGGAAGTTGAAGGTGTTTCAGGTGATGAGGGTAATTCATCGGCAGCCAATTCTGAAGTGAGCCCAACTTCGCAGGCGGATGAAATTGATTCGAGCTCTCAAGATCAAGCGATCCCGACAAGTATTGCTGCTTGGGATGTGGTGGATTTCCGTTGGCCTCAGGTGACCAACCACATGGTTACTTCTGGATCAGAAGCCATTGGCGGCCTGACCGATTCCGTTTTCAAACTGTTGGGAACCGAAGCTCATCGCCTGGCTGTTACGGGAACTGGTCGCGGCGAAGGCACGACTTCGATCGCAATCAGCCTAGCTCGTAGTGCAGCAGCAGCTGGCAAAAAGACTTTGTTGGTCGATGCTGATCTGGCGAGCCCAGGACTGAGTGAACAGGTTGGCTTGGGGCCCAATATTTCTTGGATCAACGCCGTCAACAATGTGCTTGATCCGTCCGAAGTAATTATTCGCTCGCAAGCATCGCCGGTCTGCGTGATGCCGATGTCCCCCATCGTGACTCGTGTGACTTGGCCGCGATTCATCTACGATTTGCTTGGTGAAGTTTCATCAAAAGTCGAATCGAAATTTGATCTCGTCATTTTTGACGTTGGACCGGCCAGCCAACTGATCGCCGAACTAAGCCGTCCCGAATTGCTGATCGATGCCTCATTGATTGTTGATAACGGCACCAATTCAGCCGATTTCCTGAAGACGAAAGAGCGGCTTGAAGCATTCGGAATCTCTAAGTATCTGGTGGCTCAAAATACCGTTCAAAAAATCTCCACAAACGTTGCTTAAGTGGTCTCATGGCCAGGCTTCTCGATTAAATCAGGCCATACAAAAAGCACTCGTGATTGGAGCGACTGAACCTCTCCTACCTTGGAGACTGGAGCCGGTTTTGAAACCCGCTTCGCCAAAGTAGCATGACTCTCCGAGTCATGTTTTTTTTTGTGCGCTACGACTACTCCGAGAGTCGCATTACACTGGCTTTGAAACTGCCCCTAGGCTGGAGTAAATCGCCAGATCTCAAACCGGTTGTTACAATCAGGCTTTTGCACCGGAAGCCTGGAAGCCAACCGTGAATCTGAATCAATCTCCTGCCGCTTGCACGATTGCCGTTGTGCTAATCGCCCTGATTGCCGGCGCCCTGCGAATCGTCATCGCCCAACAAGACCTTCTGTGGCTAGACGAGTTGCACACGGCTTGGGTTACATCGGGCACCTTTGGCGATGTTTTTTCGCGAGCGGGGCAGGGCAATCAATCACCGCTCTTTTTCTGCCTCGCTTGGCCGCTGGTTCAAGTCTTCGGTGAAACGACAATCGCGGTTCGAACTCTATCAATTGGCTGCGGCATTCTGCTTTTACTGCTTGGAAGTTTGCTTACTTGGAAATGGACGCACTCGATGATCGCAACGTCGCTGGTCGCCTGGCTGATCGCGGTTGATCCTTGGTTTGTTTTTTACAGTACCGAAGCTCGCCCCTACGCGTTGCTTGAGCTTTTAGGAATCATTCAGGTTTTTCTTTTCTGGTCTCTGTTGAGCAAGTTCTACGTTGAAGACGGCGCGTCATTCGCGGACGAACTCAAACCCAAGTGGATTTCAACGGCCATTTTAATGACGGTAACTTCAGCCGCAATGTTCTACTGCCACTACACATGTCTTTGGCTGTTCGTTGCTGAAATCATCTTCTTCATCGCTTACAGCCTGTGGGTAAAAATCAGCTCTGGTCGGTCATATTCGATCGGGCGCAGTTGTCTAGCATTTCTGTGCGTTGCCATCGGTGTCGCGGTCTGCAGTGCTCCTGGCGTTCTTCACCTGCTAGAAGTTTTTGATCAGCGAGGGAACTGGGCGCCGGTTTCATCAAGCGGTGAGTTGATCCGAACCGTGCGTTGGCCTTTTTTATTGAGCATCGTTTTACCAATCGTTTGCACAACGATTTTCTACTTTCCCAATAAAGAAGCGATCGATGCCAAGCTATTCGACTTGGTGCCGACGCAGCGAAATTTTTTCAAGCTTCCGTTTGTAGTTTTGTGGGCCATCATCCCAATTGTCTGCTGCCTCCTTCTTGACCACTACCGGATCGCTCCGATTGCACTGTACCGCTACACCGTTGTCGGTGCCGTCGCATTTCCATTGTTTGCGGGCCTCTGCACGGGGATGTCCGGCAAATGGTATGGGCAATTGGCGATCGCTCTGATCTTAGTCGGCAGCAGTTTTCTCGACCGTTACGAGGGCGGACAGTTTATTCCCAACCCGTTCGCTAGCCAGTTGGCTGCCACCCAGACGCTCCCGTTGTTGAGGATGGAAAACTGGCGCGATCCAATCAACGAAATAAATATCCGCGACGACAAGAAGACTCATCCCGTCTTTCTGTTTGGGAACGTCATCGAGGACATCCACGCTTTCGCAACCGAAGAGCCAGCATTCCTGGACTACTTACGCTTCCCAATTCAAGGCTTCGATCGCATCGACTCAAGTCAACGGCAAACGATTGCCTGCCCAACGATATCGATGCAGCACTTTCGCCCAACCGACATTGAACTGACCAAACAGCATGGTGGATGCTGGCTGTTAGTTCGTGGCGATCAAGTCCTGGTTGCCGAGGTCAGCAACGAATTTCGCCGACTGGCGAGTCAACTGGCAGAATTGGAAAAACTGACAGCGGAGAGTGGCGATAGCGAAGAAGCCGACGGAGATAAAGAGAAAAAGGAGCAAGAACCATCCTTGGCCGATGGGGGGAATGTGGATGAAGTGGCTGAAGATTCGACCAAGACTCCAGAGGTAGAATCAAACGAAGAAGAGAGTAAGACACGGCAGCCCAACATCCAACTCGCTCAGTTCCCGGCCAGCAACGTCTACTTGATCTCAATCGACTGGTGAGAATCGGCACGGGATGGAGAGAAGGGTGCTAGGTCAATTCGAGGCTGTTTTCCACACATGAGGTCAGCCATCGCCTCCGCCGATGCCGTCGAAAGATGAAGCCCGCCTTTGAAGTGCCCGGTCGCAACAAACGAATTCGTCGAGCGTCCCAAACGACCGAGATAAGGAAAACCATCGTAGGTCGCAGGACGCAAACCGGCCCACGATTTAACAAATGCTTGTTCGTTACATTCCGGAATCAGCCCAGCGGCCCACGATTTCAGTTCAGCTACGTCGGCAGGTTCGGTCTGCGTGTTGAAGCCGACTTCTTCGATTGTCGAACCAACCAACACATGCCCGTCCGTTCGAGGCACCAGGTAACGGGAACCTTCGTTGACAATGGGTTGAAATTGTTGCGATGAAAGTTTGAACAAAACCATTTGCCCGCGTACCGGAATCGTTGGCAGCTCTACCGGAAACGGTTGCAGCAGCTCCTGCGTCCATGGGCCACAAGCGTAACAAAAATTATCTGCGGTCAACGATTGCCCATCGGCTTCAACGGCGACCGTTTTATGAGAATCAACTTCTAATTTTATCGCCTCAATCTGCTCAACGATCTCGACACCATTCTTCAGACAAGCCGCCAGCAAGGCTTGTAAGTGGACTGGATTTTGAATTTGCGCTTCACTGGGAACGAAAACCGATTTGCGAATTGCATTTAGTTCAATTCCAGGAAGAATTTCCGTCAGACGCGTGGGCGACAACTCCTCGAATTTAATTTGCCGCTGCTGCCAATGTTCAGTCGCTCCGATCAGCGAAGCGAGTTCACCGGCAGTGCGTGCCAAATAAATTCCGCCGCAACCGCGATAGCCGTTGTCGATTCCGGTTGCTGCCAACAGTTCTTCCGCCCATTGTGCGTGAAGTTGATTGCTTCGCGCCTCAAGCTGTTCCTGTGGATGAATCGCGTTGGCTTGGCTGGCGGGCAATATAATACCGGCTCCCGCCCAAGACGCCTTGCGTCCAACTTGATCCTTTTCAATCAAGACAACTTGCTGGCCACGCTTCGACAACTCGTAGGCGATCGAAAGGCCAATCACGCCGCCGCCAACGATAATACTTTTCGTCATGAGAGATCCTCCGAGGCGGAGCCATCTTCAGCATCTGCGAGAACATCAGCCAGCATAGAATTTAAATTCGCAAGCCAAGGGCCGTGCTGCTCACACGCTTCGGCATCTCGGGCCACTCGTATCAAGAATTGTTTCAAGTCACTCCACTCATCAATGTCGGTCAATTCCGGTAACAACTCGAACCCGATTTGGGCTTTCGTCAGTCGTTGAATCGTTTGCGAGAGAACTGAATCAGTACTCCACTCGATATCATCAAAGATCTCGGCAACCTTGTCACGCATGCCAATCAAGTAATACCCACCGTCAGTGCTGGGCCCGATGACGACTGGCTGGCGATCAAGGCAATCGAAAGCGTCTTCAATTTGCGAAGATCCGAGCAACGGGCAATCAGAACCAATCAGTACAACTTTGCGGCTGGGCGAAAGATTTCGTGTGGATTCAAAATTGGCCTCCACGTTTGTAGTTAGCATCGGATTAAGCGTGGAGCTACTCGGCGTGGTGCTACTCGGCGTGGTGCTACTCGGCGTGGTGCTACTCGGCTCGGAAACAGGCTGTTCCAAAGTGATTGGAACAGTGGCATCCAGTTCAGCAACGGTCAGCATTTCCGAAAAAAAAGTTCGCATTCTCTGCCCCAAATCGCCAGAGACTTGGGGAACCAATTCCCAATGGGAGCCCCATCTCATTTCGAATTCGTTACGCTGGTCACTTGGGCTGTACACGATCGACCGAGCATCGCCAGTTCCCCCGAGTTGCCGGAGCAAATAATTCAAAAACTCGAAGTAGACTTGGGCAGCCAGTTTAGAACCTATGGACTTAGCCAGCCGCGTTTTGACGGATCCCGGCTGCCAGAATTTTGCAAACAGTGCTAAATGGTCGGTTGAATTCATTAAACTGGCGAGCGTAATCTGATATAATCGGTTTATTCAGTAACTGGCCGCCTTGCCTCGAAAACGATTGCTACTTCCACCCGTCGATCGCTAAGATTTCCTTAAACGGATACTAAACTAAAGTAGCAGGTGAATTGGCCTGCACCAATTGGGATACTTCATTCTTTATTGGTCAGTATTTTCGAGGCTTCGTTTCTATGTCGGAACCCAGTGCCAAAAGCTTTTTAAAGATGGTTGAACGGAGCGGAATCGTTTCGGAAAATCGCCTGAAAAAAGTCTTGGACGAACTGTCCGCCGAAGCCAGCGGTCGCGTGATCGAAACATCAGAACTGGCCACCCACCTGATCGATTCTGGCTTGATCACTTCATGGCACACTGAAAAAATGATGGCCGGGAAGTACAAGGGCTTCTTCCTCGGCAAGCACAAATTGCTTGGCCATCTTGGAACCGGCGGCATGAGTGCTGTCTATCTGGCCGAACATCGTTTGTCTGGAAAGAAATTCGCGGTCAAAGTTTTACCCAAGAAAAAAGTCGCCGACAAAAGCTACTTGGATCGGTTTTACCAAGAAGCTAGAGCAGCCGCGAGTCTCGACCATCCAAACGTCGTTCGCATCTACGACATCTGCCAAGAAGGCCAGACGCATTACATGGTGATGGAGTATGTCGAGGGAGCCGATCTTTACGAAATCGTGAAAGCCGACGGGCCACTCGAGATCAACGACGCCGTTGACTACATCGCCCAAAGCTGCATTGGACTGTCCCACGCACACGATCGCAAACTCGTCCACCGCGACATCAAGCCCGCCAACCTGCTGCTCACCAAAGAAGGCGTCGTCAAAATTCTGGACTTGGGCCTGGCACTGGTCAATCAAGACGAAGAAGAATCGTTGACGATCCTGTACAACGAAAAAGTCATGGGCACGGCTGATTACCTTTCGCCAGAGCAAGCCGTCAACAGTCATCTGGTCGATCATCGCGCCGACATTTACAGTCTTGGTTGCACGCTTTATTTTTTACTGACCGGACACCCGCCGTTCCCCAAAGGTACTCTGGCTCAACGAATCGCGATGCACCAAACCAAGGCTCCAGCCGACATTCGAGAAAGCCGGCCTGAATGTCCGGCCGCGTTGGTCGACATCTGCAATCAAATGATGATGAAAAAAGAAGACGACCGTTATCAGAACGCCGCCGATCTTCGCTCCGAACTGCTCGGCTATTTAGAGACAGGCCAACAGCTTGGCATCGGCATCAAAGCAAACGCGCAAAAAGTCGGAGCTGGTTCTCAAACGTCTGGCGGATCCACTGGATTCGGCGACGAAGATAACGAGCCTTTCGCTTTCGAAATTGACACCACCAGTGTTTCATCGAAAAAATCTCACAAAGATGCTTCTACAAAAACCAGTTTTTTGTCGAGCAAAAAAATGGTGGCCTCCAGCAAAAGTTTTCGCATGAAGACGCCACCTAAATGGGTGTTGCCTGTTGCCATCGTTGTCATGTTAATCATTTTGTTCGCCGTTCTGTCCCTCGCTTACAAATTCATCAGCGACGATTCAGCCGCGATGGCTTCCGACCAACGAGTTGCAACTCAATTTGCTGTTCCCGCCCCTTTGAATCGTCCGCTGCCGAATCACCCACTGCCGCAATGATTGAATGCGAGTGAATGTGGCACTTTCTTTTACGAAAAAGAGAGATTGGCGAACCAACGAGAGAGAACAAGCAAAATCACTCGCCGACGACTCTGACGATTCCACATCAAAAATGACCACGAAAGCTGTTCCTAGAAAAGCACGCTCGAAACCAATGAACAATCCCATCAGAATTTTCGTTCAGCACGTAAATCAAACCCTCGTTTTGCTGTTTGCTTTATTGATGATTGTGATTGCCCCGACGGGTACATCAACTTTGAACGCCCAAGAACCAACGGCCCGAGAAAAGAAAGCCCTCAGGCTTCTCAAAACGAATATCGATCGAGCTGGCAAACAGTACAAAGTCGAAAAACTAGACACCAGCCAACGCTACATCAACCAAGCGATCAAACAGGTGGAAGCACTTTCCACCGGAGCCAGCGCAGAGCTGCTTGATTTGATCAAACCGGAATACGAGCGATTAAAGGTCGCCCACAAATTATTGACTGACGCCGGGCAAACTCTCGATCCTTTAAAACCGCTTCCGGCTCCACCAGCCGACATGGGAAACGTCAGTTTCAAATCAGCGGTCGCGCCGATACTTGTTGCCAAGTGCGGAAACTGCCACGTCACGCGGAACCGAGGTGACTTCAGCTCCGCCAGTTTTGAAGCCCTCACCAACAGCACCATGATCGCCTTCGGATTGCCGCAAGACAGCCGGCTGATCGAAGTGATCGAGTCTGGAGAAATGCCCAAAGGGAATTTGAAGGTCGAGCCAGCTGAACTGGCCACGCTTAAAGCTTGGATCCAGCAAGGCGCAAAATTCGACGGCGAAGATCCCAAGCTCAACCTCAGTGAGTACGCTTCTGATGCAACGACGCCCAACCGAAATCGACGCCGCAATATGGAAGCGGCTTTGCCGACCGGCAACGAGACGGTTTCATTTGGTTTGCATATCGCGCCGATCCTGATTGAAAATTGTGGCACCTGTCACATGAACGACAACCCACGTGGCAACTTGAATATGGGTACCTTCCGGACTCTTCTGACTGGAGGCGATGCCGGCAGTCCGCTTGCTCCCGGCAAATCGAAAGACAGCTTTCTGTTTAAGCGAATCGAATCCGGCGAGATGCCTCCCAATGGAAAGCTTGACGCAAAATTGATTGGGTTGATCGGCAAATGGATCGACGAAGGAGCAAAATTTGACGGGGGCAACGTGCGGTTGCCCACCCGAACGGTCGCTGCGAAAGTCAAAGCCGATTCACAGTCCCATGATGAGTTGGTTGCTGACCGCCAAGCGCTATCCGAAAAAACCTGGACGCTCGTCATGGACGACGTCGAAGCCATATCGATCGGCAGCGACAACTTTACTGTGGTCGGCTCAACCACCGAAAGCCGACTGACGGACGTTTCGCACAACATCGAAAAGATGGTTCCCAAAATCTCAAGTGCACTTCGATCGGATTCCGCAGGCCCGTTCGTTAAAGGAAACGTGACCGTGATGGTGTTCGACCGCCGTTATGATTTTAGCGAGTTTGGAAAGATGGTTGAGCAACTCGATTTCCCCAAAGAAGTCTCGGGGTACTGGGGCTACACCACGATCGATGCTTACGCGACAGTCCTCATGACCCGCAACAAGAATCCAGACGACATCAACGTTTCCTTGGCTCAGCAACTTGCTGCAGTGCATGTCGCGAATCTGGCCCCCGACGTGCCACGCTGGTTTGCTGACGGCGTTGGATACTGGACAGCCAAGAAGCTCTACTCCAAAGACGAAACGGTTAAGTCGTGGGATGTTGATGCCAAAGCAGCAGCCGCATCCATGATCAAGCCCGATGACTTCATTCAAAACAAAATGCCTGCTGACAAAGCAGCGCTGGTCGCTTACCTATTCGTTCGGCAATTGAAATCGGACTCATCGCGCTTTAACAAACTAATGAAAGCCATGCGCGACGGCGGAAGCTTCTCCGATTCATTCGGAACAGCTTTTGGGATGCAGCCAGAACAGATGTTTGGCAAAATGAAATGAGATCGAAACAGACATAGAAAAAGCCAACCCGAACAGGTTGGCTTTTTTTATTCGCATTTGAGAGATCTGCTCTCTCGATTCAACGCTTTATTGCTTCCGCCTTAAACGTTAGAACCGAGACGAAAATCTACTCTTTTTTATCATCAGCAAGCGGCTCTTTCCGCTCGGTAATATTCTCGCTTGTTTCGCACTTATCGGCGTTGATTTGGATGAATTCCTTCCACTCTTCGGGAAGGTCGTCCTCGTGGTAAATCGCGTCGACAGGACACTCAGGCACGCAGGCTTCGCAGTCGATGCACTCATCCGGGTGGATATAAAGCATCTTCTCGCCCTCGTAGAAACACTCTACCGGGCAAACTACAACGCAATCGGTGTAACGACAACCATCGCACGGTTTAGCCACAACATGAGTCATCTATCTTCTCCTCGTCTACGAACGGTACATGACAATCAATCTGAAAACTCAGTTCGAACCGTTCAAGTACGTTCATTCAGTTCAAAATACGCAGGCAGCAGTCTGCCACACGAGTAAAATCGTAGTAGTGTCAAAATGGGGTGTCAACCAGAGCCCGTCGATTCAGTAGAACCACACATTGGAAGCCGGCAAACGAATCGAATGCGTGAGTCGTTTCGTTGCCAATTTTCTTGAATCACTCAAGCAATGCCGCCCAACGGAATCCAAATATTCGTTGCGGGAATGGAAAACGTATCAGGATATCAATCTTAGGTAGACCGTTTTTTGTTCGCTATGACTCGACGAATTGTTGGAGAATGCGACCAAATTTTCAGTTTCTTCTACGCCAATCACAACACACGGCCAAGCACATTGCATCGCAACTTAGAGAACCAACAGCCATTGTTTCTTCGCAGTTTGAAAACTCACCGGTAGTTATTCTCCCCTAACGAACACCTGACAAGCTCTCAATTTTTCAGCGCTATGGAAGATCATCACCTTTTCATCGACGAAATTGGTCGGTGACATTGAGTTAGCCCGTGAAATTTCTTGCGTTTATTGGTACTCTTTCTAAGGCAGTCCACCTGCTCCCGCCCAACACCATCGACATTCTCGTCGATACCTACCCTACATTTTGCTGTGACTCACATTTCACGTTGAATCACAGGAAGGCCCCGCCCGATGGGACACACCCCGGAACCGAACAAGATCCAAGAAGATGACGACGATGTTTTTATCTCGTTCATCAACGAACTAGAGACCGCAATTGCCCAAACGGCTCGGCAAGTTCAAATGAACTTCCCAGCCGCGTTCTTCATGGATGCGGATCAGACCAACAGAGATCTTGAAGAGACCATCGAAATTCGCATTGAGAAATTCGAGAGATCGCAAACAGATCGACAGCAGTTGTTGGTCACATGCGAAAAGACAGCCAAACAAAAATTAGCGCAAGAGCCAAGAGGCGATAAAAACAACAATACCAATTCGCAGCTCTCCTCAGATCACTTGAGCTCGCCCGGTGACAAGCTCGGCTTCAATCAAGGGAAATCGGACCTTGGTGAGCCTGCTCCGATGTCCACTCACGAAGAACTTCGCTTAGCCAAAAAGGAATTGGTGGCTGCGAATAAGGAAATTCAAACTTCGCAATCGAAGTTACACCTAGTTAAAGAAGAGCTATGGAAAGTTACAGCAGAATATGAAAAGAGGACTGCAACCGCTTCTCATGAAATTCGAAATTCCATTGGCGCCATGCTTAACGCTTCCCATCTGCTGAAGGCTGGCAGAGCAAACCAAAAACTCACGGACAATGCAATGTCCGTCATTCAACAACAATCGCTCCACGTTTCAAAACTACTAGACGAGCTATTTCAGGTATCGCCGTCGCCCCCGAAACCCAAGTCACATGCCACGCCCTTAAAGTCAGTTCGCCACCTGCGAAAAACCATCAAGAAAGTCCTCGTCGTTGAACACCAAAAAGACAACCGAGAAATGCTGGAAGCACTTTTAAAGATGGAGGGGTTTGAGGTCTCGACCGCTCAAAACGCAAACGAAGCATTGAATCTAATTTTGCACATCATGCCTGACGCCGCATTAATTGACTTGGGCATGGGCCGAGACATTGGTCATCGCCTCGCTTTTAATATCCGATTTCAGTTGGCAGAAAAAATACTCTTGATTGCATTCACCGGACGGGGTGAATCAATCGAAACAGGGGCACCAAGCAGGCCAATTTTTGACGAACATCTTGCCAAGCCAATCGACCTTGACCAACTACTCAACATTTTGAATCCAGCCCCGACTTCCCAATCAAAACCTTTGTCTCAAGTGACCTCTCCAATCTCTTCCCAAACTCGTTAGTACCGATTCACCGCCCACCAGGCGATGAGCTGCCTAAGCAACAAACAACCTACTCAATGGGAACTTCGGCTTTGAGCAATCCTCTTGATCTGCCGCAACAGAATCAACCGTTCGACTCGCCAACGACTACGCCCGAGCCAAACGCCGCCAGTGATCTACGATCGGATTTCGTCGTCGTTGGCGTAGGAGCTTCAGCCGGAGGCTTGGAATCATTGGAAAAGCTATTTGAAAACATTCCCGATGACAGCGGAATGGCTTTCGTCGTTGTGCAGCATCTTTCGCCAGACTTCAAGAGCTTGATGGACGAACTGCTGGCCCGCAAGACGCAAATTCCAATTCACAAAGTTGAAGAAAACATGGAAGTTGCGCCGAACAACATCTACTTGCTACCTCCCAAAAAGGAAATGATTGTTTCCAACGGGCGGTTGCATCTTGCTGACAAAGACCCCCAACAGAGCTTCACTCTACCGATCGATCATTTCTTTCGCTCACTGGCACAGGACTTTGGCCAACGCTCGGTAGCGATCGTGCTATCTGGAACTGGTAGCGATGGATCACGTGGGATCGTAGACATTCACGAATCCGGCGGCTTGGTGTTAGCGGAGGATTCCGCTTCGGCAAAATTCGACGGAATGCCGCGCTCAGCTCGCGACACAGGAGTTGTCGATCTGGTCATTCCCGCTGAGGACTTGGCTGAAACTCTGCGCGAACACACCGCGGAACCTGGCAAACTTCTCGTTCGCAAAAGCGTTGCCGACGCATTACCCACTGAAGGCGTCGAAGCGGTTTTCAAACTTCTACAGAAAAACTTCAACATTGATTTCTCACATTACAAACCGACGACCGTAAATCGTCGCATCGAGCGGCGACAGAAAACAGTAAACATTTGTAAAATCCATGATTATGTAAAACGATTGCAGGAAGCGGGCAACGAAGAATTAAATGCTCTTTTCCAAGATCTACTCATTGGAGTCACTCAATTCTTCCGGGACATTGAACCGTTTGAGATGCTGGAACAGCAAGTAATTCCGGACGTTTTGAAACGCGTGCCTGAGGACGAAGAAATCCGCGTATGGTCAGCGGCATGTGCGACAGGTGAAGAGGCGTACTCGCTTGCAATCTTGCTTTACGAAGCACTCAAGAAAGCCGGTCGACCAATCAATTTCAAAATTTTCGCAACCGACGTTCACAAAAATTCTTTAGATTTCGCTGCTCAAGCTGTCTACAGTGAAGATCGCCTCAACAATATTTCAGCGGAACGACGCAACCGGTTCTTCAACAAAACAAATGACAGCTACCGAGTCTCTCAAGAATTGCGGAAACGCATCGTATTCACTCAGCACAACGTACTCAAAGATGCACCGTTTACGAACCTTGACCTGATCACTTGCCGAAATTTACTGATCTATCTGTTGCAGCCAGCTCAACAAAAGGCGATTTCGCTGTTTCATTTTGGTTTAAAAACCGGTGCAACTCTACTTCTAGGAAGCAGCGAATCACCCGGAAGTCAATCCAATGAATTTGAAACCGTCGATGAGCACTGCAAAGTTTACAAAAAGTCTCGAGACATTCGCTTGCCGACTGGATTAAGTTTGCGCCCGCCCCATCGCAAGAACCGTCGAGCGACCGGCAAATTCAGCTCCCAGTCGCTAAGCTCTCACCCGGATACTTCGCTGATCGCAACCTACGATCTGCTGCTCGATGAATTCATGCCGCCCAGTTTCCTGATCGACGGATCGCGACGATTGCTCGACAGTTACAGCGGCGCTGCCAAACTCTTGCGAGTCAAAAACCGTCGACCTTCTGAAGACTTACTCGAAATGCTGGACTCAGACGATCAAGCTTCGATCGCCGGCGCGATAAATCGAGTCATTCATCAAAAGCAGCCCGTTTCTCTTTCTCGCGTCAAGATTCGCCACCTCAATAAAGTCACGGTTTACAAGGTTTCAGTCTTGCCGTTTGCGACCAAGACTGGAAATGAAAGCTACCTGATTCGATTAGAAGCATCTATAGACACACCGGTTACCGATGTTCAATCATTAGAAGGAAGTGATCACCGAGCCAACAACTCCGACTTGTCGAGCAACCAAGTAGCAAACCTCAAAGAAGAGCTGGATTACACAAAAGACAATCTCCAAGCGACGATCGAGGAACTCGAAACGAGCAACGAGGAAATGCAGGCAACCAATGAAGAAATGGTTTCGTCGAATGAGGAGTTACAATCGACCAACGAGGAACTTCACTCAGTTAACGAAGAACTGTATACCGTTAACGCAGAACACCAAAAAAAGATCCGTGAACTTGACGAACTCAACCAAGACATGGAGCACCTGTTTAAGAGCAGTGATGTGGCTACGATCTTTCTCGATCGAGAACTGATGATTCGCAAATTCACGCCAAGAGTCAAAACTTGCTTTAATCTAATTTCCACCGACATCGGCCGTCATATTGACACTTTTTCTCACCAAATTCACCATCAAAATTTGATCGCTGACCTCAAATCCGTTTTGAACAATGGAACGAGAAGAGAATTTGCGGTTCGTGATGTTGAAGAGCGTAGCTATTTCATGCGACTCTTGCCCTACATTGCCGAATCCGGTGACGTAATTGGGGTCGTTCTCTCGCTAATTGACATCACAGCTTTGGAAGCGGCCCGCGGTCAAATTTCGAGACTTTCAGCCATTGTCCAATCGTCTAACGATGCGATCATCAGTACCGACCTAATGGGAATTATTACCAGTTGGAATGAAGGCGCAGAAAAGCTCTACGGATACGAAGCTGCCGAAACGATCGGGAACAACATATCCATGCTGGTACCAAGCGAGCAACACGAACAAGTCATGTCATGGTTTGATCGTGTAAAAAATGGCGCCTCAATTCCCGGTAGCGAGGTTGAACGGTTGGCAAGCGGAAACAAGCTACTACAGGTTTCTATCGCCGTCTCACCCGTCAAAGATCAAAGCGGGAGAGTCATCGGGGTCTCCTCAATCTCTCGCGACATATCACAGTTAAAGAAAGCCCATCGACAAATTGAACAACGTGATCAACGCACTCATTCGATTGTTGAATCTTCCCAAGACGCCATCGTTTCGATGGATGAAAGCGGAGAAATTACACACTGGAACCCAAGAGCAATTCACGTTTTTGGGTACCAAGAAAAAGAAGCCATCGGTTGCCAACTCGACACATTAATCATCCCGGATGAGCAATTAGAGATTTACCAGCAAGGCCTTAATCAGTCGCGAAAGACCGGCAAATCAAATTTAATGGACAATCGGTTTGAACTAAACGCTGTAAAACAATCCGGCCAGACCATCGTCATTGAACTTACGATCATCAGCAACAAATTCGATGAAGGGCGCGAATTCACGGCATTCATTCGCGACATTAGCGACCGCAAAGCCGACGCTGAACGTGCCCGCTTGGACGTCGAGCGTCGGGACAAATTCTTGGCGATGCTTTCTCATGAACTGCGAAACCCCCTCAGTGCAGTTCGTACCGCAACTCGAGTTTTGAAAGCCGAATATAACACTGAAGCCGGAAGCGAAAAATTCTTATCCGTCATCGATCGGCAAACCGCCCACATCGCCCGCTTACTTGACGACCTCTTGGAAGTTTCACGAATCACTCAAGACAAAATCGTTTTGCAGCCTTGCCAGCTTGACCTTCGTGATTCACTTGCCGATTCAGTTCAATCGGTAACTTCGTTCGCCAATGATAAAGACATTTCAATCGTTGCAAAATCGACTGACATTGAGTTGCCTGTATTTGGGGATCATACTCGGCTACAGCAAATTCAAGCCAATCTGCTAACCAACGCGATCAAATATTCGAAGCCCGGGCAAATTGTAAAAATTTCTCTAAGTCTCAACGATGACAAAGCCGTAATACGTGTGACCGATCAAGGAGCCGGAATTCCCAAGCGTCAACTCGACAAAATTTTCGACATGTTTTACCAATCTGACGAAACCCTTCACCGCGCTCACGGCGGAATTGGCGTCGGCTTGTCATTGGTTCGCTCTCTCGTCGAACTTCATGACGGAACGATTTCCGTTCAAAGCGATGGGATTGGGAAGGGCAGCCAATTTGAAGTTCAACTGCCGCTATCAAAATGTGACGACAAAACACTAGGCCCACTCAACTCAGAAACAAAATCTTCAGGCCGAATCAAGACCGTCGCCATCGTTGAGGATCAGGAAGACAATCGGGAAATGGTTTCAAGCATGTTGGAAATGGAGGGGTTTCAGGTTCTTTCTGCGGAAAATGGCGTCAAAGGACTGCAACTCATCAGGACATCAAAGCCTGACGCTGCAATCGTTGACCTTGGCCTTCCTGAACTCAATGGATTCGAAGTCGCGCGCCAATTACGCAATGGAGCTGACGACCATGAGCCTTACGACGCCATATTGATCGCCCTTACTGGCTATGGACAACCACAGGACATCGAAAATGCACACGACAGTGGATTCGACTTTCACATGGTTAAACCCTTAAAACCGGATCGTTTGATTGAGATTCTAAACTCAGGAAAATAGCTGACTTCAGAAGCCAATCAAACGCTCCGCAGCCCAATTGAATTCGCTAATTACTCGAAACGGCAACTAGCTCTTCGCTCAATTCGGATGCGAATTCGGCGGGCCTAAGAGGCTTGGAAAACCATCGGTCGACACCGCGATCTCCCAATGGCAAGCCAACCTCATGACGATCCATTCCCGACACTGCGAAGACTTTGATGCCGCAATATTTCGGATTGGTGCGGATTTCGGTAACCGTATCACGCCCATCTTTTCTAGGCATTTCCATGTCAACCAAAATTAAGTCGGGCCGCTGATGATGATCTTCCAAGAACTCGATCGCCTCAACACCGTCTTCGACTGCATCAACTTGATAGCCACACAAACGTAAATATCCAGCGAGCAATTCTCGCTCATTAGGATTGTCTTCAACAACAAGCGCCTTTCGAACGACTGGCGTTTTTTTTGTATTCTCGCCAAGCTGCCGGTCTGCGACGAACGAGTCGAGAGAACCTCGCTCCGCCGAAAGACGATCCAGCTCTTCAAACGTTGCCAACGCCTTGTTCAAGGATTGCTCAGCGTCATTGAATTTTCCAGAATCAAGCTGCTTTTGAAGTATATGAAGCGCTAGCGAAGCCGCATTCAAACGATTGCGAAAAAAGTGGCGTTTCTTAGTCGCCGCAAGATCGCCAAGCTCAAACTCTTGATCCCCGGCAAGTTCGCCACGCAAAACGCGAACCGATTTGGGAGCATCAACGCCAACCCGAACGTTGCCACCTTTGACTCTCAATACTTCAACAGTGATTCCGAGATTCGGAAATAGAATTCGCTCGTCTTCTTTTCTAGATAGAACCAGCATGGTGGTCTCCTTTCCCATTTGTCTTTGATTCAAAGACAAATCCAGCCTTGGTAAAAAAGGGCGGAGCTTCGTTAAACGAGGCTACGCCCGTCCAAAGCAAGTGTTCGACATCATGTCGAGCGTCCGAAGACGCGAGGAATCCTTCCATGAAACTCGCTGATCAATAGGTTAAAACAGACCAGAGCGTCGAGGCAATACCAACTTGCAATTTTTCGTTTTCACGCTCAAAACAGTTTATCGTTTAACTGCAACACGTTGAATGGCCAAGCGACTGACACGTGTTGAGGGTTTACGGTGACATCAGTATCTAATTACTTCGAAGATCTTATTCATTGCGAAAGCAAAGAAATTCACTCCGAAAAAACTCACTTCGCTTGCACTTCGGTTTTCCGAAGGAGCACGCCCTCAAAACTGCCTTCACCCGCTAAAGCAATGGCGACTACTTGGCGACCGCCAATCAACGATGCCAAAACTCCTGTTGAATTCAATGGAATGCACGGAAGTACCATTTGGCCGATTGTAGCCCGTTGATTTTAGTTCCTGAGCTTGCCTAAAATCTGACCGGTAAGCCGCTTGAATGATTCATCCGCGACCTTTGGACGCGACGACACGACGTCGGGCTTACCCCCGTTGAAAATCTTTGGAGTCAATAGCTTGGCAAAGCATCGAAAGATCACGTGACACCAAAAGAGGTCACTCGATATTACTGACTGGACATTTCAGCCAGGTTGATCATTTGCACGCCTTCAGGACCCGGCATCGACCACATTCGATCGGGATCACCGAACAACGAGTTGAGCCTAAAATCGTCCGCGGTCACATTGAGAACGGCAGCCTCGGTTCCATCGGGCCCAAAAACATGCAGCACAATTTTATGCGGAAGACTTACCTGTCCATCGGCATAAGTCCGGAACTCGCTTGAGTCTGAATAGGCGACTCGTTTTCCCGACGCGTCGTAAATCGTTTGCTGATAAATTCGCGCCGATTGTGGTTCGATTAATGTTTGACGGTACATCGGCCCCGCCGCCGTCTGGCGAGTCGAAATTAGCTTCAGGAATCCATTTGGACCTGGGAACGGCCCCTGATGAGTTTCGTTCGGAGAGAATTCAACTAACCCAGTCGCGTCGATCAACCACTGAGGCTCCAACGGCAAGGCAGCCCGCATTTGGCTATCTTGAAATTGATTGTGACGCGCATAGTAGATTGCCGGCGTCTGGTTGGGAAGTGACGCTCGGGCCCAGACCCAAAACAGTTCGTCGTTGCTGCCAACGTCCACACCTAGCTCCGCAACGCCCATGACGCCTGCCTTCATGCGAATTCGGTTGGGACGCTCCAATTGCAACTTGCCTTTTAACTTTGGCATACCAGCCATCGACAGCTTGATATTGGCATCCAGTTGTCGAACCGCCGATGCATTCGAATTGAGTTTGGTTAACAACTCGTCCAACGTGGGCGTTTTGTTAAAAACAACCGGCACCGGTTCGGGCCGAGCGCCGAACCTTCGAAAGATCTGACACCCAGATTGCGTGCTGACCAAGATCGCAACATTCAACAACATCAACCAGCGCAAGGCAATTCCGCCAAGCCAGTCGCCATGTTGATTGGTATTCGTATTTTGTTGCACGCGTGATTCCATCCAAAGGAACGATTGGTTGTGTTGCTGTACTGGCTTACCCAAGAGATTTGCTTCGAAAGTCGCGCAAGTCCTTGCCAGCCGGCTAAGTGGCTTCCGTCGCTCCATTTTCTTCCGGTTCTGTTTCTGCGTCGACATCGGCATCGGCATCATAGGGCTCATCCATGAACAACCGCTCCGCGAGTTCTTCTTGAATCTCTGCCAATCGTTGTGGCTGCACATCGATCACCACGACCTGATGACTCTCATTGTTTTTTCGATTCTTTAGTTGCATATACTCACGCCCGTCTTCTTCGTACGAGTCTTCCAGCGTCAGTATTTTTTTCTGCGTCAACAATAAGCCGGTAATGAATGCGATATCATCCTGGTTCGCTTGCCCGTTCACATGTTCGAAATAGGCCAACAAAACATGGCGCGGTGCCCAATAGACTCGCCCCTTGCCAGCCTCTGGAATCTTCGCTTTCCACCAACCGATACAATCCTCTGGCGGGCCTTGCCAAGCTTCCTCACAAAAATCCTTTCGCTCCGTATCATCTCCGGAATCGACTAACGCCGAAAAAAAATGCTCGCCTGGTAGCAGCGTCCGCTCGCTCTCAGAGCATTTGCGGCTGCTTTTTTTGAAATCAAAATTCAACATGCAGGAAAGCTTTTTTCTGTTCGGTTGGTTCGAGGCCAGACATCGCAGAACTCAAACTCGTCGCAATCATCACAAACACCGAATTGCCGACCACTGTCGATTTGCACTTCAGATCGAATCAGTTGATACTAAAACAGCTGAGCAGAGAACGCAGCCAATTCAACGCCAGCCAATTCGCCACGTTCGACAATCAACTCTTAGTTCGCCACAATCGGAAAATTCCGTGGGACAGTAGTTGTTTTGGCTATTGTCCTCAAGCCTTTTTGACGACGAGCAATTTAGGGCATACTGCTAGTACGGCGTGACAGCACTTTGCGAGGTAACAGCACTTTGTATCGGGGCTTATCGCTACGTCTGGCCAATTGAATGGCTTACTGGCCTCAAAATCAAACCAACGTCACCCAATGGAAAAAGCAGCGTGAAATTCGGCTCATTCATCAACGACGTCAAATCCCAGCTGACCAAATACGCCACGTTAGGAACTGAGGAAGTCGCCGGCGAATCGCTCAACCTCGGCTTCGAGGCCCGCAAGGCGAACCAGGTCGAATACGAACTGCTCGTCCGTTCCTTTGCTCTGGTTCAGTCCGCGGCGCAACGAACCGTCGAAATGACGCATTACGATGTTCAGTTGATGGGTGGCTATTACATGTGCCAAGGCCATGTCGCCGAGATGCGAACAGGAGAAGGCAAGACGCTTACCGCATCGCTGCCCTTGATCATCCATGCTCTCAAAGGACGTGGTGCTTTACTTGCGACCAGCAATGACTACTTGGCCAAACGTGATGCGTTATGGATGCAGCCGATCTATCATGCCTTGGGAATGAAAGTCGGAGTGATTCAATCGGAGATGTCCCGCGAACAACGCAGGGCGGCATATCAATGCGACATTACTTACGGGACGATGAAGGAATTCGGTTTCGATTTCCTTCGTGATCATTCAATGGAGCGAGAGCAGCAACAGCGTGAACTGTGGCATGGCGGCGGCGCGGCTGAATCGGCCGCTAGTCGCCCCGTTCATCGCAAGCCACATTTTCTGCTGATCGATGAAGCCGACAGCATTCTGATCGATGACGCTCGAACTCCACTGATCATTTCATCGGCAGAGGATGGTTCGACTCACGACCAACAAATGTCTTTGTATTCATGGTCAGCCCGCAACGCTCCGGCGTTCGAAGAAGACATGGAGTACTGGTATGACCGAGAACGACGCAAGGTCGACCTTACACCCGAGGGCACAGCCATGGTGCGCCAGATCGTTAAGCCACCTGAAATGGATGGTGTTGGGTTGCTTGAGATGTATGACTTTATGGAGCGAGCCATTCAGGTTTTCCGCGACTACAAATGCGATCGAGATTACGTCGTCCGGGAAGGCGAAATTGTGATCGTCGATGAAGCGACCGGACGTATTTCGGAAGGCCGCCGTTGGAGTCGCGGCATCCATCAAGCGATCGAGGCCAAAGAAGCGGTCGAGATCACAATGGACACCAACACCAGCGCGAAAATTACAGTGCAGTCATTTGTTAGCCGATTCCCCAATATCGCTGGAATGACCGGAACGGCGTTTACCTCACGACGGGAATTCAAAAAGATCTATGGCATGGGTGTCACCGTGATTCCACCCAACAAGCCATCCCAGCGTGTCGAACTGCCGGTGAAATTTGCTTTTGAGGAAGTCGACAAATTCAAATTGGTGGTCGAGGACATTCTCGAAGTCCACCAAACCGGGCGGCCGATTCTGGTCGGTACTCGCTCGATCGCTAAATCGGAATTGCTTTCTCAATTGCTTCGTGAGTCCGGCGTCGAACATGAGGTTCTCAATGCTCGCCAGGTCGAACGTGAGGCGGAAATTGTTTCAACTGCCGGAGTCCTTGGCCGGATCACTGTCGCCACCAACATGGCCGGTCGCGGAACCGACATCAAGATTGACGATTCCGTCCAAGAGCTGGGTGGGATGCACGTGATTGGAACTGAGATTCACGAGTCTAGCCGGATCGACCAACAACTCTTCGGTCGCTGTGGTCGACAGGGAGAACCAGGAACCGTTCAACAGTTCTTTTCGGCTGAAGACAAACTGCTCGATTCCGCGTTCGGCAAGCAGACGGCGGATCGCTACCGCAAGACCGGTAAAACCCGCACAGTTCAATACTGGCTGAAGCTTTTTACCCGTGCCCAGCAAAAGGTAGAAAACCAGCATTACCGATCGCGGCGGATACTCATGTACAATGAGAAGGAACTGGCCAAGTCGCAGCGTGAGATGGGGCTCGATCCAATCTTGGATAACTACGAGTAAACCGGAGACCGCCTGAACCAATTGAGCGCTAGTTGGTTGGCCTGGGGAACGAAAACGCTACTTTGTCGTCCATCTAAGCCGACCGAAGTTCTTCCTTTGCCGTCGAACCAACGGCTGGCTTAAATTTGATTCTCGCTCCGATCCCTTCCATGAAAATCATTCATCCGTGTTTCAAGGTATGATTAGGAAAGGCTTTCCGGTGAGGCAATTCGCCGAATTTGGTTTCCTTATCTCTTCCTGATTTCTATACTAAGACTGCGGGCTTTTCAGTGTATGTTTTCCGTATTATGTCTGCCTAAGCACCCTTTCATCTTTATTGAGACTCTCGCGTTTTCCTTTAAATCCTGGTCGTCACCTTATGTCCGCTGAATCTCAACAAGCTCAAACCGCACAGATCAGGGAAGAAGTGCGCAAGACCATCCAGTCACTCAACGAGATGGCACAAACAGAAAGCAGCTTCGATCAGTTTTGTGAAGCTGTTCTCTCCAAAGTTGTCAAAATCACTGGCGCACACGGAGCTCTGCTCTGGCAGGTCAACGGCGACAACACGCCTCGCCTTACCCATCGCGCAGGCGATCACCCAAACGAACTCGCCCAAAACGTAACTTCGCAGGAGAACCCGCAACACAGTAATGCGGTCATGGAAGTGGTCAATCGACAAATGTCGATGGGCTTAACCTCTGATTCTTTTACTGAATCGGTTCCAACAGATCCGAATGCCGCACGAGATCAATCATTTTTAATGTTGTTCTCACCTGTCTTCAATCGCGAGAAGAAGTGTTGTGGCACGTTGGAATTGTTACAACGCGGCGACATTACACCAGCGGCCCAAGAAGGCTACTTACGTTTTCTGACTCAAATCGCTCAGCTCTTTCAGCGGTGGCACGAGCAGCAGGACTTAGCCAAACTGACTCAGCATTCTGACAAGTGGCATGAAAAACTTGAATTCATTACCGAAGTCCATCGGTCAATCGATCCAACGGAAACAGCATTCGCCATTGCCAATGAGTCTCGCCGACTGATCAAATCAGACCGCGTCAGCGTGGCGAAATGGAACGGTCGGAAATGCAAGATCGAAGCCATCAGCAGCCAAGATCGTTTCGACAATCGTGCCAACGTGGTTCGACTGCTTGGCAACGTCGCCACATCAAGCGTTAGCTCGGACACACCGCTATGGGTCGTTGGCGACACCGAGGGCATTGCTCCAGAAGTTGCCGCACAAATCAATGAGTACCTTGACGAGGCTCACAGCAGAACCCTGATCGTATTGCCGATTATCGCTCAGCCGCCCAAAGGGCCCGATCTGGAAATGCAGAGCCGTCGAAAGGCGAAAGACCGCAAGCTTGGCGCCTTGATCATCGAATATTTCGATGCCGACGTGAAAGAGGAACAAGTCACCGAACAGGTCGACATGATTGTCAAACAATCTGAATTGGCAATGGAGAATTCGCGTGTTCACGGCGAAATTTTCATGTTGCCGATTTGGCAACGTCTCGGATGGCTGCAGAAATTTTTATTCCGCGATCACTTAGCGAAGACCTATACCGGTCTCGCGTGTTTGGCGATCCTGACTCTCTTCATGATCTTTTTCCCAAAAGAGCTGAAGATGAAAGTCAGCGGCGTGATGCATCCGACGGTTCGCAAGACGATCTTCTCGCAGACTGGCGGAGTGATCCGCGAAGTCCTGATCGATGAACGGGAGGCCGTGAAAAAAGGCCAGCCGCTTTTGGTTTTAGAAAACCCTGATTTGGAAATTGAAATCCTCGAAACGGAGATGCAACGGGCGACGACGCAAGATCGCATTGAACAGCTTGCCTCCGTCAGAGCCAGAGGTATCTCCGATCGCGAGCAACAGGCTCAGATTTCCAGCGAAATCAGTGGATTACAGATCGAACAAAGGAACCTCGTCAATCGACTTAAATTGTTGAATCGCAAAAGTGAGTTCCAAAGAATCAACAGCCCGATTGATGGCACAATTGTTACGTCACAACCAAAACGCAAGTTGCTTGATTACCCAACCAGCGCGAATTTGGCTGTTCTCGAAGTCGCCGACTTTGATGGGACTTGGCAGCTCGAGCTGAAGATCCCTCAGAATAAAATTGGCTACGTCAGCCAAGCCATGCAGGACAGTAAGAAAGAGAACGGCAACGAAGAGCTGGAAGTTGAATTCCGAATTGGAACCAATCCCAACCTGGTTCTCAATGGTATCCTGCGGACTGTTGACCGACGTGCTACGCCTTCGCAAGACGGAACGACTGAGTACCAAGCATTCGTCGATGCCGATAGCGAACAGTTCGAGAAGCTTACAGAGGAACTTCGCACTGGAGCCAGTGTGACGGCAAAAATTCACTGCGGGAAAGAGCCGCTGGGGTTTGTTTGCTTCTATCAAATTCTTGACTGGTTGCGCACCAAAGTCCTCTTCTAAAAGGTTGCCTGATGTCGGTGATTCCGCCTCCGGGCAGCCCGCCTTCCAATACGCCACCCACCGCGCCGCCGGTCAAGATTAAAATGCGCGCGGACCTGACGTTCGATCGCATGACCTATCAAGGCGTTGAGTATTGGGTTGTCAAGGAACCCCTCGGCCAGAAGTACTACCAGTTTCCACCGCACGTTTTTTACTTGCTGCG
>CAZPTT010000033.1:0-7748 GCA_964589435.1 uncultured Pirellulaceae bacterium
GTGCAGTAATCCGCCAGACCGGACGACGATGTCACATCCTAGCGAAGTCAAAAACCGAATCACCTTTTGCTCGGCTGGTTTCAGAATTCGCGGACTAGCAACCCTTGCTCGGATACCTGCGGCGTGAATTTTTTCGACCGAAGGCCGCAATCCATAAAGTTCTAAATAGTCGAGCGTGATACTGGCAACGCCTGTTTCCGAGGTCGAGCTTTTCGCAGACTCGATGGCCGCATCAAGTTGCTCTGGCGTCCGCACAAGCAAATGAATTTGAATGGCCACTTCTTGATCTGCGATCGCCTCACTCCGTTCAGCCGCCTCCGCTTTCAGCTCTTCGATCGTCCCGGCAACTCCTGAGTTGGCTGCGAGCGGCCGTCGCTTGCCTGATTCTTCAAACAGCTCGTCCACCAATTGCCGGCGGGCATTGTTCAGTTCGCTTGTTCGAACGAAAACAGGGTCGGTCGTCAGTAGCTCGATCGAATCCACATGAAACGGCGTGCCGCCAAGTCGCCCCAATTTGTCCGTCAACATTTCCAGGTCAAGCGGACGTTTTTCGGCGGGGGTCAGCGGATGCTCGCCAACGTAAGTCGCCGTCAATTCACCGAACGCCAAATCAGTTTTGAGTTTGGCGACGATCTCGATCGGTAGTCCGCCCTTGGCGGTGACTTCGAATCGAATCGGTCTTGTGAAGACGGGTGCTTGTGCGGTGGTGAGTGGTTTGAGGCTTTTGTTCAGCTTCGGGTCTTTGGATCGCCAGACAAGATCGCCGACGCGAATTCGCAAAAAGTCAATCTCGCCATGGCCAAATTCCAGCTCGACTCGCCCCGCGCCGACTTCGGTGACTTCGTAAACGCTGCCGCCTTCTTCCGGTTCATCGGGACTGCGCCAATTGGCGGAATCAAAAACCAAACCATCACCGCGCTTGATCGCGTGTTCCAATCGAACGACAAGGCTTTTGTTTTTGACTTCCATGATTTCTCCGACTTGGACACCTCGATGCCGTGGCGCCCGGCCACGAACCGCAGTTTGATGATTGACACCGCCAATGAAGTGCGGCCCAAGTCCCCGTGAGTAAATTTGTTCTAACTCTAGTCGTTCTTCACTAGTGACATCGATCGGCAATTCCAGGCAAGCCAAATCGATCGCTTCACGGTAAGCGCGAGTCGTTAACGCAACATAGTCGGCGTCCTTGTAACGTCCTTCGATTTTGACACATGAGATACCGATCTCGATCAGTTCCGGAATCTGCTCAAGCGCATATAAATCGCCTGGCGAAAGCAAGTACCTGAATTCGCCGAGGTCTCGCTCGTGTCCGTCGACGATCAAATCGTAAGACAACCGGCAGGCTTGAGCGCATTTGCCACGGTTGGCGCTGCGTCCGCCCCAAGCTTCACTGCTGAAACATTGCCCCGAATAGGAAACGCACAACGCTCCGTGCACGAACACTTCCAATTCGACATCCGTCGCGTCAGCGATTTTGCGAATGTCCGCCAGGCTGAGCTCACGGCCAAGCACGACTCGGTTGCAGCCAAGCGACTGGGCCAGTTCGGCGCCCTGTGCGCTGGTGATCGACATTTGGGTGCTGCCATGAACTTCTAGTTCCGGCGCAATCCGTTTTACGAGTTGAGCGATTCCCACATCTTGAACAATGACCGCGTCGACACCCGCGTGCGCGATTTCAATGATGGCGGCTTCGGCCAGTTCGAGTTCATGATCAAACACCAGTGTGTTAAAAGTGACGAATCCTTTGACGCCGCGACCGTGAAGCGTCTCCATGACTTCGGGAAGTTCTTCAACTGAGAATCCGACTTTTGCCCTCGCCGAAAAGTGGTTGAGGCCAAAGTAGACGGCGTCCGCGCCGGCTTCGATGGCGGTTTGGAGTTGCTGCCAGTGACCGGCAGGGCTCATCAGTTCGGGTTTCTTGGGCGGTGACATGGTCGATTCGCGTAACTAGGGAAGGTCATCCCCAGCATAGCAGCTTTCCGGTTTTTGCGGCTGCAGACTCTCCAAATCTAATCATCTTTAGCAATTTGATGTTTTGCTTTTTCGAGAACGAGCTCGATTGGACGCAACTTCAAAAGGTGAGGACGGATCACCATTTGACACGCGCATAAAAAAACTCCGCTGAACCGAGTGGTCGGTCAGCGGAGTTATTTTGGAAAGAGAGGTTTCGCTCGTTTTCACGCCGCCCCTTGAAGCAACGCTCAGGTTATATCTTCGTTACGCGGGTCGCAGTTATTGGGTTCGAAAACAAAACAATTTAACATGCTCACGCAAGCGAGAGGCATGGCACCCCAACTCCCAAACCGAAGCATGACTCAAACTGAGGCATGACTCAAACTGAGGCATGACCAAACTGAGGCATGGCTCCTGCAAGACCTTTACTTCAACGGCTCAATCTTTGTGACGGCCAGCGAAAGGTGGCTGGGAGCGATCACGTTGTCACCAGCACGGCAGCCGGGAGCAACCATATTTCGATCGTTAACGAAGATCGCGTCTTCACCGTACGAGTCACCTTTGACAAACTCGTAACGCCCGTCTTCGAACAAGCAATTTTGGCCAGTTCCACCATGGTTCTGGCTGCTGCGTCCGTTCAGAGCAGGCATGTCGGCAAGCAAAACAACATGGGTTCGGCCTTGGCTGGTCGGTGAGTGATAGCGATCGTTTTCGTGATAGCCCATCGTGTAACCGTAATGTCCGGCCATCGTTTTTTGGTAATAACAAAGCTGTTCACCCGTCGCATTCATCACTGCTTGAACGCTTGGCACTACGACCGGGACTTCACTGCTAACCCCGGCACAGGCAAGCGTCGAATCTTCGAGAAATCCACATTCCTTCAGCATGGGAGCGAATGAGCCGCTGACAGCAAGCGGGCCGCAGCGTGGGATCTCGACGAATTTGCCGCCGTTAACATCACTGTATTTTAAGAACGCCATACCAAGCTGTTGCATGTTGCCTTGGCAAGCATAGATTCGGCTGTTGTGACGGGCGTACGAAATCGTTGGAAGTAAAATTCCAGCGACGATCGCCATCAACGCAACCGCAACGGTCAAATCGGGAATCGACCAAGTCGAAGGTCGCATCATGTTTCGCTGTTGTTGAGAAGATTCCTTTAAACGGACTGTGGAATCTGAGTTGGCTGATTCAGATTGACTGAAGTCATCCAAGCAATCATCAAGCGAGCTTAAGCTTGGTTCCACTGCATTCAACAATGTTGAACCCGGTTGGTAACCGGCAACCATTTCGCAGGTACGTCTGGCCAAGCCTGGGGTGGGGCCAGCGGTATCAAGACAATCAAGCGGAAGCAGCGAGGACTTGATGTCCATCAACTGATCTTCCAAAGCTGGATTGAGGTCAATTTCTTTCTGCAAGTCGCGTTGCTCTTGAGCGTCCAATGCTCCTAGCACGTAACCGATCAGATCTTCTTGTGGAGGTTGTTTCACTTTTGGGTCTCTACTAGTTCAACCAGTCGACTCCATTAATCGACTTGGCTGGTATTCCAAACATCGGTCAGCTTTGTGATCGCCGCATGGAGCCGGCTCTTAACCGTACCCACTGGAATCTCCAACACCTCGGCCGCTTCGCGATACTTCATGCCCTGGTAATAAACCAGCTGGATGACGGCGTTCATTGATTCAGGCAACTGATCAAGAGTTGTGCGAACCAATTGTGTCCGTTCAGCATCGACGACTGAGTTGGCGGGATCGGGATCACCACTTTCCAACAGATTAATTAATCGACCAACGTCCTCGTTGTCTTGTTCGCGAGGAGTATCCAAGCTGACCATCCTGTGTCGCTTGTTTCGCCGCCGAGCATCAATGGCAGCATTGGTCGCAATTGTGTAAAGCCATGGTCGGAAACGACGGCCTTCTTCAAACATCTCGCATTTCAGGTGGACAGAAAGGAAAGCCGCCTGGAATACATCCTCCGCCATTTCGGCGTTGCCGAGATACCGGCGAAGGTAACTGAACAGCTCGCGCTCGTACCGGTAGACCAACTGGGCATACAGTTCGCGATCGCCAGTTTGGCGATATTCGAGTAGTAGTTGCTCGTCGGTCACAGTGTCGATTTTTGCTTTCAGCTGACGATCAGTATTGAAGAAAATGTCGTTGATTGTGGCTTCCATGACTATTTACGCATCTTAACGGAGGGTGGTTCGCTACAAACCCAAAAAGTTGGTTTGCCGCTAATTCTCCTGAGATGCGACTCCTATAAGTGTTACCAGTGGACTTTTGAACGGTCTTGTGCCCTTCGATATAAGACGTATCGGGGAGCCTTTTGACACGTTTGGTCCGTTTGACAGCGGATTTTTCAGAATTTAAACTCGCCGTCTCTGAGACCCCAGCATTTGGCTGTTGGCTGGCTAACTTAAGCAATCCAAAGCAAGCCATCCCACTCTTGTCGTGCCCGACTTTGGTCGTTGCCGACCTCAGCCTTTGTCGAATGAACAACTAAGCAATCCTTGTGCCCAACGGACGTCTTGTGATCAACAAACCTTACCAATGGGCTCGCCCCGGCGACGTTAATGCCTTTTTTGGCTTGATGTTAGACAATATTGCCGGTTTGGTTTTAATGGTCGGATTGCTTGCTGGCATCTTTAGCTTCCCTGTAGATTTTGCATTGAAGTACATGGTTCCAGGGACAGCGATCGGCGTTCTTGTCGGCGACCTTCTGTATACGTGGCTCGCGTTTGCCCATGCGAAGAAAACCGGCAACTCCAAAGTCACTGCGATGCCCTTGGGACTCGACACGCCCAGCACAATCGGGATGGTGTTCTTCGTGCTCGGGCCAGCGTTTGCTTCCAAGCTTGGACAACTAACGACCGAAGCTGGCTGGGACATTACCCAATTGCGCATCGCGGTAACCAATCAAAATGCAGAAGCCATCGAGCTGCTGAATCAACTTAACTATGACGCGGCAACATTTGCCTGGCATATCGGCATCTGTGGGATCTTCTTTTCCGGTTTGATCAAGTTCGCAATGTCGTTTTGTTCGAACTGGATTCGCAACGTTTTCCCAAGAGCGGGTTTGCTCGGTTCGTTGGCGGCGATCGCGTTGGTATTGATTACGTTTTCGCCGCTGGAAAAAGTCTCGCTCGATCCGATCGTCGGATTCTCAGCGTTGGTGATCGTGTTCATCACGTTGGTCGGTCGCGGAAAATTGCCTGGTAACATTCCCGGTGCGCTCGGCGCGGTTTTAATGGGCTGTTTGGCGGGAGCCGTGATGCATTTTCTGGGTCAGTTTGGAGCTGTCGAAACGTCGACTGCGAATGCCGAGCCAGCAATCGCCTGGCTGCCGACCGAATGGTTGACGGTATTTTCGTTCGAGTGGTTTGGAGCCATTGGTGATTCGTTGGTTTATCTGCCTTACATTTTTCCATTCGCGATCGCGACCGTGATTGGAGGCATCGATTGCGCCGAAAGCGCTGCTTCGGTAGGAGACGACTACAACACCAATACGATCATCGGTATCGAGGCGTTTTCGACACTGGTGGCTTCGCTGTGTGGCGGCGTCATTCAGTCAACGCCTTACATCGGACATCCGGCTTACAAAGCGATGGGAGGCCGCGCGGCATACACATTGGCGACGGCGCTATTTGTGGGCGGTGCTGGTTTGATCGGGTACTTCGGATTGCTTTTCGCTTGGATTCCGGAAGCGGCGGTGATGCCGATTTTGATCTTTATCGGTATCGAGATTACGGCCCAGAGTTTTCAGGTCACACCGAAGCGACATTACGCGGCGCTTGCTGCGGCTTGTCTGCCAGCTTTGGCGAAACTGATCGTGATTTATCTTGGCCAGTATGTTGACCCTGCGACGATGGCGTCGAACGAAGCTATCTTGAATCTTCGTGTATTGGCCGGTGGATTCATCATCACCAGTTTGATTTGGGCATCAGCGCTAGCACGAATCATTGATCGACGTTTTGACGCGGCAGCGATCTACTTCGCGGCTGGTGGCGTGATGGTTTTGTTCGGCGTGATGCATTCACCAATGAGCGATCAGATGTTCTTGCCGACTGCGATTGCGACTTTCGAACCAGCCGTACAGAAAATGGTTATCGACTATGCGGTCGCCTACCTGATGATGTCAGTAATCGTTTACGGATACGGGATGCTAGTCAAAGACAAAGTCTCGATTATTACGACCGATGAAGAGTTTGAAGCGCTGGGTGAGTGAGCTGGATGTGCAATCTGCAACCCAACTGCAAACCGAAAACTAAACACTGCAAACTAAATCCTTTTGGAGAATTAGCTATGAAACCATTTGTATCAGCCATCGCTTTGCTCACTGTTTTTTGCTTTTCAACGATTGCGATCGCGCAAGAGCAGGAAATGCCAAAGCCGGGTCCGGAGCTGGACGTGCTCAAATCGGAAGTGGGAACTTGGGATGTTGTCATCAAGGTCTGGGAGGGGCCCGGCGAGCCCACAGTAACCAAAGGAACAGAAAAGGGACGGATGATGGGATTCTGGTTGGTCTCGGAATTCAAAGGCAACATGATGGGACTGGATTTTTCCGGCCTTGGAACATACACATTCGATTCGGAGAAAAAGGAATATGTAGGCAGATGGATCGATTCTCTTAGTCCTCAAAAAATGGACATGACAGGTAAATACGACAAAGAAGCCAAGTCCATGACTTACACAGGTTCGTCGATGGGGCCTGATGGATCACCAATGAAAAGCGTTATGAAGACCACTTATAACGATGATGGAACCAAGACGATGACCATGCATATGGGCGAAGGCGACCAGGCAATGAAGGTGTTTGAAATGAATTACACAAAAAGCACCCGTGCGAAAAAATAGGTACAGCTCTTGGCAATCGTTGAGCAAGTCGATGTTTCAAAATCCTATCTGTATCAGGAATTTTCGATAGAAACTCCAGCAGTGCCGCCAGTCAAGAGTTACAACCTCAGTGGAAATCGAATTCCGAATTTAAGCCACAGAAATTTGAGCTGCAGAAACCTGAGCCACAGAAAACAATTCGAGGAATAGATGGGACTTAAGCGGACGCTCGAACCGGAAGTAATGGATTCGAAAGAGGATGCCAGCGAATACAACGATATGGATCACTCGGAAGTGAACCGTTTGTTTGTGGCTGAGCTGTTGGAGTTTGCGGAAGCAAATTTCGTGGTCGACGAGGATGACGATGAGTCAGATTCCACTGCCGAGGAAGATGACGAGTCGGGCGAATTTGAATATGAAATTTCGCTGGGTGATGTGCTGGATATGGGAACCGGCACGGCGCTGATTCCGATTGAGCTTTGTCAGCAGCACGCCGACTGCCGCGTGATGGCGATTGATATGGCGGTCAGTATGTTAGATCTGGCCGTCTACAACATCGAAGTCGCTGGATTGGGCCATCGAATCACGCTCAATCATATTGATGCCAAGAACATGGGTTTCGAAGACGAAATGTTTAACGTGACGATGTCCAATAGTATCATTCATCATATTCCGATCCCGATGGATTGTTTGATGGAGATGGTGCGGGTGACGTGCCAGGGAGGAATGTTGTTTGTTCGTGATCTGATGCGGCCCGACGATGCGGCGACCGTTGATCAATTGGTAGAAACGTATGCTGGCGACGAATCAGACTATTCCCGCAAGCTGTTTGCAGAATCACTACATGCAGCGTTGTCGTTGGAGGAGATTCGAGAGATGGTCGAAAGTCTTGGCTTCGATCCGCAATCGGTAACAGCGACCACTGATCGGCATTGGACTTGGGCGACGATCAAAAATTGAGGGCGA
>CAZPTT010000033.1:7848-17782 GCA_964589435.1 uncultured Pirellulaceae bacterium
TTCAAAACTGCACCATCAAAGGCCATGAAACAAATCGTCGCCATCATCAAGCCATATCTGGCTGAAAAATTGATTCGTTCCATTGTTGAGCAACCCATCGAAGACATCAGTATTCGCGAAGTCAAAGGGTACGGTCGGCAGAAAAACTATCTCGAAAGGTATGGCGAAAACGAATACTCATTGGCTTTTGTCCCGAAGGTCGAGATTTCGGTTTGGGCAGATGATCAAAATGTTGACGAAATTGTCGACATGATCGTTTCGGTTTCCAGGACAGGACGGCTTGGGGATGGAAAAATTTTGGTGTTGCCGACGGTCGACCGAAAAAGCTATTCGTTCTGACGAAATTCAAATGCTTTCGTATTTGCCATGATCATTTTGATTTAGCCTGATAATGAAGCGATCAACAAAATTTCAAGGTGGAATGACATAATCGCTGCAATTGCGAAAGTAATTAGTGCACGACAATTGAATGCGATCTGTGCAACCCGCGATTGCCTCCTATTCGTTTCGAGGCTTCCACTGTCGGTTGTGAGATAGGGGTTTTGCGCTAAATGTGAAGACCCGTCGAGTCGATTCCACTTGTTGTATCTCCACATAAGTTTCTTATTGGCTATTATGGAGAAAGTTCTGCAAGGATGCCTCGCCTGTTTCTGCTCTAGATGTGTCGAAGAAAAAATGTTTAAACGTGATCCTTTCATGAAGGCTTTCAAGGCCTGTTTACCCTCTCTTGTTTGCCTGTTGCTGATTCAAACGACAGCGCTAGCTCAAACTGAAAAAGTTGACTTCACGAAATCAATCAAGCCGATCTTTGAACAGCATTGCCTGAGCTGCCACGGCCCGGACAAAGAAGAGTCGTTTCGAATCGACGAAAAAGATTCGGCCATGGACTTTATCGAAGTCGATTCGGCTGAAGATAGTCTGATGTATGAAGTCCTCATTTCGGATGACGAAGAGGAGTTGATGCCGCCGCCTGATGAAGAAAATCCGCTTTCGGAAAAGCAGATTGAACTCGTCAAAGCCTGGATTGATGGCGGCGCGGAATGGCCTGATGGTGTTACGTTCGTCAGTACCGCTTCAGTCGATGAGGCTAACGCCGATGAATCGACGGAGGAAGGCGACGAGAAGAAACCTGCTAAGGTCGATCCTAAAACGCAGCGAATATTTAACGCCATTGGCTCGCTGCACCCGGCAGCCATCCATCTTCCGATCGGGCTGTTGCTTGCGGCTGGTTTGTTCGCGCTGTTTAGTTTACGTGGCAATTTCGTCATGAGCGATTGCGCTTATTACTGCCTGTGGTTGGGTACCTTGGGTGCAATCGTGGCGTGTGTTTCCGGATGGTGGTTTAGCCCGATGGAAAATCGCGGAACCGTCACTGAGGTTGCTGACCTCCTAAATCAAGATCACAAAATTTTCTGGCATCGAACCGGCGGTCTCATCGCCACGGTGTTTGCTTTCATCCTGGCTCTGTTTGCCGCTGGAGCTCGCAATCGAGATCCAGACGATGGCGTCATGTGGAAGCTGGGTTTGATCTTGCTGGCGGCTGGCATCGGATGGGTTGGCCACGAAGGTGGCGAATTGACTCACGGAGCCAATCACTACGAAGACCTCGAAGCACTCGGTGCCGAATTGCTGCCAGGCGTCTTTGGTGATCCAGAGGCACCACCCAAAGCCGAGGATCCGACAGATTCCGAGTCAGACGAATCTTCGGGTGAAGAGGACAAAAAAGCCAACGACGATGTTGGCAAAGCGTCTGACGAAACGTAAGTTTTCTTGCGGTGGCTTACCTGCGACTTCACGAGCCTGATGTTAGTTATTCGTCCAGATAGATTCTCAGCGAACGCGAGAGTTGAGCAATCTCGGCCGTCTGTTTGTTGTTTCGAAACGTTTTGAGAACGTACCTTAGAACGACAAACAGGCCGCCTACCAGGATGACGGCTCCCACCCATTGGAAGTCTGAGAAGATCATTAGCTCGCCAAGGTTGTAGCCGGCAAACGTTTTTAGCACGCCCATCCAGACCGTGATGACAGCAATCACGATTGAGGCCTTGCCGAAGATCGACCGATCGAAGACTCGCTTTGGGTGGCGATCCCCTGTCAGCCCGTCGTGCTCGAGTCGCAAAAGCTGCGCGAAACTTTCCAGCTGAAACTTTTCATAGTCGTCAAAAACTGACCAGAGAGTGATGATGGTTTTCGCATCATCGTAGAGAACGCTTTCGAATCGCTGATACATCGCCGGTTGGCCTGGTCATCGATGTAATGCTCTTCGACGACCTCGCGAATTTTCTGTACGTCCACGTCGTCTTCAGAGACCAAGTCGTTTTTCAGCCGCGTTCGGGTCGCTTGCAAAAACGACATGAATTCTTGAATTCGATTGGCTCGGATATGAGAAGCAGAGCTGTTAGAGATTTCTTCATTCATAACTAACAAAACCTTCGGGATGATGAGCTTCTTGTCGCCGGGCTTCTTGTTGATGAGCTGCTAGATCGAACCTTGCTCGACTTTGCATTCGGGAAGTGATCCAAGAAAGATCCGCCCGTAAGATTTCGTTTTGATCCTCGGATCAAGGATCACAACGATACCAGTGTCGGTCTTGCTGCGTATCAACCTGCCGAAGCCCTGTTTGAATTTAATAACGGCTTCCGGCAATTGATATTCCCCAAACGGATTGCCGCCCGCTTCTCGGATCGCGTCTAAACGGGCCTCCAGCAGCGGTTGATCGGGCACGCTAAACGGTAATTTGGTGATGATCACGTTTTGGAGCGCGTCGCCCTGCACATCGACGCCTTGCCAAAAACTGTCTGTTCCAAACAGGACGCCGCGAGAATTGGCTTTGAATTTGTCTAGCAATTGAGTCCGCGAAACGCCGTCGCCTTGCACGAATGTTCCATAGTTGTTCTCGGTCAACCAGGGCGTCAACGCTCGCACCGTTCGGTTGAGGAATTCGTAGCTCGTGAATAGTACAAACGCGTGGCCATCGGTTTGGGCGACATACTTCTTGATCGCTTCGATACACTGTCGTTCGTGAGTGTCTCGATCAGTAACGGGGCTGGTCATGTTGGTGACCAGAATGAGGCGAGCCTGCTCTTGATAGTTAAATGGACTGCCAAGTTTTAACGTTTCGGTTTTCGTCAGCCCAATTCGGTTTTGAAAAAAGTCAAACGAATCAGAACCGATCGCCAGCGTAGCGCTGGTCAATACACAGCAATCCGTTTTATCGAACAGGTTCTCCCGCAGCGCCGGCCCAACATCGATGGGTGCCGCTGACAAACTGACGTTTTGTTTGTTGAATCGATTGATGCTGGACTCAATCCAGTAAACGCCACCTTCCATTTCTTGCAATCGCCAAGCTTCGATTTGAGTCGACAAAGCGTTGAGGCGATCGGATGCTGAAATCAAGTCCTGCTTTTCGGCTTTGTCCTTAATGCTTTCGGCCAGGCTGCGAACTCGCTTGGACAGCGTATCGAGCTGCGGTGATAGCGGATTGGCAACGATGCCGGGCTGTTTGACACGTGTGTTTTGGTTTCGGTTGCCGCTATTGTTGGTGCGCTTGACCCAGTTGAGAATGTCGCTGAAAAAATCTTCGGACATGATTCGGGCGCGCATCGTGTCGCGTTGCCCTTCGGCATTTTGATGATGAACGAGCAAGCCCTTGTTGGTGCCGTCGTTGTATAGCTTGTTTAGTGTGAAATCAATTTGCCGCATCGTGATCGCCATCCCTAAGTGGTCGCTGGCGACATCGGCAACGGTGTGGGCTTCGTCAAGAATAACCGTGTCGTAATCTGGCAGAATGTTGACGCCCAATCGCCTCAGCGACAGATCACTGAAGAACAGGGCGTGATTCACGATCAAGATGTCTGAATTTTGCAGCCGTTTTCGAGCGCTGAAATAATGACAGTCGCCATAGGATGGGCATTTGCGTCCCATGCAGTTTCCGCTGTCGCTACGAACTTCGTCCCACACTTGCGGGTAGACTTTCAAGTTCAGATCGGCTCGCGAGCCGTCACGTGTGTTGCCGGTCCAGACGCGAAGTTGCTGGATTTGGTCATGTTCTTGCTCACTGGCGAACAGCGCGTCAGATTTTTTTAAGGCCTGGGTCATTCGTCGTAAGCTAACGTAGTTGCCTCGTCCTTTGGCAAGCACGGCAGAAAACTCCAGCGGAATAACGCTATTGAGCAGTGGTATGTCTTTTTGAATCAGCTGTTCCTGCAGCGAAATCGTGTGCGTCGAAATGACAATCCGCCGCTTCCCTCCGTCTTTGGTTTCTTGGTTTTTTTGCAATGAAAGAATGGCCGGTACCATGTAACCAAAACTTTTTCCAACACCAGTGCCTGCTTCGACCACCAAATGATTTTTGTTGGCAATTGCCGCGGCGACCGCATCAGCCATGTCCAACTGCGGCTGGCGTTCTTCGTAATTCGCAAGCCGTTTGGCGATCAATCCGTTTTGGCCGAGAATGTCTTGGGAATTCACAGTGTTATTCGTCGAGGTGTTGAGTTTGAAGCCGAGTAAGCGAAAATGGCAATTCTGGTGAAAGCGAAAAAAGGTTTGTAAGTAAACGGTGAAACTGGCGTCCAAAGGGGATACCGATATTTCGGATTGACGGGGACAGCCGTTGTTTCAAATTGCTGAGCCGTTATGTCCTCAACGGTTGCGATGCCCTCTTCGGTCGGGTGCCATGCCCTCGCTTGCGTGGGCATGTTTACCAAATCAGGACACAATTAGAGATCGAAGTTGATGGTCACGAATCTTACCGAACGCTCACGTCAGTTTAGAACTTTCCCCGTCCACCAAACAGGCAGCTTACCAAAACTTGGGACGTTCAATGAACTTAATTAAGCTGCTTGCGGCGATTCTGACGATGGGCGGGCTAATTTTCGGCTCGGTTCAGCTGGGTCAGGTTTCAATGCCGCACTTTGAGCAGTTGTGCGGCGACTGGGGCTGACTGCCGCCGACCAGTGCTCTGGTTTCAGTGCACGCGATGTGGGCGTCATTGATCATTCCAGGTTTCGCGATTCTGGTTTGGCAAATTCCGAAACTACGATCGCCAAGGATTTGGCTCTGGATGCTGGCAGGTGTACTCGTAGTCGCAGCTGGCATGATCGGTTTAGAGATGGCGTCATTTATTCGCTCGGAACCAACGCCACTTCGTATTCTCAAAGTTTCAACTTACCAAATGGTTAAGATGACCGAGTTCCCGTTGGTGGAGCTGGGCTTGGGGAGTTTCGTTAGCTGGTTGACGTGTCGTTTTTGGGTTCGCTAATTTTGAGGCTCATCGACACCGGCGTGCCCATTTAAACCGCTTTCGACCTACGCATCGCTCGACCGACCGCAACGCTGTCCAATAGGATTGCGCAAACGTTTTACTCCAATGCTTTTCGATGTGGTAGCGGAACTCGTCAAGAGTTCTGAATGATCCGAAGTTGAAGGTTTCGAAATACAAAAAAACGAAAGTCTTGACGACATCCGCTACGAGAATTCGGCGCATTGAGCGGAATTGCATTTAACTATTGCATTTAACCCGACGCCAAAGGCGAGGACTTTTAAGGAAGAGTTGAAGCGAAATGCCTCCCCTTCGGGATCGGGTTAAACGTTTCACTGACGGAGTTTTCGTTTCACTGTTAGCCGCAGGCGTACGTTTTCAGCTGTAAGCTTTTTAGGGCAACCTGATTTTACGCCCAGCGTCGAGTTCGGTTAGACTGGATGCATGAATCAGCATGAGCCTACACATCCTGGCGAGCTCCCATCACTGTCGACTTCTTTGCTTGACCGGGTACAGCAGATGCAGCCCACCGCTTGGGCGCGGCTGGTCGAAGTCTTCAGTCCGATCGTCTACCGTTGGGCTCGGCAGTCTGGTCTGTCTGGAGCCGACTCAGCCGACGTTGTTCAAGACGTCTTCATCGCGGTCGCACGGAACGTCGTTTCATTCGAACGCAAGAAAGACCAAGCCAGCTTTCGATCTTGGTTGGCGACCATTACTCGCAACCGAGTTAGGGATCACTTTCGCAAGCTTCAGAAGAATCCGCCCGCGATCGGTGGCACGGCCAACCTCCAGCAATTCCAAAACTTGGCCACTTCGCCGGACGCGAATTTGGAAAACTCGATCAGCTTGGCCAGTCTTGACCGTCGTCTTCCTGTCGAAATCCTGAAGATTGTCAAAGCGGATTGTGACCCCGTCACCTGGGACGCATTTTGGTTGACGACCGTTATGGGCGACTCAGCTGCGGATGTCGCCGACCGATTGGAGATGAATGTTGCCAGCGTTTATCAAGCAAAATCACGTGTGTTGAGGCGATTGAGGAAACGAATGGACGAATTGCCGTAAGGAAAGTAGAAAAGTTTTCGCAAGGTGTCAGACGGCTGCGTTCTACCTGTGAAGCAAGAAAATGCTCTCACAACGCAATCCACGATCCAACTTGAAAGGCTGGCAATGATAGGCGTCTGTCCACCCGAAGATCAACTTAAGTCGTTTTCACTAGGCCAACTCTCCGATGAACAAAGCGACGTTTTGGCAGTTCATTTACAAGGCTGCGATTCGTGCCAAGCCGAAATGGGGACGCTTGAATCGGCCGAAGATACATTCGTATCGACTTTGAAAGCGACATCTAGCGACATCGCTGATCTGAACGATGATGCGTCCGGCGAGGCTGAATGCAAAGTCGCGACCGCGCGGGCGCTGGCGGCGTTAGGTAATGTTGAAGGCCAGCGGAACGAGTCGCTCACCAATATTCCCAGGATGATCGGCGAATACGAGATTGTTGAAGCACTTGGCAAAGGCGGCATGGGACACGTTTTCCTCGGACGTCACACAAAATTGGGGCGCCCCGTAGCGATCAAGTTCATTGCCGACCATCGCCGCTGGGACTCGACGATGCATGAGCGGTTCGCGTCAGAAATGCGAACCGTCGGTGGACTGAATCATCCCAACATTGTTGCCGCTCATGACGCGCGAGAGGTCGATGGGCTGGCGGTTTTGGTTACCGAATATATCGACGGACTGAATGCCAGTGAGATTGTCAGCAGGCAGGGGCCGATGTCGGTTGCTGATTCCTGCGCCATCATTCAATCCATTTGTAAGGCACTTGAATACTGCGACTCTCAAGGCCTGGTGCATCGCGATATCAAGCCGTCCAATATTATGATTGACGAATCGGGCACCGTGAAACTATTGGATTTAGGATTGGCACGTCTGCAAACTGATGAAGACAGCGAGTTCACCGCAACAGGGCAAGCCATCGGTACTGCTGATTATGTCGCGCCCGAACAAATTAATGATGGCCGAAACATCGATGGCCGCACGGACATTTATGGGTTGGGTTGTACGTTTTACAAACTTCTTTGTGGCCGCGCTCCGTTTGCGACGAGTGACTACCCAACAGCTTTTGCAAAAATGAATGCTCATGTTTCAACAGCTCCTCTACCGATTGGAGACCTCGTTGAGTTGCCAGTGGAAATTGGTGCGCTGGTTATGCAAATGTTGGAGAAAGATTCGGCGGACCGGCCGGCATCGAGCGAAGAAGTGCGGAACCGAATCGGCGAATATATGCACTCCGCTGATTTGGCGGCGTTAGTTAAACGATCTGAGGAAATGACGGAGGCCTTGGAGTCGTGGTTGCCAACTCCCATCAACAAGCCGAGTGAAAGAAGTCCTTCAAGCGTCGCTACACGGAAGCGAATTTCTTGGCTTGCCTTGATTGCAACTGGATTAGCCGCATCGTTGCTCGGGTTATGGCTGGGCATCACAATCACCGTCAAAAGGCCTGATGGCACCAGTGCGAGTGTTGTGATCCCTGAAGGAAGCACAGCGATTGTCGATTCTCAAGGCAATATCGAAATCACTTTGGCCGGGAGTGGTGACAAAGTTCGGATGTCATCACCGAGCGTAGCGATAGAAGATCGCGATCGAATGGGTGGCTTGGATGAGCCGTACAGTCAGACTTCCAACGAGTTTCAGGGTAGGGATCCTCTTGCTAGTTTGGAAAATTCAAAAGGGCGCACAACACTTAACGTAACGTCGATTCCTCCTTCCGGGTCGTCCAGTGACGTCATGATTTCTTTGCCAAGCGATTCTCCCTTGATCGGTCGTTTGGAAGTTGATGATCTTGTTGACGTATTTCGAATTGATGCGGATGCTGATTTCCCTCGCCTGATTGGAAGCAAAATCGGTGTGGAGTCAATCAGCTCCACGAGAGGTGGAAAAGCCAATAGCAGCGGGACAGAACTAATCGAAGTAAGTTTGGATCGAGACACGCATGCGAAATTTTCTTCGGCACTCAAAGATGATGCTGAATTTGAAGTCCGATTTCATGATCCGAGTCGTCAAGTCCTGGAGGATCTGATTTTAATGGGCGGAGTTTGGAAACCGGTCGTCGTGCGAGTCGAGGGGCGAACAGTGCCCGGCCCGGAAGCTGTATACTTGGTTCACGGTGAGAAATTTATTCAGGTGGATGGTAGTGAAAATCTTGAGGTTTCGGACTTTCAACTATTACCCAATGGATTAATCGAAGCGTCCTCAGTCGGTCAGGAGAAGTCAATTCAGCGGTATCGGTTTACTGCCAGTGGAAGATTGGAATTTGGGTCGAGCGACGAAGGTAAAACAGCTCCGGTGAGTATGGAATCTGCGGAGGCTTTGATTCGATTTCGAAGGATTGACAGCCCCGAAACGCCGCTCGAAAAAATTGCGTTTGATCTAATCGCTTCGACGCGAACCGCGGAAAAGAAGTTGGAAATATGTCTGGTCGATTCGGATACGAAAGCAAAAATTGGAAATACGATTCTTACCAACGAAGACTTGGTCTCAGCCGAGGTTGTCGACGATGAAATGGGAAGGGCTGCAATCGCAATCCAGGTGACGGCAGTCGGCGGGCAAAAACTACTTCATGCGACGAAGAACAACCAAGGTAAGTTGATGGGGATTTTTGTCGATGGCAAGCTGCAGAGCAGCCCCATGATTCAAGGTGCCATCTCAACAGAATGCATGATCAACGGCGCTTTCACCAAACGCGAGGCGAAGGAGTTGGCTGCAGCCATCGTTCCCAAAATGAGCTTCAATGGCGAACCATTAAGTGCACGTCAAACTGAAGAGCAGTCAAAGAAGAATCTGTTGCAGCTTTCCTTAGGCTGTTTAAACTTCGAGTCGGTTTACCGTTTTCTCCCCGCTTCGGCCAGCGTCAGTCGGCATGGGCATCCTGTCAGTTGGCGCGTGCTAATTTTGCCTTTCATCGAACAGGATGAACTATACGATCGGTACCGACAAAACGAACCATGGGACAGCGAGCACAACATTACTCTGTTGGATGAAATGCCAGATTTTTTCCGCCATCCCAGCTCTCCGAAAGATTCAACGACAACGGACTATGTTGGATTTGCCAGTGAAGCAACAGCGTTGGGGCTCACAAAAGGCCATGGTCTTGGCGCTATCGAAGCAGGTACTTCCAACACGATATTGTTTGTCGAAACTGCTTCGGATATTCCCTGGACGAAGCCACAGGATTTCGAATTTTCGCCTAATCACTTCGACAAGAAGTTTCACTTGAATCAACTTAGGCCGTTTGTGGAAGGAAAGTTTCGAGCCTCGTTTTGTGATGCGTCGAGTCATATGATCGACAAGGATTCGCTAACCGAGGACATGTTGAAAGGCCTGCTTACCAGGGAGTTTGATCTTCGTGAATATGATGAAATCTTGATTGAAAGCAACCCAGAGCGTAAAGCTCCCGAAGCATCGGGCAACTCAACGAATCCAACGCAGTTGCCAGAGATCCAGAGCTGGTCCGCTGTGAGAGACCCGGAGGCAGCCATTGTGAAGGAGCCAGAAAGCTTCTCAGGTCGAAAGCCAGCCAATACTGCGGCACCAAAGACAAATAAAAAGGGAAACAAGAGATCGGAGAAATAACAAGGTTGCTTCGACCGCCTTCGGGGTCGGTTTTCGTTTCTTTTA
>CAZPTT010000033.1:17882-44252 GCA_964589435.1 uncultured Pirellulaceae bacterium
TTGCTTCGACCGCCTTCGGGGTCGGTTTTCGTTTCTTTTAGAACCCCGGGTGCGCTGCGCGACCCGGGGCTAATTGCTTTGACCCCTTCGGGGTCGTGCCACTTGTCTAGCCGCCACGATTCCAAGTGCTTCGACCACCTTCGCAGTCGTGCCTCGCTAAACCGCACTCGCGTTGATGACCGGGTTGGTTTCCGACTCGCTGCAGAGAACGACCATCAAGTTACTGACCATCGAGGCTTTCTGGTTGTCGTTCATTTCAATGATTTCACCTTCTTTGAGATGCTCAAGAGCCATCTCAACCATGCTGACAGCGCCTTCGACAATTCGAGCGCGGGCGTCGATGATCGCCTCGGCTTGTTGACGACGAAGCATCGCGCCGGCGATTTCTGGAGCATAAGCCAAATGACTGATACGAACTTCCATGACTTCAATCCCGGCCATGGCCAATCGCTGAGTCAGCTCGCCTTGCAGCTCATCGTTGATTTCATCCGAATCGCCACGCAGAGATGTTTGACCTTCTGTGGCAGCGTCATACGGGTGCTTCGCGGCAATCGTTCGCAATGCCGATTCGGTTTGGACTTCCACATAAGATTCGTAGTCTTGAACATCGAACGCTGCTTGCGCCGTATTGCTGACGCGCCAAACAACGACGGTGCCAATCTCAACAGGGTTGCCTCGCAAGTCATTGACCTTGAGTTTCTCGCTGTTGAAATTGTTGACTCGTAGCGAGACGCCTTTGCGAACTGAAAACGGATTGACCCAGTAAAATCCAGGTTGGCGAATGGTGCCAATGTACTTGCCGAATAGAACCACCATCATGCTCTTGTTTGGATTCACCAGCGTCAATCCGCAAAGGATAAAGATGCCAACGATGACGGGGCAGAGGATGATTCCAATGATCAACATTGGAATGCCACTTGTTGGGTTAAGTTCGATTTCTTTGGTTGCCTGAATTGTTTTCAACTCGTCTCTCCCATTTTTGAATTAAGTTTTCAGCCTATTCGTCAGGGGAGAGGCTCTATTTGAATTATCCGCTTGGTATTTCAAAAACCACGGTTTTTCGGCATCCAAAGCCGTTTTGCGATTGCCGCGAAACAGATTGTAAATCGTCTTTACTCGCCGATGCAATACAAATAGGAGTCAGTGCGAAGCAAGATTTGATTGTTACTGATTGCTGGGCTGGCGTTGAACAGTCCCGACTCAGATTCGATTTTGTTGAGCGCCAACTGCGTGTGTTGGGGTTTCGCTTCGAGGACTTGAACGCCACTGTCGCGCGTCGTCAGATAGAGTTTGCCTCCAGCGTGAACGATCGACGCGTACACGCGACTGCCGGTTGGCATACGTTCGCGAAAAACACTTTTCCCATCGGCAGCGTTCAGGCAATTCGCAATGCCTTTGTCACTGGCCCAATACAAATGTCCGTCAACAAGTACTGGCGAGGTCACGTTCGCGCCGACGTTGACTTCCCACAGTTTATGCGTCTCCGTGACGTTACCACGACCTCCCAATCGGATCGCCATGGCTCGGTTACTGCGACCACCAAGACAGTAAATGATTCCGTCTTTGGATATTGGAACGGGAACGACGTAGTCTTGAATGCCGGTGCACGACCACAGCTCTTCCCCCGTTTGCGGATTTAGTCCGTAGACGGTTTCTTTCTGGTTGATAACCAATTCGGTCTCTCCGGTTTCCGTTTGGGCAACACAAGGTGAAGACCAGCACTTTTCGATGCCAGTCTTCTTCCAAATGGTGTCTCCCGTTTTTTTGTCGAGCGCGTAGAGTGTGCCACCTTCGATACTGGCGTTGATAAATACCATGTTCTCAAAAACAACAGGAGAAGAAGCCGATCCGAACCCGGCGGTTTTTGAACCAAGTTTGTCGTTGTGCCAAAGTTGGTTACCGTCGAAATCGAAAGCACATGCGCCCGACACGCCGAAGAACGCATAAACGGCCTCACCATCACTGGCCGGTGTTCCAGATACGTAGCCATGATCAGCTACCCGTGTCGTGAATTCCTGTTCGGCTTCACTGGCCGCAATCGAGACATCCCAATCAAGCTTGCCGGTTGCGCGATCAAAACAGAGCATGTGCAGTTTCAGATCGGCTTTGTTGCCTGGGCCTTCGGAGGTTCTGTCTTTCACGTCGTCGCTTTTGCCTTCACTAGCCGGGGCGCCGGACGTCTTGTTCGGGGCTTTGGCTGGGTCGTTTTCTTGCTTCCGCTGTTTGCGATTTCGGTTACCTCGCTGACGCCCGCCTTTCTTGGCGATCGCTTCGCCGGACATTCCGTAACCAGAATAAGCGGTCAAGAAAATTCGATCGCCAACAACGATTGGGCTGGAGGAACCGCGACCGGGCAACTTGGTTTTCCAGGCAATGTTCTCACTGTCACTCCACGTCGTCGGAGTCGTCGCATCGGGGGCGGTTGCATTTCCGTTGGTGCCACGAAACTGCGGCCAGTCTTGTGCGGTCAAATTTGATGCCGAGCTGCCAAATACAAGAATGCTAAATGCAAATAGGGCGATGGAGACGAAGGTTCGTTTTTCAGTTGCTCGTTTCATTCGTATTCCTTTTGCACTCACAGAAACAAAATTGATGGTTGTGTTACGGTTTCGAATCATCAGACGGTTTTCTGGCCGGATTTATTGGCGTCAGTTCCTAAGTTTCGTTAGATTTGGAGGCAACAATCGAGAAAAATGAGATAAGGGCCCTGCGATGATCAAGTACCTACCGTTTGCATTGACTTTGCTGCTTTCATTTACGACTTTGTCACACAGCCAGGAAGTGAATGAGGCTCGTGAGGTGTTCGAAACCAACATTGATGCCAGCCTTGACGATGTGTGGGATGCATTTACGACGACGCAAGGTTTGCAGTCGTGGGTGACACCAAATTCGGATATCGATTTTAAGGTCGGTGGCAAATGGCGATCGAACTACAGTGAAGGCGGAACGCTCGGCGATGCCGAGACAATCGAAAATACAATCCTCAGCTACGATCCCAAACGAATGCTCTCGCTCAAAGCAACTGGTTTCCCTGAGAGTTTTCCGTTCAAAGAGGCCGCCAAGGACGCTTGGTCTGTCTTCTATTTCGAATCAGTTTCGGAATCAGTGACGAAAGTCACCGTTGTCGGACTTGGCTACAACGAGACAGAGCAATCTCAGAAGATGCGTTCGTTTTTCAAAACGGCGAACAAATATTCGATGGATCAATTAAGTGCTGCAATGAAAAAGCAGGCCGCGATGAAAAAGGAAAACGGAGCCGAAGGCACTGATCCAGCCGCAAAAACTGAGGCTGGCAGTGGGAATGCAGCAGGCAAAGACAAGTAACCACGGTAACGTTCAGTTGGGCTTCGAAAAGTATTTGTCGTGAACCACACGTTTAGTCTGAAACATTTATTGGTCTTGGTGTTGGGCGTTGTTTGGTTGATTCTCAGTTTTTATCCCGCGACTCCTAATGCGAGTGTAGAAGTCGTCGACACAGGTGCTGAGTACGTCGTCCAACAACAGCGAGAGTATGGGTGGCCAGGGAGGTGTGTGGTAACTCGATTGACTTCGACCGATTTCGATCGACCAGAGGTTCTCGATCACTATGCGATTAGCGAAACTCGATTCTTGGCGTTGTTGGGCAATCTAGCAGCAGTGGTTTTGATTTTTGCTTGTTGCCGTTATTTGTTTTTTGAGAGAACTCATGATGTTGATCGAGTCAGCGACCGCGAAGCACGATGACGCCATTAGGGTTCTGACAATCGCTGCGTTTGAGTCGAGCGAATTTGGGCACAACGGTGAAGCCGATTTGATCGAAGCAATTCAGGAGGATTCTAAAGATTCCGAGCAGGTTCTGTCGTTGGTCGCGATCCAGGAATCATCAGTCGTTGGGCACATTCTGCTTTCGCCCGCATCAATCGTTTGCCGTGGTGAAAAGCTCGATGGGATGGGGTTGGCTCCGATGTCGGTGTTGCCCAAGTATCAACGGCAGGGCATCGGCTCACTGTTGGTGAAGGCAGCTTTGCAGAATTTATCAGAGCAAGGAAACGCATTCACAATCGTGGCTGGGCACCCAAGTTTCTACTCGCGATTTGGGTTTGAACCCGCGATCGAGTTTGGGATTCGGCATGGTTTTGCCGGGATGCCCCAAGATGTCTTTTTCTTACACTGTGAAGACAAGACGCGCGTAGAAGATTTTCGCGATGGGATGGCTTACTACCACGCTGCGTTCGGCTCTCAGCACGATGAAGGCTAGAGCTTAGCGTGCCCAAGGTAAGAAACAGTAGCCATGGGCTCGGTCTATTCCATCGCGTCGATTTGCTTTCCCAGTTCTTCAGCTTCCGCAGTCTTTTCATCGCTCTTTTTGCGATCGGTATGCGACAACTGGTAGGCTTCTTCAAGCAATTTTTTTAGTTTTGCTTCGAGCTTCTCTTTTTTGGATTTCATTCCGAACATTGGGTTTCCTTTAAAATGTGATTTCGTTGTGTTGAATTGGATTACGTACTGAATTGGATTACTTGATTTGGTTCATTCTTGGATCGTCGTGCGATCAGCTACATTGCCAAGCAACCGAACAGGAGCAAGTAAATTGTCTCGCATCCGTACTTTGGTTTTTGTAAAGCGACCAAGAATCAACGAAGCGTCATCTTCGACAAGATTGCCCTCTGCCATCGAACCAATTCGGTCACGCAAAAATGGGATGACTTTGTCTGCCTCGATTTCACGATTGTCGTTCAAAAGTTGAACAACTCCCTTCACGCCAAGGAGAGATTCGTTTTCGTTGTCGGTTGCTGATTCGATAAAAGCGTCGGTGTATAGCAAAAACATGTCGCCGGTTTTTGTGTTGATCTTTCGGCGTGGGTAAATCGTTTCGTCCAGAATTCCAAGCGGCATATTTTCGAAATCGTTATCGGCACTGGCTGGATCAAGGTGAACCCATTTTTTTCGCTCGGATAAATAGTAAATGGGGTAGGGGTGTCCGGCGATGCAAAGGTCGAGTGTTTGGGTTGGTTCAAAGAAAGTGGCGACGACTGCGGTTGCGAAACCACTTGTTTCACCGAGGCGACCAAACTCGCGGTTCATACCCGCAACGAATTCTTCCTGGTTGGGTTTGTTGACGCTTTGGCGAAGCAAGTCGCGGAGAGATTTTGCCAGTCCGGCGGCCGCTTCACCATGACCGCTTACGTCGGCCAGCAAGAATCGGGAAACGCGACCCGAGGCACACGACGTCAAATAATAGATGTCGCCACCGGCGCGACTGTCTTGATAGGGTTGGCTAAAAACGTAGATGTCCAAGCCCGGTGCCTCGAAGCTTTTTTCGATGGCTCGGTTCCCGCCCCAGATTTCCATGCAGCTCATGCGCTGAAGGCCTTCGGATGGTGAGTTGGTCATGGCGGCTACGAAAAATACGGAGGGGAAGCGGTCAACTGAGATTCGAAACCATCAGAGGGGAAAACGAGCACTTGCACAATTTGTAAACCGACAAAGGTAGTCTTGAACAACGAGAAAACGCGGGCAATCGCCGGTAAAAACCGGCCGCGCTGGTCAGGGTAATCCGCCAAATCGCGCAAGTCCAAATCGTGAGCGCGGATAAATATAACACCGTTCGCTCTTCCAGACCTTTGCTCTTTCTCGCAATTTGAAGTCGCTTAGTTCAACGACCAGATCGTCCAATTCAATGCCGTCGCGAACGTGACCCAAGCGAGGTAGGGAACAAGTAAACTGGCGGCGAGTTTGGAGTGCCGAAAGAATAGAACGATCGAAATGACAATAGAAACCCAGAGCAATACGATCTCGATGGCTGCCCAGCCGGGTTGCCTAAGGCCAAAAAAGAAAACTGACCAAAGAACGTTCAGTAGCAAATGAAAGGTGAACCACGCTAGGCTTCCCTTGGCTTTCGTGAGGCCTGCTTGCTTCCAAACGAGCCAAGCCGATATCGACATCATCAAGTAAAGAATTGACCAGACTGGGCCAAACAACCAGTTGGGTGGATTCCAGGATGGCTTTTTAAGCTCGTCAAACCACGAACTGTCGACGCTCATCGTCGTCGAGAAACCGCCGATCGCTGCGGCCAAAAAACAAATGGCGATTGAGACGATCAGCCCAGTTCCGAGGGCAAGTTTGGACGGTGGCTCTGGATGAATCATTATTTGGTCTGTCTATTCGTGCTTAAATTAAGCTTGCTCGAAATTGGAATTTAATGGACTAAACCAATGGGATAGAAAATCGAGGCTTTGTTGTCAATTCGGCTTCTTATCGATTAATTCGCTCGGCGATTCAGTTTTAAGACTCGGTTTCAAGATTCATTTCACGATTCAGTTGGCTTCAGCTTGCAGGCTCGATTTAACTTGTCTGGAATGGCGAGTTTCCAATCGAAACTTGGTTGTTTAAGCTGAGCGTTTACGGGACAGTTCACCACGCCCTAACTTGAGAGAAAGACGTTATGAATAAAAAGATCGATGCCATGGTCAGTTGTTTGTGCTTGATTCTGGTTTGTAATATCGTCCAAGCTCAAGACTGGCCGCAATTTCGCGGGCCCGACGGCAACGGAGTTCTGCCTATGCTCCAGCACCCGACTGAATGGGACGCCGAGAAGAACGTTGCCTGGAGTGTTGATATGGAAGGCGGCGGGCTTTCATCTCCAATCGTCGTTGGTGATCGCATTCTTTTGACCTCGGCGATTGGTTTCAAACCGCCAGTGAGTTTTGCAGATGGTGTACGCGACATGCGGCCAAAGACGCCGGATGCTGCCGTAAAATTTCATGTGGTTTGCTTAAGCCTCGTCGACGGATCAAAAAAATGGGAACAGACGATCACTGAACAACAGCCGAAATTCCCAATTCACAGTTCTAACTCGTTCGCAACCGAATCTCCTGCCAGCGATGGGAAGAACATCTTTGTCTACTTTGCTGCGGTTGGGGTGGTCGCCGCACTCGACCTAGACGGGAGTAAGATTTGGGAGCAAAACATTGGTGCCTACCCAACCGGCAACGGGTTTGGAACGGGCAGTTCAATCACAACCGGCGACGGCAAAGTTTTCGTTCAGTGCGATAATGATGAAAGTTCATTCGTAATTGCTTTCGATGCAGAGACAGGCGAACAGGCTTGGCGTAAAGAAAGAACGGGGCGGACTTCATGGTCGACACCGCTTTTTTGGAAAACTGAAAGCCGCTCCGAGCTAGTTACTTGCGGTTCAGGATTTGTGACTTCTTACGATCCCAAAACAGGCGATGAACTTTGGAAACTATCCAATATCGGTATGTCGTTCAGTTCTTCGCCTGCTGCCGACGGCGAAAAAATCTATTTCGGAAATAGCGGGCCCAGAAGTAGTGGGCCTTTGGTGGCAGTTCAATCAGGTATGACGGGCGAGCATCAATTTGGCTCGGACGCCGAAATTGAAAATCTGGCTTGGTCGAAAATGCAGGCTGGCCCGGGTATGTCTTCGCCTGTTTCGGTTGGTGGTTACGTGTATGTTCCGGGCCGCGGGATTTTGACTTGCTATTCGGCTAAGGATGGTTCAGTCGTGTTCAAGGAGCGATTGAAACTTGGTTCGTTGGCGGCTTCGATGTGGGCTGCCGGCGATCACGTTTTCCTGATGGACGAGTACGGGAAGACGATTGCGATTCAGGTCGGCCCAGAATTAAAGATCATCTCCACCAGCCAAATTGAAGACGATCTTTTCTGGTCGACTCCTGCCGTCTCCGGAAAGTCGCTACTCATTCGGGGCGTCAAAAAGTTGTATTGCGTTCGCCAATGACTTGCTTGTTTAGCTATTCAATCAGTTTCCATCAATAATCGCTGATCGACTCCAACATTCGCTTTCTACTTCGACTTGTTTCCCTCCAAACCGCCAATTTTCATGGACAAGATATTTCGATCGGTTGCACTTTTTCAGAAAGCCGAGGGCGAACAGTCCAAGTTCCTCGTTCGTTGGAAAAGAACGGAGAATAAACCAGCGAGTAGCGATGGGAATGACTACTGGAAGTTCATTGTTGCGGATCGTTTGAACAAAGAGAGTTTTCGCGAGTCGGTGACACGTGAAGTCGCGTGGGAGCTGAACCTTAATCGGAAATCTGATTTTCTCGTTTCCAATATGGCGCAATTGTCGATGGAATATGTTGACACTGACCAAGATGGTCTCGAGCAGCATGTCGCGGTCGCGTTTTACAATGTTCACACTTACGGGCGGGCGATCCGAGAGCAGCTAACAAACAATCCGGTGAACCGTTGGGTTTCGGCTGCAGAAGTTTGTGCGGGTAAAACGTCGGATGGCCAAGTGATTCATCCACGTGTCGTCGAGTGGATCAACAAGTGGAGTGTGGTCCAATCCTGGCAGTGAAAACTGCATCAAAAGGGCTTGCGCGCTCCAGCATCAATCGCACACCAAGGTCGTAGTTCGTTTCTTACGCGTGATGAAGCGACTCGAATCCAACCGAAGAGACGACCGATTGTAGTTCAGCCGGAAGTTCACGGGAATTGTTGCTCTGACGCACCATCGATGCGACTTCTCCGATGACCGAAACCATCGGACTGGCAAGTCCCGCGTTATCGACGGCTTGCGAAATGGTCGCCAAAGTTGCTGAAACAACTCGCTGGCTGGGAAGCGTCGCATTTTCAATACAAGCGACCGGTGTGTCACCAAGTCGGCCGGATGCGATCAATTCTTTGGTCAACTGGGCCAGGTTCTTTCGCCCCATCAACACGACGACGGTGTCCATTTTGGCGAGTGCTGAAAAATCGATTCCGCGTTCCAATTCCGGCGCGGTCTGGCCTGTCACCACCGCAAATGTTCTGGCGATTCCTCGAGTGGTGACTGGGACGCCGGCTGCCGATGGAGCGGCAATGCAACTGCTGATACCTGGAACAATCTCACAGGAAATCCCAGCCGCCTCGCAGGCTTCTCGCTCCTCTTGGCCGCGACCGAAAACGAATGGGTCACCGCCTTTCAGCCGTACGACCAACTCTCCGCGACCCGCGTGATGTATCAATAGCTCGTTGATTTCTGATTGATTGATCCGGTGGTGATCAGGATACTTACCGACGTCGATCCGCCGGGCTGTTGCGCGACACCAGGTAAGGACTTCGTGGGGAATCAAGCGGTCATGAATGATCGTGTCGGCCTGTTGTAACAGCTTCATTCCACGAACCGTCATCAGTTCCGGATCTCCAGGTCCGGCGCCGACCAAGTAGACTTTGCCGTTGTTTTTCTTTTTCGTTGCCTGCGTCATTTGCCTGAACTCCTTTTCAAAGCGGTCACGTCGACTGGCTGTGCATCAAGCATTTGATCAGTTGCCATCTCAAGGCAGAGGTCTGACATTTCTGGATACATCCCAACTGGCAAATCGCAAACTGTGATTCGCTCCCCATCGTATTGAACCAGGGGGAACTCAATGTCGGGGCCAGTCGGTAATCCGAATGCTTCAGGAACGTCGACGGTTGAATGGGGGCCGCGACTGATCAGGAACGGCACGATCAATATGTGTTTGGTCTCAATTGTTTTTGCTAGTTCATCGATTTCAGGATCTTGATCAAGGAACGCAACTTTGATCTTCAGATCAGGCGAGCGCTCAAGCATTTTTTCGGCCAATGCATAGGTCGATGTCCCACTGTTGGGGTTTCGCCGTGTGCCGTGACCGATCAAAGCAATGGTCGTATCTTCAACTGGCAGGTGGCAAAGTGGCATAATGACGTTGAGCCGCCCGCAGACCATTTCTGCAATGTCAGCGTGGACTCCCAGTGACGGAGCCATGAAAACACGAAAGCGTTCGAGGTTGGAATTTTCAGCCAACTCTCTTGGGAAAACGGTTTTCGAGTAATAGCCTTCGCTGGTCATCACTGGAATGACAATCACGTCACCCGCAGGCAAGCCATCAAGAACTGTCGTGACATGCGGCTGGCCATTGAGAAATGCCGGCGTGACGATTGAGAACAATCCAGCGTCCTCGACTTTGCTTGCCAAATCAAACAGCGGTTGATTGGAACTTTCATGAGCCATCGATCCATGCGCGGCCAAGATGACGGAGCACTGGTAGCCGCTCATCGAACACCTCCGGCGAATCCCGCGAAGTACGAATTGCTGTTTTTGTTGCCCGCTTGATGGTCAGCAAATGGGGCATTCACTGCGCGACTCCAAGCTGAACAAGTTTGGGCGCGAGATCCTCGAACGTCGGAACTTCTTTTCCCGTCAATCGTTTTCTGGCGTCCGTTCGTTCGAACAATCGCTGATAAAAATCACCTAATCCTTCGTCCGGCTGACGGTTAGCTGCATACTGAGTTAACAGTGGAGTCAGCACCTCCAAAGACTCTTCGATTTTTACATCGGCGGCGTAAAGATCCGCCATGCGATCGCCGGCCAGGCGGCCGCCGACGAACAAGTGATAAATGCCAGGACGTCTTCCGACAAAAGCGATGTCAGCCGTATAAGGTCGAGCACATCCGTTGGGACAGCCCGTCATGCGAATTGTAAGTTTCGCGTCCGCGAGTCCAAGTGACGCCAGCTTGTTTTCGACTTCCGTCAGAAACTCTGGAGCTGCTCGTTCCGATTCGGCAACTGCTAAGCCACAAGTTGGCATTGCAGGGCAAGCCATGGAGTAGCGACGAGCGTTGGAAATTTCGCTGAGTAGCGGAACGTTGTGTTCGCGTAGAATCGCCTCAAGCTGTCCGACTTGATCTTCCGTTAATCCGTTGAACAGAATACTTTGCTGAGCCGTCAGCGTCATTGAGCATTTGAGTTCGTTGGCGATTTTCAGAAACGCCGTTCTCATTTTCATCGTTTCGGTATCTTTGATTCGCCCGTTTTCAACGAAGACACCGTAGAACCAAAGTTTGTCGTCTTGCTTGTGCGGTCCCATCCAGTCCTGAATTTCGAACTTGGGAATTTCTCGCCAAGGCTCCAAATCAAACTCGGCCCGCTTCTGAAATTCCTCGCGGAAATTCTCAAGCCCCATCGTGTCGACCAGGTATTTAAGGCGTGCTTGTTTGCGGTCGCAGCGATTGCCAAAGTCGCGATAGATCGAGGCCAAGTTTCGAACGGCCGCAACGCCGTCTTCGACTTTTACGAAGCCGATCTTGTCAGCGATTTGGGCAAATGTATTGGCGCGCCCATGGCTCATGCCCAGTCCGCCGCCAGCCACAACGTTGTAGCCAATCAGCTTTCCGTCTTCCAGGATACCAATCAATCCGGCGTCGTAGGAAAAGATGTCGATCTGGTTGTCGCCTTGGACGGTCACGCCGACTTTGTATTTTCGCGGCAGGTAAGTGTCACCGTAAAAGGGTTCGTCTTCCTTGGTGTTGACCTGTCGTTCGCCATCGACCCAGATTTCAAAATAAGCCTTCGTGGCTGGTCGAAGATCGGCGGCGACTTCATGAGCAGTTTTGCGAATCTGATTATGGACGTCATCGTCAATGGGAGCTGCCGTGGCCATCACGTTGCGGCAAACATCGCCACAAGCAGCCAATGTCGACATCAGCGCGGCGTTAATTTGCTTGACCGTCTCACGCAGTTCGGTTTTCAAGACGCCGTGATATTGAATGGCTTGCCGAGTCGTGATTCGGAGCGTGCCGTTGGCGAACTCGTCGGCCATCCGGTCGAGATCAACGTATTGAGCGTTGGTGATCTGCCCGGCTGGCAGCGCGATTCGTATCATGTAGCTGTACGCTTTGCCCAAGCCTTCGGCTCGACGAGACTTGCGAAGATCTCGATCGTCTTGTTGATACGACCCGTGAAATTTCAACAACTGTAGATCGTCTTCTTCGAAACACAGCTTGGTTGGATCGGCCAAGGTTTCGTGGATAGTGCCGCGCAGCAATTGGCCGTTGGTTTTTGCGACTTCGACTTTGGACGGTTGGGTTTTATCTTTTGCCATGTTGTAGTTCTAACGCGATGAAAATTTCGGTTGGATGATACGTTGTATTTTTTTTAGCTTGGGAAGGCGAAAGTGTTTTGCCCCTCGCAGAGCTCAGGAACTTTGGGTTGCCTGAATTTCGCCCGAATACTTTATGCCGAGTGCTTTATGCCGAGTGCTTTAGATCGAGTAATGCAATCCGCACTCGTCTTTGTCTTTACCGGCCCAGCGCCCTTTGCGAACTTCGGAGTCCGGATTTGAACCAGGCACAGGCTTGGTGCAGTGGTAACAACTGATGCTCGGATAGTTCTGGAGATGCAGCTGATTGAACGGGACTTCGTTTTCCTGAACGTAGTTCCAGACGTCAGCGCGGGACCAGGTTGCCAAAGGGCAGAACTTTAATAGTTGATACTTCCAGTCCCAGCCGAGCGCCGAAATACCGGCCCGCTGTTCGGTTTGCGTTCTTCGTAAGCCCGTGATCCAAAGCTGGTAGTTTTTTATGTTCTCTTTCATGGGCTGCACTTTACGGATGTTGCAGCACATGTTGGGGTTGTTTTTCCAGAGTTGATCCCCGTACGTTTCGTTTTGTTGTGCGACGGTCACGGGGGTTTGCCACGTGACGAAATTCAAATTTTGATATCGTTCAACAAGCTTCTTTTTAAGCTGGAGTGTTTCGGGAAAAAAGAAGCTGGTATCGATGCACGCGACGGTCAGGCTGGGAAGATCGTATTGCTCAATGGCTTTGGAGCAAAGATCCATCAAAGCGCAGCCTTCCATTCCAAACGAAGTCGTGAGAACGGCAGGCGTTTGAGAAAATTTCTGCAGCCCCCAGCTCACCAATTCCGATGGAGCGCTCAATTCTCCAAGAGCCGATCCTTCCAGGGCAACCAAAGGCGCGGCAGAGTTGGGGTTATCTGGTCCGGTCGAATCAGGTTGGGTAGCCGTAACAGGCTGCGAAGCCGGAGCGGACTGCGAGGCCGGAGCTGGCTGTGAGGCCGGAGCTGGCTGCGCTAGTTCAGTCTGATTCGAATCGGGAGCAGGTTCAGTCGTCTCCATAATCAGTGACGCCCCAAGGCGTTGCTTTCTAAAATTTGGTAATTCGAAGGAGTCGGAGCTTAGGTTTAGCTACGTTGTTTCGTGTGGTTCGGCGAGTCGTTTTTGTTCGGCTTTGCTAGGGTGGATTGCCGTGAGGTGTTCTCACCATGCACAGTCGACGCGTCGTTGGAACCAAAAAAAAACGCAGGAACAATCCTGCGTTTTGTACTGTTTAGTCATGCGCAGGTTTTCTCAGGAAGAGTTAATACAACAATTCCACGACTTGAAACAACAGCAAGCCAAGCAAATAGGTTGAATGGGAAGATGGGAGATATGCATTTGATTCGTTTGAATAAGAGGGTCGCTTCCGCGGTTCGAGTTCACATTCTTGTCTGAAGTCGCTTTTTTCGTCAACCGATTGGTGGGCTTGAAATTCAGCAAACGAAGTGGGCTTTGCTTTCGATCGAAAGGACAGCCCTAATTGAATCCCGTAATGGCTTCTGCTGGTTAATCGCTGTCCTTCGGATCACGATTTGCCGGATGGATCAGACTTGAGCGATTTCTTTAAAAAAAGACGCAAAAACTTCTCAAATTGAGACGTTCGTCTCGAAACGAAACCACCGTGCTATCTAAACAATTCGTTTCGTAGGCTATTTGTTCGCCGAAACAAAATTTCAATTTGGCACAGTGATTGCTTTACTGATCTTTCGGAGTGAGCGAAGTTCTTATCTTTTGATCTCCCGAAGTATTTGCCTCCTTCATCGCTCACTCCATTTTTTTGCCTCATATGACACCGGGTCTGTTTTTCAGGTTTGGTGGATATATAGCCAACTACCCGGCCGCCTCACGGTTTGTCGCTCTTCAGGGTGTTGGCTTTTTTTATGCGCTGATCCAGCGTTAGATATCAACGGTTGATGTAGTTTTCGCAAGTGTCGCACCGAATTCCTAGCATATTCAACTAGGTGGTGCAGATTGCCAGTTTACTTTTTACTAAAGGAAGAACATGTTTAACCAAAAAACGCGGATTGTTTGTTTCGGAATTACTCTTGTTGTTCTATTGAGTGGCTCGACTGATTTGTACGGTCAAAACTCTGGCACACGACCAGACGTAATTTGGGGCGGCAATAATGGTTCAACGACTTCAGGATTACCCAATGCTGAGCCAACCTATTCGGATATTGTGTGGGGCACGCTCTTTGAATTGGGGCTCGAGGAATTTCATGGCAATTTCGTTGACGAAGATGGAGAGCCAATCGAAGAAGAGATTGAAGAATTTTATTTGATCAGGCCTACAATTGTCGACACTTGGGAAGATTGGTTGAATCAATGGTGGAATAACCAACTAGAAGAAGCGGAAGAGTTTGTTGATCTACTGATGTGGATTTGGCTTCATCCTAGCGGTGCCTAGATTCACTTGACTTGGTGGGCAGTATTGATAGAGGCCTCAAAGGGAGCTGAATTTGCGAGCCCGTGGACATCCCATTGGTTTGTCCTTTTTTTACTGAACCATGGAACGATCAAAAAACCAAGCCAGATGATGTTGTTGGTTAGCATCTCTGGCGGGGGGTCGACATATTGGAGGGCCTTCGCGTTTGTTGGTTGAAGCCACCTTCACGATCAAGAAAACCAGTACAAACGGCATCGCATTCATCATTGACAATCCCTCATAAAGAGCACTTCCTGTAGAACCGGATTTACCTCTTAGGAGTTGCCGCTTCTCCCGTTGGGTCAGCCGAATGAGAGCTCGTAACGGAGCGCCCAAATTAGAATCGAGTCATCACCGATTTAAATAGGGAGACTGGTATGACGACTTTTTCGAAGCTCTTGATGATTGCCGTAATCCCGGTGGTTGGTTATCTGAATCTGAATGAAGGTCAAGCTTTCATGTTCGGAAAAGCTTTGAACCCATCGTTGGAATCAGGAACAGGTTCGCTGGAGACCCCATCGCATGCACTTAATTCACTTGAATCTGTTCGTGTTGAGAAGCTCTTTTGTGCCCCCAGATCTTTGGCTTGCTTTCGCGGTTGTGGACAACCCACGCACTCACTCCAACATCGAAACCAGCAGAGCTTTCCGACGTCGTGTTCACATTCGGGCATCTTTCATTCAAACGTCATGCATTCAAACGTCATGCATTCAGACGTCATGAACACGCAGGGAGTTCGCTTGATCGAGTATCGCCGAATGTTCCGACAAGGGCAGACTCCGACGGCGGCTGATCTGGTTGGAAACTGGCGTGGCGTTAATCGAGGTATTGTGGAACTCGTTGGCTACAAACAGTTCATCAAAGAAATTAAACCAGGAAATTGTGCGCTCACAGGCGACAACATTATGGTTCATCAAGTCTCCAATGAATTACTGCGAAGCTTCGGTTGGCAAGTCAAAGCCGATGCATCATCTTCTGATGGGTTGAAGCGTAAGGGCAAGTTTGCGATTCGCGACGCAAGAGGAATCGGCCCGTTCAAACACGGAGTCGTGTTTGATTATCGGCAGGGCAACAATCGCAAAACGGATCCCGTCCGATTGATCGTCGATCAAGTCGTCAAAATTGATGACAATCATTTGCTCGGTCGTGCCACTGCGAAGTTCGGCCCAATCAAGATTCCACTGGCCTATTTTGTATTGGAACGCATGTAGAGCTTTAAAAGTTCGACGCAGTTGGCTGGCTTAACCGATGTCCTTGTTTGCCCGTTTCCTCGACATCAATCGTCTAAGAATAAGACTCCAACGAGATACAGAGGGTACTCTGAGCCGATGGAAGAGCAGTGTCTGACTTCCGCGATCACAGACGATTGGTTGTCGAACAAGCTGATTCGTAAATAGCGGTGTTCGACCTGGTCGGGCATTAAGAATCCCAATCCGTGAACACTGACGTCACGAGAGACGGACCAGAATGGATTGCCGGTCGGTTGGAAGTCATCGTCCAGCGGCTGAATTTCCAACGACAAGCTACGGGGTTCCCGTTGCTCGCTTCTGCTTTGCGAAATTGGGTTGGCCATGAAGGAGATGATTTGACCAAAGCCAGCGGCTTCTTCTTGCCAATATTGGCTGCTTGTGTCTTGACTCATGCTTAGACCTCACGAAAAAAGGCTGTTTGGCGAATGCCGGATTTGCAACGTAGATGAGCTGACGTGCAAATCGTGCGTCTTCAAATACGCACGTTCTTTCGAAAGCGTAGTTCATAAAAGTCTCGAAGGTCGCCAGAAATTCCAGCAACCAGTTGAGATTTTTTTGAAAGGGGCGGAGTCCCAAACGACTGGTAGGAATCTGGCTTTAGATGATGCAGAAATACAACACCAGAACTGAAGAGGAGGCGATCGAGACAAGAAAAAGGCCAGGCGAACGCCTGGCCAAGATCGACTGCTAAGGTTCCCGTGGTTCGCTACTCGGATGTTTTCACGTTGGCTGTGCCTTCTGACGAGCCCGAGCCTCCGCTTGGGCTATTTTGTCGGACGATGTCGGCGCAATTTGAAATCATCTTCCCGGACACTTTCAGAATGCGGGACTTCATGTGTTCGATGCCAGCTACATTCTCCACGTTAATTCCGGTCTTTGGGCGCGTTTGGATTTCAATCTGTTCGATCAGCCGTCTCTCATATCTTTTCAGCTCGCGGTCGTAGGGCAAAACACGAGCTTTGACAATATCGTCACCGGCCCGAGAGATGGTACTTAGCATGTCGCGGATCAATTTCAATCGACGTAAATAGGCCATCGTCCAAGTGTCAATTTTTCGATTTCGCTTGACCACGTTCTCAAAGTCAATTTCTTCCGATAGAGATTTCATGTGGGCGACCACATCATCGGCCAACACGTTTAGATAGGGTTGCAAGCCAAAAGCATTTGCTGAACCAGCGATCGACTCAAATGGTTTCTCGGCATCACCGTAAAGAGACATCGTAGCGCCGAGTTCGATCCGAGCCAGCGCCATCATCCAAGCCAATCCTTTCTGTTGAAATGTGTCATAGAACTGCTGGCGTGCGAATGGGTTGGCTGCCTGCAAATTGGGCTTTTTTGAAAAGGCAGTGTTGGCACCATTGAAAAATGTAAACTCAGGCCTTGAAGCCAAAAAGCTGTCATAAACCTCGATGTCGGCTTCGCTGGAAATGCGTAACAGTCGTGTGAAAGAGTCCAACGCATTTGCGTACTCATAGCTTCCGACGAAACGGTATGGAATCGTGTCGTCCGACTCTTTGAATTGCTGACCAATGGTAGTGACGGTTGTTTGTTGTGTTTGGGTTTCGGCAGATCTCACGGATCGGCAATAGTATTGACCTCAGTAAAAAAGGCTTGCTTTATCCGGCAATCGTTTCGAGCTAAGTAATTTTGAACTGCTTGCGCCATTGACGGATGTGTAAACGTCGCGTCTCTCAACAGCCCATGTGAAATAGTGGCGTCGTTCGTAGCCGGGTGAATAGGTACCAGTTTCGGGGTCAATTTGGCCGACCGCAAGCGAACGTTCTTTCGGCATAAACAAACCGAACATAATTGCTTTTGAATTCATCGCCGCTGGTGGTTTTAGCAATCCTGCCGCCATGCCTCCCATTCCATATCTACCACGCAACCACCAATGAGCGCCGATGCGAAGTAGAACGGCTTTTTCCATCACTTCTTTGCCATGTTCTCGTCCGGACTTTAGCAATGCGGCTGCCTTTTCAATTTCTTGTTGGTCGTTAAGCCGTTGCCGAGCGAATGTGCCGGCTTTGTGTTGACGAAAGAAGATGTCCAATTCTCCTCCGTGCATTTCTAAAGCGAACGCGGCGTGTAGTTCGTCTTCAAAACTTGGCTTAAGCCGTAACGTTTCTTCGGCCTTGGCCAACTCAAGCATGCGCAACTCTGCTTCTCGTTCCAATAGTTCGCGGTAGCGCAGCGTCACATTTTCTCTGAGAAGTTGCGGAGCCTTTAACAGTGCTTGGTCGTCGACGTCGTCGTTTCGATTCGCTCTTTTTAAATGCGGTTCGTTCATTGAGATCGCAAAGCGAACAAACCGGTCGAGGTTCAAGAAGCGGTTCTTCCAAACATGAACTTCCCAAAATGTGTCTTCGCTGGTCAGCCAATCGTCGGAGGCTTGCAATGGATCTTGCATGATCAAGTGCTGTTCAAACTCTTCCAGTTCCGACTCAACATGTTTGCCAAGTGCCGCCGAGGCGAACATCACAAACTTCGGCTTAGGTTTGCTATTGGTGAATGGTGAAGTGCCTTGCGAAATTGCCTCGGTCATGAACCGGGTAAGGTGTTTGTCGAGTTGCCCAAAGCCCTGGCTACGGCAGTATTCTTCGATCAGCACGATCGTTTCAGGGGAATGTTTGACGACGAGGTTTTCCATCGCCCGCATGAATTCACGGCTTGAGCCGGATCGCAGGGCGGGCAGCAGGAATTTGGAAACCTGGTTCCTGGCGGCGGAAGGAATCTTGTTCAGCCGAGCCTGATCAGCTTTCGCTTCCTTTTTTTTGCGGTCGATTTGCTTCTTTGCTCTTTGGGCGTCGTTAAGATTTTTGGTGGGTTTCTCGGTCGCCGATTCGTTGGCGTGCTCGCGCGCCAACGCTCTAAACATCTTGTTTTCATCACTGTCTGGATCCACTTTGGAGTCTTGCCCGCTCGCGATGGGCGAGCTTACCAATGAGAGAAGAGCGAGCGCAAAAAAGACGCGAAAACAATTGAAGGTAGCTTTCATGATTTCCTCACAGATTGTTAATTGCAGCCGATTCTGCCACTCTCAAAACGCCATTTTCAAAGCGACAATCTAAAAGCTAGATCGCCTATTTCTAAAAGGCGGACAGAAGTGCGTTCGGCAAAAATGCAAATTGCGAAATAGTGGAAGAGCGAGAGGGGAGGAGGCGACTTAGAAGGCTTAAGCGTTGCGAACGTTTTTATATCAGTTGGTGACCAGGAAATCAAATTTTTTAATTTCGAGCGTTGCCCCGATTTCGCTCAATGAAGACCATCAAGAACATTTAGAATGCCTAGAGACGGTTTCAAAACCAGAGTAATGACGTCAAATCGGGAAGTTATTTCAGGACGGTTCCTAAGCAGTGCCAGATCTTCCGGCCCGGGTTACTGATTCGCGAATGATGACTTGGATCGGCAAATCAGAGAATTCGAATTCGCGTTTGTCGAGTAACGCAATCAGCATTTCGGCTCCTGCGATGCCCATCGGATTCGCTGGTTGAGCGATAGTCGTCAGGGGCGGCGTCATGTAAGCCGAGGCAAGTTGGTCGTCGAAGCCCACGATCGAGACTTCTTCGGGGACGCGAATTCCACGACGATAGAGAGCGAGCCTGGCACCGAACGCCATTTCGTCGTTGCTGACAAACACGGCCGAGAACGGGCTCTTGCGAAGTAACAATGTTTCCATCGCCAGCACGCCAGATTGGCAACTGAAATCCCCTTCGGTAAACAACTCGTCAGAGATTTCTAAGTTGGCTTCTCGCATCGCTTGTTTGTAGCCGTTGTAACGGTCAACCGCGTCGGCGTGCTCACGGTTCCCCATGATGTGTGCGATATTCTTGTGACCAGAATCAATCAAGAGTTGAGTCGCAGCTTTGCCACCGGCGACATTGTCGAATGCGACCGAGCGATCTTCCCAGCCGGGAACTCGACGCGCGATGATCACCATTGGTATATCGCCACGCAACTGATCCAGTTCCGCTCCATCAAGATATCCGCCAACCATGATCAACCCATCGACCTGACGATTGATCAGCGTTTCGATGGCGGCTCGTTCAAGATCAGGTTTCCATTGACCGTCCACAAACAGTGGCGAGTAGTCAGTCCCTGTCAATCCTTGAATGATCCCTTGGGTGAGCATGTCATAAAACGGGCTGCCGATGTTTTGGGTGATGATCCCAATTGTCATTGACTGCCCGCCAGCCAGCCCACGCGCGAAAATGTTGGGCTTGTACTTTAGTTCGTCCATCGCCTTCAGGACGTCGGCACGCTTTTGCTCGTTGACCGGGGTTGTGTTGTTCAAGACACGAGAAACAGTGCTTTTTGACACGTTTGCTTTTCTGGCAATGTCCTGGATCGTAACGTTTTTCTGAGTCATATCGCGAGTTGAAATGAGATTAGCTGGGCGACATGTCGAGCGTCACTTGAGATTTGCCGTTGGGGGCCAACACGTGATAAAAACTAACAAAGATTATGTTTGTGACCAACACTCAGCTGGGGAATTGGCTGCCTAGTCTGAGCCAATCGAAACTTGACAGTGCGATCTCCTGGAAATACGATAATGGCTAGTTGAAACCGGTTTCAATTGGTGTTGAAGAAGCCCAAGAAACGCGATGCGGATTCGTTGTTTGCATCGTCCAGTTTATAACCAACTTTGGCCTACTCTTTTCGCTTTTGGTTACCAGTAACAACGAAGATCTCTCTGCCTGTCGCATCGGCGGCGGCAGAGTTATTTTTTATTCATTTTCTGGGCTTGGGATCGGTTCCAAACAAATCTACTGGGCAACTCATCGCTACTCGGATGACAAAACAAGAGCGATGATCCAGGTGGTTTCAAATTCTAATTCCAGCTCAAAATTGTGTTTCAATACAGAACAGATTGAGCTCATACGGTTCGACCAATTAGCCCAACACAAAGAACGGTTGAAAACTTGCCTACTTCTCGTTTGAATTCTGACACTTCCCATTATCAAAATGGTTCCCGTTCCGTGACCGGTCAGTATCTACTGCTTGATGACGAGCCGTACTACCGAATTGCCAATTCACAAGCGATGGCTCCTTTTTTCATGTCATTGGTCGGCAGTTCTGATCACTGGATGTTCATTGCCAGCAATGGCGCGTTAACCTGCGGACGGAAAAATCCAGCCAATGCACTATTCCCGTATTATTCAGCGGACAAGCTGATCGACTGCGCCCAATCGGCGGGCCCCAAGACGATTGTTCGCACCACTGACCAGGATGGCAGGCCAGTCGTCTGGCAGCCGTTTTCTCATTCGCGATTGTCGGCTCGCGCAGCTGGCAGCGAGCAATGCGTCCAGAATCTCTATAAGAATATCGCAGGCAGCAAGCTGCATCTTGAAGAAGCAAATTTGTCGCTGGGAATAATATTTCGTTACAGTTGGGAGTTCAGCGATCGATTTGGTTTCGTACGCAAGTGTCACCTCGCCAATGTCGGGAAGCAAAACAGGAACATCGAACTGGTCGACGGCATTCACAATGTTATGCCGTATGGAATGGATGAGATGTTTCAGATGCGTTACAGCAATCTGGGCGACGCATATAAGAAAACCGAGTTGTTGGCGGACGTTGAACTTGGGCTCTACTACATGAGCTCCATTCCTTCGGATCGTGCCGAACCTAGCGAAGGCCTCCGATCGACGGTCGTGTGGCAATCCGGCCTGCCTCAGCCAAACATCTTGTTGAGCGACCGGCAACTCGACCGTTTTAGAAACGGCGAGGCACTGGAAGCGGAAGCAAGTGTGCGAGGATTGCGCGGTGCTTACTTAATCAATTCATCATTCGAGTTGCCTGCCAACGATTCGTTGTCTTGGATGATGGTGGCCGACCTGAAGCATGATCAAACCGACGTTGCTAACCTTGGGGCCTTTTTAAAAACGACCGACGACAAGGTCAAAGCAGTGGACGAGGATATCCAGCAAGGGCAAGCCAAACTCTTGGCCATGATTTCAGCAGCTGATGGAATCCATGCCAGCGAAAGCCTGCTTCGTACGCATCGGCATCAGTCGAATGTGACTTTCAATTTGATGCGAGGCGGAACCCCATTCCAATGCTACGACATCGACACGTCTGATTTTTGTCAGCATGTCGAGGCTTGCAACTGTCTCGTTTTTGCGGAACACAGATCTGCACTTGAAAAATTGCCGACGCCGACAATGCCGGCTCAAGATCTTTGGCAGCAAATCGATTCACTGGGGAATGCGGATCTACGCCGAATCGCATTTGAGTATTTGCCGTTTACGTTCGGACGACGTCACGGTGATCCGACTCGGCCCTGGAATCAATTTTCAATCGAGGTCAAGAATGAGGACGGCAGTCAGCGATTGGGCTACGCCGGCAACTGGCGTGACATCTTTCAAAACTGGGAAGCGCTCGGCGTTTCGTATCCTCAGTTTTTTAATTCGATGGTGTTGCGGTTCGTGAACGCATCGACGGCAGACGGTTACAACCCGTATCGGATTTCCAAAGTCGGGTTCGATTGGGAGCGGCCTGACCCGGAAGATCCGTGGGCGAATATTGGATATTGGGGTGATCATCAAATCATCTACCTTCAGAAGCTCCTTGAGTGGTCGAAACGTTTTTATCCCGGCGACTTTCAGAAGCTGTTGACCCAAGACGTCGGTGTTTACGCCGAGTTGCCCTACCGAATTCGTTCCTATGAAGCGATGCTCAAGGACTCTTATGAAACGATCGACTACGATCTGAACGTAGAATCGCAGATCGACACACGCGTCGAGGATGTTGGAGCCGACGGCAAGCTGTTGACCGACCAATCTGGTTCAATTCATCGAGTGAGCTTACTTGAAAAGCTACTGGTTCCAGCGTTGGTCAAGATGACGAACCTCGTTCCTGGCGGTGGAATTTGGTTGAACACCCAAAGGCCAGAATGGAACGACGCCAATAACGCTCTTGTCGGCATTGGTGCGTCGGTTGTGACGGTCTGCCATTTGCGCCGCTTCTTTTGCTTTTTGAAAGAGACGTTTCGATCGGTCGAATGGGAATCAGCGAAAGTCAGCCAGGAGGTTTTGCGACTATTCGACGACGTCGTGAAGACGATGGCTGACAATGCTCATCTGTTAAACGAAACAGCAATAGAAGAGGCTGATTTTAACCGGCGGAAATTCGTTGACCAAATGCAAGCCGTTGGCGAGGACTACCGCAATTCGATCTACGCCAATGGGATGAGCGGTGAGTATGCTCGGATAAACCCGGCGCAGATTGTCGCTTTGGCCGACCGCAGTATTGAGTTTCTTGATCACACGATTCTTAAGAACCGTCGATCGGATGGCTTGTTCCATGCATACAATTTGTTGCGGTTTAAATCGGAAGGTGATCCGAAAAAACAAACTGAAGGTATCGAAGCCAAGGAAATCGAAGTCGAATATCTGTATGAGATGTTGGAAGGTCAGGTGGCGGCTTTAAGTTCTCAGTTGCTTTCGCCAGCAGAGGCTGTTGAAGTTCTCGACGCGTTGCGAGCCAGCAAACTTTATCGCGAAGATCTCAATAGCTATTTGCTTTATCCAGACCGCGAACTGCCCTGCTTCACTGAAAAGAACTGGCTCGATCCGCAGACCGTCGATTCTTCCAAGCTAATCACGCAATTGTTGTTGGACGGAAATCAGCAAATCGTTCGTCGCGATGTCAATGATGACGTTCACTTTAATGGTGACTTGCGCAACGCACAGGAACTCGCTGATCGATTGAATCAAATGGCCCTTTCATCGCCTCAGTATGCCGGCTTGATTGAATCGGAAGTAGTGCAGTTGTCGGATTTGTTTATTTCAACCTTTGATCACAGCCGTTTCACCGGTCGGTCGGGTACGTTCTTCGGTTACGAAGGTCTTGGTTGCATTTACTGGCACATGGTTTCTAAACTCGCTTTGGCTGTTGTCGAAACGTATGACCGCGCGACCGAGCAGGTTGTTGCGCCCGAGATCCTCGCCAAGCTGAAATCCCACTATCGAGAAATTCGCAATGGCCTTGGATTGGAAAATTCACCGGAACTTTATGGTGCGTTTCCAACGGATCCATATTCACATACGCCGGGGCACGCTGGTGCTCAGCAGCCTGGAATGACTGGCCAGGTCAAAGAAGACGTTCTATCACGGATGGCGGAAATCGGGATTCGAATTCGAGAAGGCATCGTGATTTTTGAGCCGTCATTGTTTGAAAGTTCAGAGTTCTTGACGTCTGGCTGCGAATTGAAATACGTCGATTTGAAAGGTGACGATCGTGAGCTTCATTTATCACCAGGAAGTTTCGCGTTTACGTTTTGCCAAGTTCCGATCGTGTTTCGTTTGAGCGATCAAACAGAGTTGCTAGTCCATCGCGTTGATGGAGGAGAAGACGGTTCACGAAACTGTAATCAGTTGACCGCCGCCGAATCGAAATCGTTGTTCAATCGGGATGGAACGATCGAGAAAATTGAATTTAGCTTTGCGCCCGTTTCATGAAATGACGCCAACCTAAAGGACGCGCATGTTCAAGCTGCGATACGATTCGGAAGTGGGGCTTACTCCATCCTTTTTGCTATTTATGATTACGCTGTTGACTTGTTTTGCCAGCGACTGCGTAGGCCCATCATTCAGCGCCGCCCAAGAAGTTGATTGGCTGATTGAGCCATCGGGGTTCACTGCAAAATTATTGACGCCAACCTCCGAATCGGATTCGAATGCAGAAGTTCGGCCCAAGGTAGAAGCAACAGCGCAAGCCAAAGCGGAACTTTCAAACCCCGAGTTGCTGACCCTTACTAACGGCATCGTTTCCCGGACTTTTTGCGTCACTCCCAACCTGGCAACCGTCTCAATCAAGCAAGGCGCGGCACAGGCGAACATCGTCAGAGCCATCCGTCCCGAGGCTACCGTTTCGATCAACGGGAACGAATACTCCGTCGGCGGTTTGGTTGGCCAGCCCAACCACGCGTTTCTGAAGCCCGAGTGGCTGGCGCTTATGCAAGCCACGCCAAATAGTTTTCAGTTGATTCGCTACACGACGGCCCAACCAAAATCTCGTATCAAATGGAAACGTGTGCGACATCACGCGGAGAATGTTCAATGGCCACCTCCCGGAGTTCAGCTCCGATTTGAATTTGGGCATGATGACTTGCCGAACATCCAACTGAATGTTGTCTACGAACTTTACGACGGTGTTCCTTGTTTTTGTAAGTGGATTGAAATCAAGAACAGTTCATCTGAGCCAATCAAGCTTGATCGGATCACGACGGAAGTACTTGCGGTCGTCGAGAAGACAAACTGGGTGGAGACGCGGGAGGGTGTTGAAGTGCCAAGGTCTGATTCGATTCACATTGAAACAGATTTCGCCTTCGGTGGTTTTAACGCCCTCAATGCGAATCGACACGTGGTTCATTGGGAAACAGATCCAGAGTTTTCAACTCAGGTAAATTACCTGAAAAAGTCACCTTGTCTGCTCAAGGTCTCGCCTGAGGTTGGCCCCGCTCAAACGATATTGCCTGGCGGGACATTCAAGAGTTATCACACGTTTGAATTGGTATTTGATTCAACGGACGAAGACCGCCGCAATCTTGCGTTGAAAAAAATGTATCGGACGATTGCTCCTTGGGTCACAGAGAATCCGTTGATGCTTCATTTGAAAACAGCGAATGTTGAAACGGTGAAGCGGGCGATCGATCAGTGTGTTGACGTCGGTTTTGAAATGGTCATTCTTTCCTTTGGAAGTGGGTTTGACGTCGAGAATCGCGACCCGCAAAACATTCTGGATTGGAAACGAGTAAACGAGTACGCGACTGAAAAAGGAATTGAACTGGGCGGTTATTCGCTGCTTTCGAGCCGCAAGGTTGGTGGCGGCCATGATATCGTTTCACCAGTGGGGCAGCAGCCAACACATGGGAGTTGCCCAGCACTGACGAGCGCTTGGGGCCAACAGTATTTCGAAACTCTGTACGAATTTTTTAAGGAGACCGGTTTTCGGATTCTCGAACACGACGGTTCGTATCCCGGTGACATTGACGTGACCGAGCGTCTTCCACTGCAAGCGGGGAAGCTCGATTCGCGGTGGGCTCAATGGAGAGTGATCACGCAGTTCTACGGTTGGTGCCGCGAAAACGGAATCTATCTGAATGTGCCTGACTATTACTATCTCAGCGGTTCTAGCAAATGTGGAATGGGTTACCGCGAGGTCAATTGGTCTTTGCCACGCGAAGAACAAGTTTTGCACACGCGTCAAAACATTTTTGATGGCACAAAAACGAAATCTCCAACGATGGGTTGGATGTTCGTCCCACTGACGGAATACCACGGTGGAGGAGAAGCCGCCACGGTTGAGCCACTTAACGAGCATTTAGATCACTACGAGTTGATGATGGCGAGCAATTTTGGAGCCGGCGTCCAGGCTTGTTATCGCGGCCCGAGAATCTTTGATACCGAACAGACCAAACAAAAAGTCGCAGCATGGGTGCATTGGTTTAAGAAGCATCGTGCCATCTTAGAAAGCGATATTGTTCACGGCTCAAGTCGCCGTGCCGATGGCCAAGACCTGGATTGGATTTTGCACGCCAATGCATCGCTCAAAGAATGTGGCATGCTGGTTGTTTATAATCCGCTGCCTGTTGAAGTCACCAAACGAATTCCGCTGAATCTTTACTACACCGGAATCGAAACCATTGCCAAATTTATCGATGGTGATGGCTTGGGACAGGCGATTAAGCTTGATCGTCAGTTTCGATGTTCGCTCGAGGTGAAAATTCCTGCGCATGGAGTCGCGTCATTTTCTATTGAGAACAGCGATTGATGCCTTTGGGAACGCAGTTGCGCTGAACCCTGAGAGGGCAACCAGCGCGTGAGTAGAAGAC
>CAZPTT010000034.1:0-21498 GCA_964589435.1 uncultured Pirellulaceae bacterium
GGAACTGTTCCCAATGCAGTTGAAAACGACTGGCGGAGCCAGTGCCACCCAGCCGCAAACAACAAAGCCCAAAGCTTTGGAAACAGAGTCCTCGTCTTTTGCAGACATGATGAACTGAGACTCATTGTGTGAAGTGCCAACCCACATTCGCCCAACGGCAACGACACAAAAAAACGAAACTGCTGCGATGGCCACAATACCGACAAAGCTGGCGTTCCTTTCTTTGAGATCGATGTTTTCCAGGTCCTTGGCAATTTCATCTAGTTCTTCATTTAGCCGTTTCAGTTGTTCCATTAACAACTGATGAGAATCGAAAAATTGAGAAAGTTCTTCGTGAGGATGTGAATCCGAAAGAACATTCTTACCAAGTTGAGTTTGCAACGGCATTATCCTCTTTGCGATTGTCTTGGCTTCAGAACGCTTTTTACGGTCTCCAGATAGACCTGCTTGGTGAGCCAACTCAAATTCCGTCTGCTTCTGCCTTAGCTGCGCAATTAAGTTGGCTTGGCCATCTACTAGGATATCGGAATGAACCACTCTCGCGCCAATATCTCTTGGCAATCGAAAATTCAATTCTTTTTGCAGCTTTGCGATCTCTGACTTCACACTTATAGATCGCTTGAGTCGAACACTACTTCGGTAGGTCGCTTGAGCCGTTTCTTTGGTCTTTTGCGAGGCTTTTGCGATGATGCTTTTGGCGACAGAAACTGCCAGTGACATTTTCTGCTGCAATTCTCGCGTCCGCCGATCAGCCTTCGTTAAAGGTTTATCGTCAGCTTCGTGATTGTCTTTCGTTTTGTTCATTTGATGAGACAGGTGGAGGGGAGGAACGTTTTGACCTGTTTTTAAGGGATTTAGCCTTCATCTTCGTTAGCATCAGTTGCGACTGGGTGGCACTGGCTCTGCCAGTCGTTTTCCCTAGCACAGGGAAAAGCTTTGTTTTTTGATCCAGCTTTCTTTCCACCTTGCTGTTTTACGGAAAACGCATGAGCTGGCAAAGCCAGTGGCACCCTTTGGGCTCATACAAGAATTTGTTTGGCCATGTTCTTCGTAAAGGCAGACGACGAGGGAACCACTTGGCCGAGAACCGCTTTCGGTTGTCGGATGTTAGTTGGTGGATGAGGTCAGCCCTTCGGCACTCTGTAGATCGCCAGTCTGCTTCTGCCCAAGACAGAAATTAGCGTTAACCAAAACGAGCGCGACAAACAACAAAATCTTGATCTTCATTATGGCAACCCCGTTGTCAATTTTATGGTGATCGTTTTAGTTAACAATCCAAAGACCTAATCCAGATTTTAGAGCTCAAACGTCAATGCCTTCGGCTTCTTCGGCACGTTCCATGATGAAGCGGAAACGTGCGGAGGCATCGCGGCCCATCAAGTCACTGATCACACGATCGGTTTCCAAATGATCATCAATTTCGACTTTCAGCAATCGCCGCGTTTCTGGGTTCAATGTCGTGTTCCAAAGAACTTTTGGCATCATCTCGCCTAACCCCTTAAAGCGAGTGATCTCCGGATTGGCTCGTCCGTTTCCATGCTCCGCCAAAATCCGAACTCGATCTTCTTCGTCGGCCGCCCAGTGTGTCTCTTTGCCAATATCGATACGAAACAGTGGAGGCATCGCTAAGTACAGCCGTCCGTCGGCAATCAGCTGTGGCATGTGGCGATAGAAAAAAGTCAGTAGCAGCGTGGTGATATGGTGTCCGTCAGAATCGGCATCAGCCAACAGCACGATTCGTTCATAACGCAGACCGGACATGTCCATCTTTGGTCCGATGCCGCAACCAATGGCCGTGACTAAATCTTGAAGCTCTTTGTTTTCCATCAACTTCTTCAAAGTCGCGCTCTCGGTGTTGAGGACTTTTCCTCGCAAGGGCAAGATCGCTTGTGTCTTACGATCGCGGCCCTGCTTGGCACTTCCGCCCGCCGAGTCACCTTCGACGATGAAAAGTTCTGAATCGCCTCGACCAGAGTTCAAGCAATCGCTTAACTTGCCGGGTAACATCGACCGCTTGCCGCCGGATTTCCTCGAAACCGCAGCCGACGCCGCGCGGGAAGCGGCTCGAGCCCGAGCGGCCGCAATGATTCGTGCGATCACGCCGTCCGCCGTTTCCCGGTTGTTGTTCATCCATTGTTCTAAGGACGGGCGAATCGCGCCATCGATCGAACTTTGCACTTCCGGGTTATTCAAACGATCTTTTGTCTGGCCCTGAAACTGAGGTTCTGGAATGAAGATCGAAACGATGGCGACCAAGCCTTCGCGAATGTCTTCATGGGTAATTTTGACACCACGCGGAATCAAATTGTGCATGTCGATATAGTTTCGAACGGCCTTGGTTAGGCCCGCGCGAAAACCATTTTCATGCGTTCCGCCGCTGGCCGTTGGAATTCCGTTGACGTACGAACGAACGTGTTCGTCCGTCGACTCGGTCCACTGCATGACGATTTCGGTTCGCGCACCTTTATCGTCGCGAAACGCAAATGGTGTTTCGTGAATGGGGCGGGCCTTACGCTCGTTTAGAACTTTTGCGAGGTAGTCAACGATTCCGTTTTCATGGTGGAACGTTTCTTTGGTTTTGTTGACGTCGTCGATGAAATTAACTTTGACGCCGCGATGAATGAAGCTGGTTGTTTCCAAGCGATGCCGAATGGTGGCGGGATTGAAATCAGTTTTTGGGAAGATCGTTGGGTCAGGCGTAAACGTAATGCTTGTGCCCGTTCCTCGCACAGAACCTTTGAGCTTTTGTAATTTCGTTTTGCCGATGCCTTTGGAAAACTCCATCCGATATTGCGAGCCACCTCGCTTCACCACAGCCACAAGCTTTTTTGACAACGCGTTGACGACCGATGCACCAACGCCGTGCAAGCCACCCGCTGTTTTGTAGTTGTTGCCATCGAATTTTCCGCCAGCGTGCAAGATCGTCAGCACCATCTCCAACGCAGGCTTTTTTGTTTTCGGGTGCTTGTCGATAGGAATGCCGCGTCCGTTATCAGAAACGGTGACGGTTTGTTTGTCAGCATGCAAATGGACATTGATTTCGGTCGCATGGCCGTTCATGGCTTCGTCGACCGAGTTGTCCATGATCTCCCAAACCAGGTGGTGGAGGCCAGCCATGCCGACGCCGCCAATGTACATGCCAGGACGTTTGCGAACCGGCTCAAGACCTTCGAGGGCCACGATGTCTTTGGCGTCGTAAGTTTTGGGTTTCTTACTCATGATTGCGATTCAGTATTAGCTTTTGTTGGTGTTCGCGTCGGGTTGGAATTTAAACCGGGCCGTGGCCGGTTCAATCCTTGATCTTGCCTTTGAGTTCCGCTGGTGATTCGACTGGCGGCCAAATGACTTTGGCGATCTTGCCGTTCTTTTGAATCTCGTTGCCTTTGCCGCCGCGTGAAGTCGTGCGGTACTTCGTTGTCGAGATGGTTTTCTTCGCGCCGCGATTGGTTTCGACGACGAGCAAATCTCGGTCGCCCTTCGACGGTTTGAAACCCACCAAGCGATCGGTCTTGGCCAGCTTGATCAGCATCACGCCTTTGCCAGCACCGGAAAGATAATTGATGTCCTCGGCTGGGCAAATCATCGCCCGACAGGCTTCGGAAATCGCAAGGATCGTCTCGGAGCTATCAATCGCATAAGCTCCAATAATTTCCGCACCGGCAGAAGCCCGGGCGTAACGGCGTCCGCTACGAGTCGACGGCTCAATCAGGTTCTCCAATCCGAACCGCAATGCGTAGCCATTACTTGAAGCGGCGAAGCCATGGACTTCTGGGCAAACATCTGGATCTTTGGGATCTTCAAAAACGTCGCCGACCGAGCGGGGGTCGAACGAAATGGCCGACACGATGCGTTCTCCGTCCTTAAGCTTAAACAGCTTTTGAACCGGTTCGCCGAATCCCGTCGACGCAGGAATGTCGATCATTCGCGCGGTGTAACAAACGCCCGTTGAGGAAAAGAACCCAATTGTCTTGCGAGTTGATCCGGCAACGCAGGCAAGGACTTTGTCGCCCTGACGCAAGCGGCTTTTTTCTGGATCGGCAATCAGTTTCTGTCGTTTGACCCAGCCATCAACGGTCAGCAAAACGTGGCAGTCTTCAGCGACGATGAAATCTTCAGCCGTGTACTCTGTTTCTTTGCCGACGGCTTTAATGGTCGTCCGCCGTTTTGAGTTGCTGTCCTGACAGAAGTCATTGATGAGCACTTCGATTTCTGATCGGACGATGCCCCAACGTCCCGAGGCATTGGTGTCTTTCGTATCCTCATTAAGTAGTTTTCGAATGGCCCGCGCCCGTTTCTCTTTCTTCTTGAGTTCTTCCTGGATCAAGTTGATTTCCAGACGAGCCAAACGATACAACTTCAGTTCGAGGATGGCTTCGGTTTGTTCTTCGTCGAGGCCTTCGTTCTTACCGGCCCGACCCGGTTTGGCAGGAAACCGCTTCATGATTTTTACGGCGGCATCGGCCTTGCCATCGCTGCGCCGAATGATTTTGATGATCTCATCGAGTGCGTCGAAGATTGTCACGAAGCCGCGTAGAATGTGGATTCGTTTGTTGAGAGCCGCCAACTCGTTTTCCAGTCGTTTGGTAACGACCTCGAGGCGGAAATGCAGGAAGTGCCACAGCATCTCTTTGAGGCCCAGCCGATTGGGCTGACCGACTTCTGGGTTTTCAGTCGGCACCAGGCAAGTCATGTTGACGTTGAAATTTGTTTGCAGTTGGCTGTTCTTATAAAGGAAGGCGAGGACTTTCTTTTCGTCTGCGCCTTTTTTTAGCACCAGGTCAACGCGAATGTCGTCCGTCGAAACGTCTCGGACTTCCGTTACCAAAGGCATTTTGCCAGAGTAAACCAACTCCGAAATTCGCTCGACCATCACGGCCTTATTGACCGTGAACGGGATGGAATCGATCTGTAGTACGCGCGAGGCTTTGGTTCCCGTGATCTTGTGGGTACCACGCAGTTTGATTGCGCCTTGTCCGGTCGCGTAAATCTCGCGCAGTTCTTCTTTGGTGTTGATCACCTGACCCCCCGTTGGAAAATCTGGTCCCTGCACGGCGTCGTTGGCGACCAACTGGTAATCTTTGATTTCCGGATCTTTGAGCAGCTTCAAAAGCGCTCGGCAGAGCTCCTTCAAGTTATGAGGCGGTATGTTGGTGGCCATTCCAACAGCAATACCAGTCGCACCATTGATCAGCAAGTTGGGAATGCGGCTGGGAAGAACAACCGGTTCTTCTTTACTGTTGTCGTAGTTTGGCTTGAACGCCACCGTGCGCGTGCTGAGGTCTTCCAGGATTTGAGCCGAGATCGCAGTCAGGCGACATTCGGTGTAACGCATCGCCGCGGCATTATCGCCATCGATCGAACCAAAGTTTCCGCTTCCATCCACCAACGGCATCCGCAGCGCAAACGACTGCGACATACGAACCAGCGCGTCGTAGATTGAACTATCGCCGTGCGGGTGGTAACGTCCCATCACATCACCAACGACGGTGGCCGATTTGCGATGCTTCGCGGTGTGCGTCAGCCCTTGCCGGCTCATCGTATAAAGGATCCGACGCTGGACTGGTTTCATCCCATCGCGAACGTCGGGCAGGGCACGGCTGGTAATCACCGACAGTGAATAATTCAGGTAACGCTTTTGAGCCGCTAATCGAAGCGGCACGACATCCAGCGGTTCTTCGACCAAATCGTCAAAAAGCGTATTTTCAGAAGACTCTTTCTTCTTCTTTGATTTTGAAGCTGCCGGTTTGCGTTTTGCCTTGCTGCTGGCTTTCTTTTTTGCGGGGCGACGTTTGGCCAAGTCTCTATACCTTTGAAATCGAAACGCTGGTGCAAGTTAGTGAAGGTGTTATCGAAACCGTTTCGATTCCTAACTACATGGATCTTGGGAATCGGCAATTTTTCTCAGAAGCCACAGATTCCCAGCGGAAAACGTCGGACGAATCGTCGTTTGAAAATGGCTCAGTGAAAACGCGGGAGGTTTGGGCTGAGTATACCAATCAGGTGGTTTTGGTCACAGACGGTTTTGCCGATTGTAGTCATGCAAGTTTGAGGATTGACGGCTAGTTGTCAGATTTATTGAGTCCTGAATTCTGGGTTGGTCGAAACAACTACGGGGCGGTCTTTCCGTCAAAAGGGATTTTAGTCGTGAACGACGATTTTTCGTCGTGGGAAAATGGAGTTTAAATAGATGGTCCGAAGTCTACTCGTGGCAACCATTGCTGTTGCATTTATGTCTGTCACTGCCGTCCCCGCATCTGCTCAGTTCGGAGAAGGAAATTCGGCGAACAATTTGTTTTCGCAGTACTACACTCAGCCAGGCGCGAGCACGACTCAAGCCGGTATGTACATGGCTCCGCATTACGTGCCGGCCAACGTGGGACATTCTTACTACACGTATCAGCCGCTGATGCCACATGAAATGATGCATCAGCACACCCGCAACTATTACAACTACTACAACACAGGCGGATATTACGGCGGCTACAACGCTTTGAACAAGACGCAAGTTCGTTGGCAAAGCGGGTCGAATCACATGGGCCCAATGCCGTTCTCTGGTGGAATCACATCCGGTCTCAAGTGGCGCTACAACAAGCGTAAATACTGCTTGGATGGCGATTGCAGCTCAACACGAAGCTTTGGTGGTTTCGGTGGCGGTTGTGCCAGCGGCAACTGCGGTGGCGGTGAAGTTTACGGTGGCGAGGTTTACTCAGGCGGTTGTGCTTCTGGAAGTTGTGCGGCCAACGCAACTGCTGATCAGACAATCAAACGATGATGCTGTTTGTCGAATCCGAAGCAGATTCTGGGTCGGCTGAAATGCTAACCTCGATTGAGAATTGAAACGAAGCAGAAAATACCAGTCAAGCAATCATGGCTTGGCTGGTATCAAAATAAGTTGTCGAGGGCAGGACGCCTTCGTAAAGATCACAACGCAGGGCAGCGCAAGGTGGCGTGACTCTGTGCAGTTGAAGAACAACAGGGTCAAACCAATGAAGAAAACTGTGCTTATCCTAAGTGTTGCGATGGCCATTGTGGTGATTGCTACAGCAGCGGATGCAAATGCCCAACTGCTACGGCGAAGTGGCGGTGGAACAATTTACAGCGGCATAGGCCAAGAAGGCATGACGCAGGCCAATGACGTCGGTCGCGTTCCACTTCGACGCTCCTTGAAAATGGCTGCTCACAACCCGTTCAGTCCACGTCCAGTGTACACGTACTCAAACAGCGGGATTGATGCCGGGCTGACGCATCAATGGAATCAAAGTGAAGCGGCCGCCCGTCCTTGGCATGGTCAACACAATCACTGGCGTTGGAATGAACCAACCGCTTTGGTGGTTCCGCCAACTTCGGCATACCACACCACCTACGCCTGGGGCGTCGGTCAAGTTCGCAGCACTCCAATTCACCATCAGTATGGTCGTTCTGATGCAGGCTTGATTGGTGGCGGCCAAGGGATGTTTTCCAACGCACCGTATTGGCCATCAAGCACAGATCAAATGGGCGTTTCTCCTGTTCGAGCTCCTTGGTAAACAGAAGTCTGGTCATCAAAGATCGGATCAGTCGATGGAAGAAATGCCAACGGTCAATCCTGACCGTTGGTAGATGAAGCCTGGCCATGTTTGAATTGGCAGGCTTGAAAGTGTGAGTTTGACGGTTGGGGAAAATGCAGGGCGGTCTGGCCAATTGGCAATATAAACTGCGATGACACGTGTCCATCGTTTTGATGACGATAGCACTCTACTCGATACGAGCCTTTTCAACGAAAAAGCAACAAAAAGAATGCGAATTCGCTCAACGGTGAAAGCCGCGAGCGAATTGGCCTGTGAATTGCATCGTTCCTCCAATGTGTTTTAACAAACTCATGGAGGAAAGACGCATGTTTCTATTTCAAGTTCTGCTGTACGGCGCGTTTGTCGCAACCACTTTATTTGTGATCAATGTCGTCTGCCCTGTTGCTGAAGATCAACTGGTCGATAGCCGAAGAAATTAAATCAGGATTTAGAAACGAATAGACGTTTGAGACGCAGTCATTTTCGACTTGAGCTTTTCTTTAGAAAATTGGCTTGTGCAAACTGAAACACCTCGACCTCGGAGAACTGATTTTTTGGTTCTTAAATTCAGACAAGTTTCTTGTCTGACCTTAGTCGTGGCGTAAATTTTTACCGAGGACAGGAAGCAGAAATGATAACGGGATCATTGGTGATCTGTTTCCTGAGTTTTGTAAACACATAATCGTAAGTAGTGAATCGAATGAAGAATCAATGGAAGAAAATTAAGTCAAGTCTCATGCTTACTGCATTGACACTTGTCGCAACTGGTGCAGTCTCTGCACAACAGTGGGCACCTCAGAATTCAGTAGTTGAAGCGAACATGGGCGACATGCCTGGTTACGTTACTTCGGCAAACGATTCTCTGGTACAGCGATCGCACACGATTTCGTTGAACGCCAACGGAGCCATCGATGGACGTATCGCATCTATGGATGCGACCACCAAGAACACTGCCGGACTTTCAGGTCTAAGCATCTACTTTGTTCGTGACGGTCAGGTTGCTTATCAAGCTCAAACGACAACGGGTGGAAGTTTCACCGTTGCCAACGTGGCTCCTGGTCCCTACTCGTTCGTTGCCACCGGCCAAACTGGCTTCGCTGCATACGGCGTCTACGTCACAGCAAACACGGGGCAAAATCAAGTTAACTTGATGGAAGCCGCTGCTGTATCTCCACAGTTTTCAGGTATCAATCAGATCGTCGCCAAAAGTTTGCCGACGCAAGTTGCTGATCAGATCATGCAAGCTGCTGAGTTGAACACAGCTCAACCTTCGACTGTCGCTGGTGCCAACCGAGTCCGTTTGGTTAACGGCCAGCTAAATGGTCAAGTCGTTAGCCTCTTCGGTCAAGGCGAACGAGTTCGTGGAACGACTGTTTACTTGATTCAAAACGGTCAACGGATCGCTGAAGTTCAAGTCGATGAGCAGGGTGCCTACACAGTTCCAGATCTTCAGCCTGGCGTCTACGATTTCGTCGCTGCGGGTTCCAACGGTTTGGCTGCCATTCGTTTCGAAGCAGTCGGGCAAGATTCTCCAATGACTCAAGTTGGTTACACTCGTACTCCACGCCTTGTGCCAACCTCACTTGATGTGTGTTTGACCTGCCAGCAAGACAACAGCTTTGTTGACCAGTCAGTCGACTACGCAGTAGGCAATCAGACTTACGCTCAGCCTTCGTACGAAAGCTATCCTGTTGAGTACGCTGGATCATCCATCGGAAACGGTGCCGCCTCGGGTGGCTCATGTGGTTGCTCTGGAAACTTCGCTGGCTACAGCAATGGCGGTGGATTCAGTGGCGGTGGATTCCGCGGTGCACGCGGCGGACTTCGCGGCAGCGGAATGGGCCGATTGCTGCTTCTCGGTGGAGCAGCTGGCGGAATCATCGCGATCTCAGATCCAGATAACAACTCTCCAAACAACTAGTTCAACTGGTTGAATTGAAGAAGAACAATTACGAAGCCCATTGGAATTTCCGATGGGCTTTTTGTTTGTTGGGTGAGTCCATTCAAGTTCAAGCTAACGAAACGCTGATTAAGCCATTTCGCGGTATTGGATTACTTGATCAGACCTTGCTGCCGCAACCGACGTCGATCCGCGGCATTTTCCCATTGAGGTGTTTGCCAAACGCTTGGTGGCCGACCATTCTGCTGAATGAAGTTCTGATAGAAGCTGTTGCTTGATCCACTCGGCTGCGGCTGGCCAAATTGCCCGCTGTTGCTGTTGTTCATGAATTGTGACTGAGAAGAGGACGGCTGCCCAAATTGGTTGACACTTCCTTGTTGCCGAATCATTCCCGGCTGACCGTTCCCCTGTTGGACGAAACGTTGTTGATTTCCGTTTTGATAGGTCATGCCTTGGGTTGTTCGTCCGGTTCGCCCGTTAATGATCGTTTGCCCGTTTCTGACTTGCTGACCATTAACGAATTGTTGACTGCGAACTTGTTGGCCCGATGGAAATTGCTGATGTGAGAGGGATTGGTTTGAATATGGCGGGCTACCGATCGTTTGGCCTTGTGAAGGATAGCGTTGATCTTGGAGTGAAGAGGATGGCGAGCTTGAGCGTGCCGAGCGATTGGTAGTGATCGGCTGACCAAATTGGTCGCGTTGAATCATTGTTGATGGTTGAGGCTGCAAATACCTCGAATCCACAGTGCCGTTTCTTGTTGAGTTCGTGATGCCGGAACCACTTGTATTCTCTGGCATCGAAATCAATCGGCCCTGGCTGTCATAAAATCCGTTTGACGCCGAGCCCTTGTACACAGCTGGCTGATTGCCGGGAATCGAATTCGAGTAACCTGGTTTGCTGTAATTAGAAACGTTATTCGTCGAGATGTTGGAGTTGGTCGGATTTAATCCGCTCGATCCGTTTGGTGGAATGTAGGGCTGGCTGGTTGGTTCTTTGTAGGTGCTAAAGTTAGAGTTGTTCACACTTTCGAAAGCCGGAGAACTGTTGGTTGGCTGGGATGTTTTTGGTTGAAACGTTTTTGGCTGAGAGACGGTGGATTTCACCGACTTAGTTTTTTTGGGTTCGGTCGTAGCAAGTTTTGCAGCCTTGTTTTGGAAACTTGTCTTCGTGACCCATCCGCTCAGACTAGGATCGCCTAAGGGAGAATCGACCCACAACCACTTCTCTTTCTGGCGAGTGATTCGGACACTTTGATTTTTCTGTAACGTTAATTTTGTAGTCTTGCCGACTTGAACTTTTGCTGAACTGGTTTGCACACTCAAGCGAATTCCTTTTTCACCAGCGGCCAGATAGTCGACGATCGCCAAGCTGATATCATTTTCGTGACTGCGAGCAAGGTACGTCGCGCCACGTGCTTTCCGTGATTGAACGCGCAATGCATCGTCAATTTGATGATCGTTAATCAACGCGGTGTAAGCATTTATGGCCAAGTCGTATCGAGACTCACTGAAAAAACTATTGGCCTGCTTTAGCAAGGCTTGCCCAGCGGTCGAACGAGGCGGCTTAGAAGTGTTGGCTGCATTGGATGGGAGAGCCGAAGCTGCCTTGGGAGTTTTGGTGGGCGGCTTCGTACTTGCCGCAACTTTTGATTCGATTTTTGGTTCTACTGATTTGTTTGGAAAGTTGTTCGGAAAGGCCAAGACTGTTTCTGGAGCTGGTTGCACGATGTAAAATTCGTCTTGAAATGGTTTGAAGAACAAGTCTGGTTCTTGGCCTGTCTGGCGATAGACGGCTTTGCTGGCCGAATAGAAAACGTCTCGCATTTTTAGGCCATTTTTGGGCTTTTTGGAAATGGCTTCGGACAATGCCTGAGTGTACGGCGAATTAGCTCCTTTTCCATCGCTGGCTGTTTGACCCGCCGAGGTGGCGTAGCCAATAAATGTGCCTTGCGGAATGGAACGTGTATCGATTCCCGCCAGTCCGGTTGAATTGGCGCTTCGTTTCCATGATCGCTCGAAAGGATTGTCGCGACAGCAATCAAGCACGATGACGTTGAGGCTGCTTTGGGCATCGTAAAGCGCATCGAGCACGAAGTTCTGCGCCACTGTTTTGTATTTAACCGATGCTTCAGATTCTAGTTTCGCATCGACGGGAATCAAATAGTTTTGTCCTTTGACTTGCACGCCGTGGCCAGCAAAAAAGAACATCGCCAAGCTGCCTTTGGGTAGGCTTGAACAAAAACTTTGAATTGCTTCTTCCATCCCTTGCTGATCGAGATTGGATTTTTGGGTGACTTTGAATCCCAATTTTTTCAAAGTCGATTCCATCAGTAACGCATCGTTGACGGGGTTCTTTAATGCTCCAGCGGTATACTCGCTGTTACCCAATACTAATGCGTGGTAGTTCTTTTCCTGAGCCACAGATGGGCAGGAAAGTAAGGCAAGAACAGTTAGAACCAAAATCACTCGAATGCAAGACTGCATGGTATTCGCCCCAATTGATATCCCTAACAGAATCCAAGACACCCATGAATTCTGGCAACCACAATCTAAAGTCTAGCAACCAACAGTTCAATAATTGACTCACCGAATTGCTGTCGTGGCTGCAGGATCATTTCGAAAGTTTCACACAGGACTACGGAAACCTAACAGAGTTCGCGAATCGATCGGTTCTATCACGAAATAAGCTTCCCCATTCATAGGCAAGTTAGTGTCTGTGAAACTCGGGGCTTGGTAAAGAAATCCAATTCGCTGGGGATAGCTACAAGCGGCCTCGCAATTTGAGCGACAGTTAAGAGCGATTGCCAATTGAGGAGCGATTGCCAATTGAGTCAGATTGAAAAACGAGCGAACTCATTTATCATTCGCAGGGCCGTCATCAGACTTGGCATTCGGCGAATCGGTTTTTGACTTTCCAGTTTCCGAATCTTTCGATTCGATCGGGTTCTTCTCATTCGATTGGTCGTCCGTTTCCTTTGGCTGGTCGCCGTCGTTGTAAGGCGTGATTCCCCGACCGTTATTGAACATTTTTCGGAAGCGTTCAATCTCAGACTTCTCGATCACTTCGTTTCCGTTGGCGTCCATGTGACCAATATACAAAGTGACTTTGCCCGGCGGCAATTCGTCAACCGTCAAATCGCCATCCTTGTTCTTGTCCATCTCATCAAGGTTCGCAAACAGCCCGTTGAGAAACACGCCAGGTCGCGTGCCCAGATCGCGGTTGGGCTTCGGGTTGATGGTGTAGTGCTGTGTGATTTCTTTGCAGAATGTTTCTGCGTCATCGCAAACGGTGTAAGTCAGTTTTACTTTGAGAGGAGCAGGGCGTCCTTCAGTGGCGGCTTCGACTAAAAATTGACGCGGGTCGATGTCGGCATCCACTTCAACGTCATCACTTTCGAGTTCGTTTTCGTGAAACATCATCGAGTCGTTGTAGTCGATTTCCAGCTTGACTTTGCCCGCTCGATTATTCCAGTGAACATTGTAAATCGGATCCAGATAAACACCGAAGTAAATTTTGCCCATTCCAGTTTGCATCAGTTCCCTCGAAGCCTCAACGCGGAGCTTCGCAAAAAACGGATTGTCTTCGTCCAATTTAGGAGTGATTTTCAACGGCAACATGCCAGCCGGTATTTCAACCCGAGGAACGACGCCACTGGCGATCACGTTCGGCTCTGGCGTGAAAGCAGTAGGCAAGTCTTCGACTTTGGTCAGCGTATCTGATTTGCCAACCAGTTCTTCCAAATCGCTGCGGAGCGTTTTGGGATCGCTCCAAAATCGTTTGCGAACGATCTTCCCTTCTGGATCCAAGATGAATTCGCCGTTAGGAGCGCTGCCGAACGCGTACTTGACTTCGTTGTCGAGTGTGTCGCAAATCCAAGGAATTTCGGATTGGAAACGCTCTTTGGCGATCGCAATGTGCTTCAGCCGTTCTTCAACGGTGAAAGCAGAAACGAAGTTGTTGACCTCGCTATGTTCAACGGATTTGTAAACGTAAAAGAACTGAACATCTTTGTCGCGGTAGTCTCGGTACACAGTTTCCAAACTGGAAACGTTTCTTAAGAACGGCGGTCAGGTTAAACAGCCGAAATTGATCACCGTGTACTTCCCTCGCAAGTCATCAAAATCGAACTCGTTGCCGTCTTCATCAAACGCCATCAAGCCATCGATTGTTGTACCAATCTTCGGGTTTTTTCCAAGGAAACGTTGGTTGTACGTTTCAGTAAACTCGGCGACCACTGCCTGCGGAGGAGCCGCTTCCTTCTTTTTCCAAACAGATTCAAGCATTTCACGATGTCGTTTGTATTCTTCGGGTGAAATGCGACTATCTCCGTCGGCGTCCAATCCGCGAATGTATTCGGCGAAATTCTTTACCCACATGCCCTGCAGTTCATTGAAGTCAAGCGAACCGTCTGAGTTTTTATCTGCATTTAGAAAGTCGGGATCGGCAGAAGCTTCCGGCGCTTTTTCCGGAGCTTTCTCAGCCGTTTCCTGGCCATGAATTTGGTTCAGATGATTGAATCCAATTAAGAAGAACCAAAGCAAAAACAGAATTACCCTCGGGGTGCTTCGTGACATTTTAGTTCTTGTTTCCATGATTGGATTCGCGGAGTAAGTTTGGAAATAGATGTGCAACTTTGGTGTCGCAGTCATCTTAGGCGAGCGTTTCGCAAAACACAAAGGTTAGCATGTCAAAGAAGCACTTGAGGTGACACGGTCGGCACACGGTCGGCACGTGGTTGCACCAGGTGAACACGGAAACCCATTTTATGCGTCCCGCCAATTTTCGTCACGCCTTACACTTTCGTAGCAGGCTTTCAAAATCGTTCTTGAAACGTGAGTTATCCCACCCCGGAGGAATTGCTTTCAAATACTCAAGCAGTTTCTTGGCGTCTTCCTTTTTTCCAGAACGTTCCAACAGTTGTGCGACATTGAGTTTGGCTTCGTACCAATTGTCGGTATGTGGTTTCAGTTGAGCCGCCAATCTTCGCCATTTGGTAAGCGGTCGAATCGGTTCCGATTCTCCAAACAGCTCGCTTTGCAATCGCGCGATCTTGATTTGAACGGTTGCATCGCGAGGGAATTTTTCAGCCAATCCTTCCAGCGTCGAAAGTGCTTTCGATTGATCACCCGAATCGGACAAGGCTGAGGCTTGCCGATATAACCAAGCCGTTTTTTGGCGTTCCTCGAGCGGTAGCGTTAGTGCCTGATCAATAATCCGAACACGAATTGTTTTGGCGGCTGGCGTTGCCATACTTGGGTGATGGAGTGCGATCGCAGCCAAACTATTTTCAGCGGTCGCCAGCCAAGCTTGGTTCTTGCTAATCTTGCCCAGAAGTTCGCGCGAGAGTCCAGGCTCAAGCGAATCCGTATGAGCGCTGGCCGCCAGCAATAGAGCCTGTCCCTTGCCGACGATTGCGGGCTGAGTTGAAACAGTGATCAATTGTTCGAGAGGTGCTATCAACGGAGTCGGCTTGGTGACGCCATGCTGCAATCCGAATTCGGCTTGAGCCAGCAGTGCTTGAAACTGAGCAAGTGAATTGGGCTGGCTCGTATTGGTTAGGTTTTCAAATTGCTTCAAGATCGCCATCGCCGCAGTATCTTGTTGATTCGAATCGGCGTCATTCAGGGCGTCTTTAAGAAATTGATTGGCGCAGTAAACGGCCCGTGTCATTGCGTCGCCAAACAACGGACTGGTGGTGGCGACGTTGACGTATGAATCAAAAGCCGGTTTCCACTGTTTCGCCGTTTGTCGTTGGCCCGCCAGCCAAACATGCGCTTGATTCGCTGTCGTTGCCTCTGGCCAGTTCAGCAAATGCTGATCAAGCAACTCGATGAACCGTTTTTGCTTTTCTGAATCGCCAGCAATCAACTGAGCCCAATTCCAACAGCCGAGCTGATGAGCTGCGCTGGCATGAATGTAATTTTTGTTTGAATTCGCCAGCTCGACCAAACGTTCGGCCGCCGCTGCATTTCGATTCAGTTTCGTAAGTGCTTGGCAAGCCAAAACCGTTAGCGTGAAGTGTTGTTCGCGATTGCCTGCGTCTTTCGCCATCTGTGCCGCCACGTCGTAGGCTTTTACTGCATCATCAAAACGGCCTTTCTCCATCGCTTGTTTGGCCAATCGAATTCGGATATCCAGTTTGGCAGACGTGTCACTGGTCCCGTTGTTTTTCGTCGTCATCTCGTTGGTGCCACCGCCAGAATTTGAATCTGCGGCGGCCGAGCCAATCAAAACGAGCTCCGCGCGGCGTCCCCAGTAACCACCATGTTGCTGTTCGATGATGCGAGTCAGTTGTGCAGCGCGGGCCAACCATTGTTCTTGTTCTTTGCCAGTTGCGCGATCTGAAAGTCCCAGCATCGCCTCGACCCGCGCCAGGTCAAGCTTCGGAGTATTGCTGTTGGCTTGAGCGCCTCGTCGGGCCGCGGCCTGAAGCGTTTCAAGCAATCCACTACGGTTTCCGGTATCACTGTAAAAACGGATCTTCTGTTCAAGCAGCGAAGCGGGCTCGGCAGTGTCGGGTTCGATCGCGTCAACCATTCTGTCGAGCGTGGCTTTGGCGTCGGCATTGCGACCAAGCAGGCGAAAACACTCGACCTGCAAGACTTGGCTCTCCCACCACAGCGGTTGGCCGGCAGAAGTTTGGCGTTTGACGTCTTCCAGATCATCAAGAACGCTGACAAGTGCTTCGGAGCGATTGAGACGATCGTCGACCGCATACAACTGAGCCCGATTCACGTTGGTGATCGCTAGTTGATAAGCAATGTTGTTGTCGAGTGTCAGCAGTTCTTCGCTGGACAGCTCATGTTCGGCAGGCGTTCTGGCACGTCGTTCGGGAATCAATTTTGCAATCGTGCGTCGAGTTTCATTAAACTGAGAACGCGCTTGACGTAGTTGCTCCAAAGCTGTTGTGCGGGCGGATTCCGGCGCGATATCCGCCGCCAACTCTTGCCGCAACAGCTGGCCATGCGACAGGCGACTGAGTGCGGATTGAACTTGGACAAGTAGGCGGCGTGGGTGTTCAGGTAAATCAATCAGGAACTGGTTGGCCGTTTCTTCGGTGGCTTGCCAAGCCGATGCTCTTTCGTCTCCTCCACGAAGAATCGCCTGTGCAGTTTTCGTTTTGATCAACTCGATCGTGAAGATGGCTTCGTCGGTTGGATTGAGTTCAGTCGTTTGCAAAATGCCTTGGCAATGTTGTTCGGCCAATCCGAAAAGTCTCCTCAGTCGAAGTCCTTCGACGAGTTTTGCGTCTTCCGATTGATTGGCTCGTTGGCTGGAAGAATTGCCGGCGGATTGAGCAAAAGCCGCTGGTTGCACTGATGAAGCCAGGAGCAGAATCGCGCAAAGCAAAACAGCAGTTCTCATTGGTGCGTTGCCCACTTGTGCGGTGCATATTCGTGGGCCAAGCTTTTGCCCGTCAGATGTTCGCAGTCGATCCATTTACTTTTCCTGCGAGTTAACGGCGAATGAAACTTTTTCGAACCCAACGCCTTTGGCAACATCGTAAACTTCAATCACGTGCCCTAGCGGGACGATTTTTTGTGGGTGCAAGATTACGGTGGCTTCGGTTTGAATTTGCGAGATCGTTGTCAGTTGTGCTCCGACGGCTTTTAGTGAATCCAATGGTTGCGCGTTAATCGACCAGTTGACGGCTTGCCCGTCCCAGCCAATTTTGACCACCACGTCTTCAAAGTCTTGTGGCTCTGGCGGTGGCTGAACGTCAGATTGTTCGGATCCAAGTTGTGCCGACATTGTTGTTGGCAAAATTTGTTCGACGATTTGGAAGCTGGCTGTCCAAACGAAAAACACCAACAGCAGAAACACGACATCGATCATGGGTGTCATCGCGGTGTCCAAGTCGGTTTCGCTTCCTTGGCGTACGAGTGGGCTGTTGCGCTTCATTGTTGGTCCTCGCGGTAGACAGCGTAGGACACTTTCCAGATCTTGGCTCCGGTGCAGGCCAGCATGATCGGCTCGACGGCGGAGTAGGGTGCTGATCGACTACCACGGATCCGAACTTCGATGTTCTCGCCTTCTTTAGCTTGGGCGGCGGCGAAGCGAGTCGTCAGTTGATTGGCTGCGATCGGACGTCCGGCCAACCAAAGTGTTCCGTCGGCTTTGACGTTGATCGTTAATCTGGGAACGTCTTGGCTAGTGTCTTCTTCGCCGGCGGCTGCCACCGGTAGTTCCAAATCCATTTGTGATTCTTGACGCGCCAAATGGCTGGACACGAGAAAGAAGATGATCAACAAAAACACCACATCGATCATCGGCGTCATGTTGAAGCCGTACTTTCGATTCGGTTTGTACCGTGGTGATTTCATGAGTCAGTTTGGAGTATTGGTTCGGCGCTAGTTTTGGGTCGTCATGTCTTTTGTCAGTACATCTATTCGCAATAAAGTTTGGCACTTCTCGGTGGACAACACCATGTCGGCGTTGCCGAGGCGCCCATTTTTCACTTTCTCGTACTCCTACTCAGCCATCGGCGGTACTCGTACTCGTTTGGCAATGAAGTAGGGTACAAGTACCAGTTCATTGCCAATCGAGTACGAGTACGAGCACGATTTTGGACAGTGTCTGCCGCGCCACGTAATTCTTGCACTTCTCTTTTTGCTTTCTTCTCCAGCCTTTTCTCCTTCCCTACTGCCTACTTTTTTCTGCCTACTTTTTTCTGCCTACTTTTTTCTGCCTACTTTTTTCTGCTTCTTCGAAGTGGGCCGAATACGTGCTGAGCAACGTAAGCAGCTTCGGCAACAAACTGATCGATACGGTTGCGAAAAATTGCGAACGCCCCGATCGAAGGAATCGCTACAATCAAGCCTCCCACTGTTGTCACCAACGCTTGGTAAATGCCTTCAGCCAACTGCGGGGCGCTGGCGGTTCCCTGTGTCGAGGCGACGTTTTGAAACGCGATGATCATACCGATGACGGTGCCAAGCAATCCGACCATCGGCGCGATGTTTCCGATCACCGATAGGTATTCTATTTTTCGAAACAGCCGAGCCGATTGCTCGGCCAACGCATCCTCGAGTGATTTTTCAACAGCGTTCCACCCGAATTCCAATTCGGCAATTCCGTGCATCAGCACAAACGACAGAAAGCTGGGTTGGGCATTGCAGGCTTCTTGGGCTCCCGAAACATCGCCGGCGACAAGGCATTGTCGAACTTGTTCGCCCAGTCCATCCGGCATCAAGTCGCCACGGCGAATCGTCATGAGGTGGTCGAAAATCAAGTACGCTGCCGTGATCGACAACGCGAGCAAGATGAAAATCATAATCGCACCAACGATTCCACCCGAGAACAGGATTTGCAAAAATCCTGCGGGTGCGTCCTCTGCTTCCGGCGTTGGCTGAAGCGGTGTTGTGGCTTGGGAGATGCTGGTCAGCAAGCAAAGTACGATCATCCCACTTGTTGCAAGCGTCGCGAGAATTCTCGTGGCAGCCCATGGCAATCGGCTTTTGCCTTTTGGTTGTTTCGGGTTCGGCATCATGTTGGCCTGGAATTTGAAGTTGGTTTGTGTGGCTACGTGGATCGTGTACAAGCGTTGAATTTGGTTTTGGCTTTGCAAACATGAGTTCCAAGAACAATTGCATTCGAGAGTTGAGCTACTCGAGCTTCGGTGCTTGGCGAGCCCATATTGAAGCGGGGTATTTTTGTTTTAGTTCACTCCACACCAATTTTGCCTCGGTTCGTTTGCCAGAGTTGCCCAGCAAAGTACCGGCTCGATAAAGTGCGGTTGCGGACAGGCTGATCTGTTCGGGATAGAGGATGGGAATTCGCATCAGGTTGATCGTTGCTTCATCTTTTTCGCCAAGCCTTGCTTGCGCCTCTGCCAAAACCAGCCAAGGTCCCGGCTTCAACTGCTTGGGCATTCTTGTCATCAGCTTCTTCCAAACTTCGATTTGACGTTGGTTGATGGTCAAGCTGCGGGTGCGCCATAACTGACCGATGGCAAGGTATTTGATGTTGGGATCAATGTCGCGGCTAAGCTCATTCAACACTCGTTCGGCTTTTTCGCGGTCGGCGCCGGTCAATAGCCAGCTCGCGCCAATCAATTGCGATGCCGGTTCTTGCGAACCCATTAATGTTTGTGCCTGAGCTGTCAGTCCGTGATTGGCTGGTACCCATTGCAGCGGGCAAAGGTGAAAGAACCGGGTGTAAGGGTCTTCTTTGATGATGGCAAGAAATTGCTGAATCGCCGCCAAGTGATTTTCGCTGGCGGTACAAGCCCGAATAAAGTCGGCCCGGATAATCCGCTGCGCCCAAGGCCTGGATTCCAGGCTGATCGCGGTTTGAAACTTACCCAGCGCAGTATCCAAGTCGCCGGCGTTGAGTGCTTCAAGGCCGGCCAAATAAGATGGGTGCCAACTAGTTTTTATTTCCACGATTTCATCGTTGTCGAGCACGCGTTCGCGGCCGTTGACGTTCAGTGTTATTGAGGCGCCACGCCACTGAGTGATTTCGCCTTTTCGTTTGACGGTCTCGGTTGAATTTTTCCGTTTGCTGATGACGATGTCAGGTGCCTGCTGAGCAAATCCGGTTTGACTTGAGATCAGCAGTCCGATGATCGCCAGCAGATAGCGGACGGTGGTCGTAAAGAAGCACCGATTCGAGTAGCACCGATTGGATTTCCAAACGATTGGGTTCAAAATCGTCATCATTTGTCACCTTCGAGTCGAAGGGAGCGGATGTTCTTGAACACGTATTGGCCACCGCTGTCACGAGCCAGTCTTTCCAGCGAGCGATCGCCACCCCGACGTTCACCAAACTCAATCGCGTTGATGATGGCTCCGGAGCGATTGCGGCGACTGACTTCTTGGAGTTCAGCTCGCGTGAATCCGCCTTCGGCGTCGGTCAGTAAAAAGATGATGTCGGGGCCCAATTGAAAAGCACGCTTGAGCGCTTTGATATGATCCGTTCCGGCATCGCCTCCGACGGAGCGGACAAAATTCTTCGCCGCCAGTTTGTTGTCTTCATTGGCGTCGCACATGGTTGAAAGACCACCATGCTGAAAAATTTTCACATTGTCGTTGTAGAAGATGATTTGGAATTGCTGGCTAGTGCCAAGCGAATTTAGGCTCTGCATTAATTCTTGGCGAGCGGCTAACAGCGGTTTCGCGTTGTAGCCTTCCATGCTTTTGGATCGGTCAAAAACGTAAACGAATCGCGAGCCAGTTCCTTTGATCCCGAAGACTTCGGTGGTGACCTTGCCGCCAATTTTCAGATTGAGAGGTTCGCCCTCGATCAGTGAGTCGGCACCCGGAAGCATTTCGGCCAACTGGTCCCCAACTCCGGTGATCGGCGATTGAGATGCGTCCATCCCCGGCAAGTCCGGAGGAAGTTCTGTGCTGGCGGCTAACGGAGGTGGGCTGGAATCGGATGCAGCTTGGTTGGTCGTTTCCTCAACGTCGCCTTCGGATAGGTATTCCGTCGTTTCGGATTGAGTGTCGACAAGGACAATTCCGCCGGTGCGATTTTCTACTTCGCTGGCGCCTCGTTGAACGGTTCGTAAAGCCAAGAGAATACACACGAACATGATCGTGTGGAGAAGCACCGACATCAGCCAAGCGGGTACTCGGCGATTGGGAATCGCGACAAGCGGACTGATCGCGTTTGGAGCCATGGCCGATAAAGTATCAGCGTTAGGTTTTGAGCTGTCTCGGTTTGTTGACATTCATTCGACATCGGTTTGTCGTTGGATTGGAGATTGTCACTCATTGACGGTTACCATGCCTTGCCGCTTTTCCAACGATCGCAGTTCCATTTTAGTTGGGTGGAAAAAGTGGGTCAACGTGAAACGATGTTCGCGGGTCTCGATTGTTCCGCGTTTTTACGGTTCGTTGAAAAACATTGGTCTCAAATGTTGCGCGGAGTTTGTTTCCTCCTGTTCAATCCGCCCGTTTGTTGCTTTGTTACTTCGTTGCCTGTTGGTCATCGAAGTGGGTTTGCAGATTTCGTAGCTGGTGTGCAGATGTCGCAGATGATTGGGAAGGTGATTGGGAAGGTGATTGGGAAGGTGATTGGGAAGGTGATTGGGAAGGTGATTGG
>CAZPTT010000034.1:21598-43878 GCA_964589435.1 uncultured Pirellulaceae bacterium
GGTGCCATGCCCTCGCTTGCGTGGGCATGCTCAATCAAAGGAGAGTAACACTACGAGCGCTACGAAAACCTGATTTTTTGCAACAGGCGACAAATGGAAAAACGGGTGGCCCCGGGGCGAACGGAGAAGTTAGGTTTGGGCTTTCTCTGTTGCCATCGTTTCCTCCTGTTCAAAATTATCCTTGGTGTGCGGTGCGGAAATCGTACCAGTCAAATCCATCAGGCAAGTTTCGATCTGCGGCAAATTCAAGATGCAGGATTCGCCGATGCCGATGTGTACCTGGTGTAGAGCTGCCACTGGCATGACTAACGAGCGGACGCATCGCCAGAACATCACCGGCTTGCACGAGGATTTTTTTGACGTCGTGAGTTTCAGTCGAACGCTTGCCATGGTGGTGGGAGCCCAGACTGACTTCCAACGGTCCGTTGTCTTCGGTCACTTCATCAAGGTGAATTCGCAGCGTCAGCATATTTTGCAAAACCGACTCTGGAGCTTCGACATGCGGCACGCCTGATTTACAAGTCGGCTTGGTTAGTTCGTGCGATGTCAGCGAATCGTCAGTCAGTGAATTGGCTTTTACTGCGATCGTCATGTCTTTGTGCCACGGCAGCGACCAAGTTCGATCCGGGTGTTTGTCGAAGTAGAGACCTCGCACCAGACCGAAGTCGTTTCCGAGCGTCTCGGTCAGCAATTCACGAATCGCCTCGTGATTCCAAATCGAGCAGACTTTGGGAAGCGAATCGAGAATGTTTCGCGCGGCGTAGACAGCGCCCCGCCGATCTTTTATTGCGGCGAGGTCCGCTGCAAAATTCGATTCGAGTTGGGTAAGCCAGTCTGTGATTTCTGCTGGGCTTAAAACGCTTGGAATGACGAGCACGCCGTCTCGCTGAAGATTAAACATTGAGTTGCCAGGGATGAGTTGCAAGGAATACGTTTCCGAGATGAGTTGGTCAAAACTGGGTTTGGGCCGAAAAAAATAGGTCGGATCAATTTGTGACACGTTAGGTCACAAACTCAAAGATGGGGGATTTTGCTGGAATCGGCAAGCGAAAACAGCCTGTATTTGACAGCATTTTTCACCCGCATTGAGGAGGCTCAAAACTTTTTCGGGTGATTAATTTTCGAGTGGACCAAACGTGTCATCGCTTCGGCCAATAGTTGTTTCAGACAAAGCAATTGGGCTTTGTGATTTCGCCGAAGGAACTGAAAAATGATTAAGCCACTAAACGCCCCACAACTTTCCAGCATGAAGTCACGTTGCGGTTTGCAAAAGGTTTCCGAGTTGCTTCCTCGCTTGATCCAGCAATACGAAATGCAAGCTGAGATGATGAAGCGAATCAATCAGCCATCGTCTGCTACTTCTGCCATGCCCGTGCCAGCCTTGCCAGTTCACGATGCTCCGGTCGAGCAAGCAACGTTCGGTTGGTACGAGTAGTCAATGATTTGAAGGCGAATGGCCGGTCAGTCAAGGTTTCCTTTAGTAGTTTCAGTTGGTCGGCTAGCATTTTGGCCACTACTGATAAAAAGTACACTAGTTCGGGTTGACGGGTTGTCGTGAATCACGATAACTGAAAATCACTCATTTAAATCGAATCCCTGTTCTCCTATGGAGTTGAATCATGTTGGTATTATCACGCAAAGCTAACGAGCAAATCGTGTTGCCGGAATTAGGAATTGTCATTGAAGTTGTCTCAGTGAAGGGCAAGGCCGTTCGGATCGGTATCGATGCACCCCGCGACATTCGTGTCTTGCGTGGAGAAATCGTCGGAACGCCCCGGCCAGAATCGGCTCAGCAAAATCAATCCCAACCGGCACAGAAAGCCCGGGCGGAAAGAGTGGCTGCTGATGTTAAGAACTCAGCGGTCATCAGAACGACCGGATTAAAGTCGCGTGTTTCAAAGATGAGGGAAGCAAAGCAACCCGCCTCCAGAACTATCAGTTACCAATCTGATTCCACCAATGACACGATGCCCGTTCGTGAGACAACAAGCACTTACAATATGCTGAGAACGCCGGTCGAATTGGTGTTCGAGCAGACTGAAGAATCAGTTGCTTGCTAACGGTATCAAAAAAATGTCCTGGAGACAGGACTTGGTCGAAGGGTCTCGCGTCCGAGATTTGAAACATGCAACATGTGCCGACCCTTCGACTTTTTTGAAATGGGCAATCTGATTCGTTTGATCGTTTTCGCACAACTCAATTGAACACAGGATCCCCGCTTCGGAAAATCGCACCGAATGCCGAACTTAGGATGACGAGAAGAATAACTTCTGAATTTCGTTTGATTCGTTTAGCCGCAATACCATTCGATGAACGTAGCTACTCAAATTGAGCGTTTTGAAAATCCGCATCGCTATCAATCGGCAAATGGCGGATCGTAAGAAAGTAGGCCGTAACAAGTGCAGCGCAGTTACGGCAACTTCAGTTTGAGTGATAGGCTCGTGTTTGCCGTATCATCGTCGCTGACGCTCCTTGATAGCGGCCTACAACCACTCAGCTTGAGTACCTACGCTCGCCAGAGCGTGGATTGATCATAGTGAACTCGCGGTTTTCCACGACGACAGAAAGCTGCGAAGTCCTTCCTCATTGAACGGTATTGCGTTTAACCCGATCCCGAAGGGGAGGCATTCACTCAACTCCTCCGGAAAAAATCTCGTCTACGGCGTTGGGTTAATCAAAAATTGGCCGAAGATATTTCCCCGCGTTCCTTAGATGCTTAACTGCTAGTCCCGGGTTTGCCTCCAGGCCTTCCTCCCGGTCTGCCCTTCGGTCGTTCGTAAGTGCAGCAGTCTTGCGGGCAGACGTCCCAGTTGGCTGGCATCTCGCCAATGGCTCGTTTCTCAGTCCCATCAGTTCGTTCTACGATCAATTCGCGAATCATTGAGATGAAGCTTGGGTGAATGCCGACTGTTTTGGCTCGCGCCATGTTGATCCCCAATTCCTCGCATTTCTCTTTGGCTTCGGTGTCCAAATCGAAAAGCACTTCCATGTGATCGGAAACGAATCCGACTGGCATGATGACGACGTCCGATACATCGGAATCCTTTTTCAGTTCTTCTAGATAATCGCAAATGTCGGGCTCAAGCCAAGGTTGCGATGGAGGGCCGGAGCGGCTTTGGTAAACCAGCTTCCAAGGATTGTCGCCAATCTGTTCCATGATCAAGCGGCAGGCTTCGTTAAGTTGAGTCGAGTACTTGCAGCCTTCGGCCATCGCCATCGGAATGCTGTGAGCCGTGAACACGAATTGCGTTTGCGATTGCCGTTCGGTGGGAATCTCAGCCAACGCTGTTTTGACTCGGTCAACCGAAGCATCAATGTAGAGCGGATGGTTAAAAGACATTCTGAGTTTGTGGACTTCCGGGGCGTCTTCGCCCAATCCGGCTTGGGCTTCCGCGATGTTTTCCCGGTACTGCCGACATCCTGAATAGCAACTGTAAATCGAAGTGAAGAAGGCGAGTGAATTCTTGACGCCATCGTCCTTCATTTCACGTAATGCGTCCGGCAGCATCGGATGCCAGTTTCGATTCCCCCAATAGACCGGCAAGTCAATGTTGTGGGCGGCCAATTCTTCTTTGAGTGCCGCAATCAGTTCGCGGTTTTGCTCATTGATCGGGCTGACGCCACCGAAATGCCGATAGTGTTCGGACACTTCCAGCATCCGTTCACGCGGGACGTTCTTGCCTCGCAAAACGTTTTCGAGAAACGGCATGACGTCGTCCATCGACTCCGGACCGCCAAACGAAACGACCATGATCGCGTCAAATTGCTGTGCACTCATTGGAAATAGCTGTAGGTTGGAAAGTGAAATTGATTTGTGGAAATAAAGGATTTAAAGCTAAGTCTGCTGATGGGAGGCGAGCCAAGCTTTTGCTTAATCGTGTTCAATCCTCAACTTAATCATCAGGCTCACGCAATGCCTCTTCGACCTGATCAGGGATCAGCACAGCAAATGGTGGCTGATTGTCTGGAAATCGACAACAGGCGACATCGAACACGCCCGTTACATAAGATTCCTGAAATTCGTCAAACAGGTCAAACTCATACCGAATCTGTTTTCCATCGATTGAAACTAGTTTTAGCTGAACCGTCACCGTTTGCTCGAACACTAGCGGGTTGATGACATTGATTTCGGCGCTCAGTCGTGGAAATCCCATGGTTCCGCGTTCGTCGTAAAGCACAACGCAGAGATCACGGCTGCGCAGGAAAGCATACTCGGTTTCCTCCATCATCCGAACGTAGGTTGAAAAATGGGCGAACCCAGTCGCATCGGTGTCAGCGAATCGGACGCTTCGTTCAAACTGAAACGTGGCGATCGGCGGAGGAGATTGGGGGGCATCGTTATCCAACCCAACAGAAGCTGTTGGGCGTGGGGATTTGGATGTGCGTTTTGACTCGGGCTCGATTTTAGCTTCCAATCTTCGATTCGATTGACTGAACGTTTGGCTCGCAAAACAACGACTACGAACCTCGACATATTATGAAACCGTCAGATGACCATTGGCACAACCGGGCAGCTTGGGATCGGCTTGCGAAACAGCAAAACCGGTTGGCCAAACCGGCGCGAGATGAGGATTTCGCTGACCCGCTCAAATCCGTCGATGGCCCTGGATGGCTGGGAAAAGATATTTCCAACAAAAAAGTTCTTTGCTTAGCGGCCGGCGGGGGGCGGCAAGGCCCCATCTACGCGGCGGCCGGTGCCGAAGTAACCGTCGTTGATATCAGTCCTGTGATGCTCGAACTGGATCGAGTCGTCGCTCAACAGCGGAATCTGACGCTCCGAACGGTTGAGGCATCGATGGACAATTTATCGGCTTTGTCGACGGCTAGTTTTGACATTGTGATTCATCCCGTCAGCACTTGTTATGTTCCGAGTGTTGTTCCTGTTTTCTCGGAGGTTGCGCGGGTTCTCGTCAGTGACGGAATCTATATCAGCCAACACAAACAGCCGACGAGCTTGCAGTCTTCCTTGGAATCGACGGCAGGAGCTTATCAACTGAAACACTCGTATTATTCAAAAGACCCGTTGCCGCCCGAATCTAAGCCCAACCTGATCCGAGAAGAAGGCACCATTGAATACGTCCATCGCTGGGAGGAGATACTTGGCACGATGTGCCGGTCGGGTTTTGCGATCGAAGATGTAACCGAGCCATTGCACGCAAAGCCTGACGCGGAACTTGATAGTTTTGCGCATCGTTGCCAGTACATTGCCCCTTACGTTCGCATCAAAGCCAGACGAATTGGCGGTGTGGCGGCTTCGGTCGAAAGTGCCAAGGTTTGGTTGCCAGGACAGTGAGCACAAATTTGGCGAGGCGAACTCGGGATAAATTTGATCGAATAGAATCGGTCATCGCATGCGGTGGATCGAGAAAGCGGTCGGAGATTTTCTGCTCGTCCATAGTCTGAACTTCGTGCGAAGCGAAACGGTTGGTTGAATTGAAACGGATTCGTTCGAATTTTGGCTCAATTCTCAATATTTTGGGGCGAATGCCGAATGCAGGGAAACTACCGCCAACAGTTTTCATTTTTAGTAGACTGATGGGTGGAAAAATTGGCGTCGTTAGTAGAACACAATCTCGGGGATTTTATGAAGTTGTTTAGCATCCAGCGTGCATGTTTTTGGGCTCCGGTCGCGGCAGCCGTTCTATTCGCCAGCGGCGGGCTTTTGACGGCACAAACCGCCACCGCAGAAGCACCAGCGAAAGAAGAAACTCAAGAGAAGCAAGAGGAAGAGAAGCAAGAGGAAGAGAAGCAAGAGGAAGAGAAGCAAGGCGGCAACGGTTTTGACCTCGAGATAAATTTGGCCTCGTTCGATCAGGTTTGGAAAACAATCGACGAAGTTCATTGGGATGAAGAACTCGTCGGACAATCTTGGGACGAAGCCAGAGCTAAGTATCGACCGCAAGTCGAATCGGCTAAGTCGATTGGTGAGGTTCGTAGCGTGATCGGTTCAATGATTGATGAACTTGGATTATCGCACTACGGCATTATCCCAGAATCGTCTTACGATGTTGTCGACACCCAAGCCGGGAAAAAGCAAGAAGAGGCCAGTGAGCAGGGCGACACCGATGGCAAAACGGGTGAAGAAGAAAGTGACGACGATCGCGAACTACCAGGCGACGGCGTTTCTGGTTTGGATTTCCGCGCCACTGACGATGGCATCATCGTATCGAGCGTCGAAGAAGGTTCGTCCGCCGCGAAGGCTGGCGTGAAAGCTGGCTGGGTCGTTGAGAAAATCGGCAAGAAATCTTCCGAGGATTTGTCTGAGAAAATTCGCGGCGCTGCGCATGGCCCGATGCGTTATGAGACGCTGATCGCGATGGCGGTTCCCTCGATTGCGACTGGCAAAGTCGGCACCAAGAAAAAGTTCGTTCTGCGCGATGGCGAAGGCAAGACCCAGGAAGTTGACTTGGAATTGGAAGAGCCAGAAGGCATCGAAACAAAGTTTGGCAATTTGCCCGCGATGAAAGTTCGCACCAAGACGAAAACTTTGGATGGCAATGTTGGGTACTACTTTTTCTCAGCGTTTCTTGATCCTGCACGAGTGATGACGGAATACCGCGAAGCCATTCGCGATGAGAATCATGCCAACGGCGTAGTGATCGACTTGCGTGGAAATATTGGTGGGCTTGGCGGAATGACCATGGGCATGGCTTCTGAGTTTTCCACTGAGAAATCGGCCTTGGGAACGATGATTACCAAATCGAGTAAATTGAAGTTCTTCGTGACTGAAAATTACGACCCGGTGACTTGCCCCGTTGCAGTCTTGATTGACGAATGTTCCATTTCTTCGGCAGAAATTTTTTCGGGTGGTTTGCAAGATTTGAAATTGGCTCGCGTGTTCGGCAGCCGAAGCGCTGGCTTGGCATTGCCATCGATTGTCGTCAAACTCCCCAATGGCGATGGTTTTCAATACGCGATCGCAAACTACTTGTCGGCATCTGGCAAATCGTTGGAAATGGATGGAGTCACTCCGGATGAAGAAGTTCCTCTTTCATCTGAGTTGTTGTTGCATGATGAAGATCCAGTGCTGACGCGAGCGTTGCAATGGATCAAAGAACAGAATCAATCGAAGAAGTAAGACTCGCGAAGCAAGAATCGTTTCAACCACTTACCTTTTTTCTATACTCCCTGAATTCTCCCTGAATTTTAAAACTAACCTTAAAGGATCGTGATGATTAGAGATTTTCTTAAGACGAATTTGACTTTGGCGATGATTGCTGCTGTGGCTTTAGTCAGCGGCGAAGTTTCAAAGGTCAGCGCACAGGACAAGCTTCCAACAGCGGAAGAAGTGATCGCCAAATACGTCGAAGTGACTGGCGGGATCGAAAAGTACAAAGCCATCAAGAGTATGCACCAAGTGGGCACCATGGGAATCCCAATGGCTGGTATCAATGGCACCATCGAGATGAAGGTCGTCGCTCCAAACAAAGTCGCCGTAATGGTTGAGTTGCCGGGTGCCGGGAATGAAAGCTCTGGGTCCGATGGTGAGACCATGTGGTCAGAGTCAACCATGACTGGTAATCGAATCGTCGAAGGCAATGAAGCCGAAGACATGATGATTCAAGCTGACTTTCGACGTATGTTCGATCCGGCCAGCGTTTATAAGTCGCTAGAAAACGTCGGCATCACTGAGTATGACGATCAGAAGTGCTACGAATTGAAAGTGGAAAAGAAATCCGGCGGCATCCAGCAGGAATTTTATTCGGTCGAAACTGGGCTACAAGTCGGAACCAAGACGACTGCCGAGTCTCCAATGGGCGCGATTAAGGTCGAAGCCACTGTTTCTGAATACAAAGAAGTCGATGGAATCAAGTTCCCATTCAAGATGGCTCAGAAATTCGAAAACGGCATGGTGATGGAAGTCGAATTCGAGAAAATCAAAGTGAACCCTGAGTTCGAAGAAGGCACTTTTGATCTTCCAAAATCGATTCAAAAGATCGTTGCCAAAAAGAAAGCCAAAGAAGCCAAGAAGGCTGAAGGCGACGGCAAGTAATTGCGTTTTCAGGTGTTACGAATGAGTCGCCATCGGCGGCCTGTTTTGCACACGTAGACCAACTGCATCAAAAAAAGCGGGATTCAAATCAAGGTTTGAATCCCGTTTTTGCTTGCGCCCCGCGATCGTCGGTCAGTTGCGATGCGATCCCAAACTACCAATGTTCTTCTTCAGCATCTTTTCTCCAGAACTCGACATCTCGATCGTTGGAGGATAAGGAACGGGGCTGAGGAGTTTGTTGAAGCGTGGGAGCACGTACGGATGCACTGGGTCGCTATACATTCCAAGGATCTCGCTTCGAGATTCTTCTGGTTCGTTGATCAACAATTCTTCGATAGCTCTGCGTTCTAGTTTTCTTAGTTCTTCTTCAACCATTTTCATGACGGCTTGTTTGCGGTTGCGAACACGAGTCCTGGCTTCTTCATCAAGAGAATTTGTTAGCATCCCCTCTAGAAGCGACGCAAGCATTCCACCATCATGATTAATGTGTTCCTGGTTTCGCGTTGCTTCAAACGTTTCCCATTGGTGAGGCAGCAAGACGTCCTTGCAGTCTTCAACCATTTGGATCGAGATGCCGTCGATGATGCGTTTAAGTGCTTCAAATTCCGGATGATCACAAGTAGTTATTCCTTCTGCCGCCTCGGAGAATTTGCGAGCTGCATTCTTACGGATTTCACGAATCTGTTTTTTCTGGTGAGTCAGCAAATTCATGTAGGCGTGCATGTATTTGCTTGTCAACAGGGAGGCGATGATACTGTCGCTGTCATCGGTTGATAGAATTTCATAGGTAGAGCTGTCGCTTGAGGGAAACTTTCCCACTCCTCGGAGCAGATCAAACCTGTATCGCGGCGGACTTGGTTTCGCATAGACGACCGTATTGTTTCGGTCGGATTGTTCTATTTGTTGAGCCATTGAGATGCTCGCCCACGCAGTGCAGGTAAACGTTATCGCTATCAGAAAACGACTCATAATGTTGCCCTTCATTTTATAGCCCTGCGAGAATTGTACATTGAATTCTAAGTTGGTGACTTATTCTCATTCTGAATTGATCGAGTGTGCTGTGTGATCTCAGGTTGTTGTTGAGAAAGGCAGTGGAACGAGCCGAGTCCCACGGCAAGGTTGAGGGAATCGAGGCCAATGACGTCGCGATCGGGAAATAGTGGCTTTAAGATGGCGATCGCATTGTCGTCATGCATTGGTGAACCGAATTGAGGCACCAAGACAGCATCGTTGCAGATCAAAAAGTTGCAGTAGCTCATTGGGATCTGCCGACCGCAATGCACTTTGGGATCGGGAATCGGCAAGGCAATCAGGCGATGATGGGAGCGTTCCAGCTTCTTTAAACCTGTTTTCAAATCACTCAAATTTTTCGCGAGCCCGGAAAACTGCGAGTCGGATTCTTTACACCATGCGTAGACGATCGTTTGGTCATCGGTGAACCGGGCTAACTGATCGATGTGGCCGTCCGTGTCATCGCCTTCGATGGCATTCCCTGCGAGCCAGATCGTCTGCTTGGCTCCCAGATACGTCGCGAAAATGTTCTCAATATCTTGAAGTGTTTTGTTTGGGTTTCGGTTGGGGTCGAGTGCACACGAACGCGTTGACAGTAAGATTCCAGATTCGTTGATTTCGATGGCTCCCCCTTCAAAGCACAAATCGGGAGAATCGCATTTAATGTCGAGACGGCTGGCGATGCGTGCGGCGGCGACTTGGTCGTCATCGAGCGGAGGATACTTGCCGCCCCAAGCGTTATAGTGCCAATTGATCGCGACCAGTTCTTTAAGTTGCGACGATCCTTCGTGTTGAATCACAAACGTGGGTGCGTAGTCGCGCGCCCATGCATCATTGGTCGGAATATCAACCAGCTCAATGTTAGCCTCGCCCGCGAAAGCAATTTTCGCTTGGCGTTTCGGTTCGCCAATGCAAAGGATCTTGACCGGTTGGTGCTTGGCGATCGTCCTAGCCAACGTCACAAATTCGGTTTGCGCGGCAGCCAAGTTTTCTGGCCACGTTTCTTTGTTGTGAGGCCAGCTCAGCCAGGTTGCGGCTTGCTGGTGCCATTCGGGTGGCAGGTGACGAGTTGAAGGCGAGGGAACCGACATGCCGGGGTGCTTCTTAATCGATAAATCGTTTTGTCAGATCTTGATAGGCATCAATGCGACGATCCCGCATAAAAGGCCAATGAGTCCGCGCGGTGTTGATCACGCCAAGATCGCAGTCGGCCTGTATTACCTGTTCTTTGTTGTCTTCAGCGACGGACAGCAGGTTGCCATAGGGATCAGCAATAAATGACGAGCCCCAAAATTCGATGTTGTCTTCAACTCCGACTCGGTTCGTAGCCACCAAAAAGACTCCATTGGCGATTGCGTGCGAACGCATCATGGTCTGCCAGGCGTCGAGTTGGCTTTTACCGAATTGAGCTTTTTCCGGAGCCTGCCAACCGATCGCCGTCGGATACACAAGAATCTCGGCTCCGGTTAACGCCGTCAGCCTTGCTGCTTCTGGGAACCATTGATCCCAGCAGATACACACTCCGACTTTTCCAACCGATGTTTGGAAGCTTTGGAATCCGAGGTCGCCTGGCGTAAAGTAAAACTTCTCATAAAAGAAAGGGTCGTCTGGGATATGCATTTTCCGATAGACACCTGCCGTCGATCCATCGGAATCGAACACGACCGCCGAATTGTGATACAGTCCGGCGGTCCGCTTTTCAAAAACACCTGCCACGATGACGACATCGTTTTGTTTGGCGGCCACTGCCAATCGCTCCGTCGTAGGCCCGGGAATGGGTTCCGCCAACTCGAATTTTTCGTGGTCTTCGGATTGGCAAAAATATCGGCTTGCGAATAGTTCTTGGAGGCAGACAAGCTGAGCCCCTGATTGCGCTGCCAAAGCAATCTTCTCAATCGTTTGCTCGACATTTTGTTTGGCGTCGGTCGAACATTGCGACTGAATCGCGACAATGGAAATGTTTTTCATGAATTTGGATTGGTTTCCAATGACGGTTGCGATTCCTAATTTGTGACCGGCAACAATTTAGGACAGTGATTTAGTCGCATTCAAACATCGAAATAAAGTGTTCGCAGGAATGCACTGAGGCTCGAATTTGAACTGAATCCAAGTCGATTTCAAGCTGTTCTCGAATTAGTTCTAAGCGGTCTGGACGGTTCGATTTTGAATGTTAGTCTAACGTAATGCCAAAGAAACCCCCACTCGGCCTTTTTGTAACCGGAACCGATACCGAGGTCGGAAAAACTTACGTTGCCACGAAGATCATTCGGTCGCTGGTCGCCGCTGGCCATCGAGTCGGCGTTTATAAACCAGTCGCAAGTGATTGTGTTTCCGACGGACGTCAACTCGTTTCCGAGGACGCGGTTGCACTGTGGGAAGCTGCCAATCGACCCCTCAGTCTGGAAGTCGTTTGCCCTCAACGCTACCAAGCACCTTTGGCGCCTCACCTCTCAGCACGCAATGAAGGTCGTGAACTCGACACGCAGTTGATGCGTGATGGAGTCAGTGTCTGGTGTGACGAATGCGACATTGTCATCATCGAGGGGGCTGGCGGTTTAATGTCACCAATCAGCGACGACGAGTACTTCGCAGACCTCGCCTACGATATGAATTATCCAGTGATCATTGTCACGCCGAACAAAATTGGTGCGATCAATCAGTCGTTGCAGACGGTTATTACGGCGGCTTGTTTCCGAGACGGTCTTAACGTTGCCGGAATTGTGCTCAATGACGATCGGCGTTTTGACGGCGATGTGAGTATGGAAAGCAATCGGGAACAGGTTTCCAGTCGTTCGATGGCACCAGTGCTCAGTCGGCTTCGCTATGAAGGCGAAGAATTTGACGACCCAATTGATTGGATGGAAATAGCCAAAAAAGCTAAGCTCGCCGGTGACTCCAGCGACAAGATTGAGCTCCCAACGAAGTAGGCTAAATTTCTAACTCAATAAACATTTGAATCAAAAAAAACGCCCTGCTGGAGAAGCAGGGCGTTTTCGCGTTGAGTCTCGTTAAGTCTCACGCATTCAGTTGTTAAAAGATGTTCGGTGGGGATCCCAGGAGGAATCTATTGGTCGTAGATTGGGAGAAGAGCTTGATCGGGAGTAAACATCGGTTCCAAATGACCCGCTGGTCGGACGGAGCTTTCAGTAAGTGTTTCCAGTTTGCGTTGCAGCATTTGAATTTCACGTTTCAACAAATCGACTTGTTTGCGTGCATTTGTAGATTCCAAATTGGCTCGATTGGCAACAGGGGTGTTTGGGGCTCGACGAGCCGGCTGGCGATCTATAACTCGTTCGCCAACCTTCGGTTGGGAAATCGGTTGGGAACGTGCTTGAGAAAGGCGTGCGGTTGAGCGAGATTCGACCGGACGAAGTTGCGTCGTTTCGGAGTTCTCATTCGGTTCCGGTATCGAAATCCAGCTCTTGTTTTCGTTTCGATTCGAAGGGTAAACGCGAGGGGCGTATTGTTGTGCTGGTTGGGAATGGTTCCGTGTTGGATAAGCTGGCTTCGGTTGTGTGTAAACCAAGGGGTTGCGGATCGTCCGACTCGAAACGGGTGCCTTAGCGGCCAGTTGGTTTTCGATTTGTTCATCCATTGCGTCAACCGCTCTTTTCATAGACGCGGTGGCGCTGTGCAAAAGCTCGAGCTTTTGAACTGTTCGATTCAGGTTGGCATAAATCGGAATCAACATTTCTTTGATTTCAGCGCTGGCAGACGATTCTCGCGTCGCAATCGCCAAGCTATTTTGCAAGTTGGTAAGCTCTTGCTGATGGCGGGCTTCCAGTTGAATCAGCTTGCTGCGCGATTGGGCTTCCGCTGATTCGGCGACCATCGCGAACGCTGCCTCGATGACTTTTTTCCTCGCGGCGTCATCGGATGTGCCATTTTGAAGTGTCACATTCAGGAGCGTCGCCATCTGCTGGCTGTACTTGTTCGTTTCTTGGCTCCAGGTAAACGAGCAACATTCGTTTTGGCATTTTGGTACCTGGCACGTCGCAGTGTTACATGTTTCTGAATCGCAAACGGCAGAGGTGCAGCAGTTTGATTGACATTGGTCTGAGTTGCATTTGTCGGAGTCGTATTTGGCTGATTCCATCTCGGCCAAATGACGCGCGTTGATCTTAATGGCGACGCCCAGATTGGCCCTATCTAGATTGGTTTCATTTAGACGGGTTTCATTTAAGCTGGCGACTGAATTTGAAGTCCGGCGATTCTTTCTGTCGCAACTGCAGCAGTCGGAAGTGATACCAGACTCTGGGCAAGTTGAACAAAGGCTAAATGTTGCATCGGGGCGATCGTTGGTCAGCGGCGCATTAAGTTCGCACATGCGAATTGACGCAGCAACGGAATCTGAGTCAGCGATCAATGCGGCGAATTCGGCAGCGATCGCGTCCGGTAGCTGAGTAGAAGCCCCTTCGAGAGTCGAAGAGAACGGTGCCGGTCTAGTCGCGACGATTTTTCTCGAACCAACTTCTTTCGAGCCGACTTGCTGGGCGAAGGTTAGATCTGAAATTCCTGCGACCGCAACAAGGGCCAAGACCAAAATGAATTGTGTTGTCTTTAACATGGCGGGTTCCTCCTTAAACCGTAACCAAAGGGCAATCCTTAAGTGATAATCAAGACCCCGAAAATCAACAATACGAATTCGAAATCGTTTGGATGATGGTCGCCAAGTCGTGACTGCACGGCTGCGGATGTTGCACGGTAACTCAGTCTGTTTCACCTTCGAATGAAGTGATTTGCTCGTAAACCTTGGTAATCTTTGGAATTCAGGAAGACCCGTTGGCATTCTTGATCGCTTCATTGATGAAGTCATGCCTTGGGTGCTATCATCGCGGTTTGTTACAGCGGAGCGTCGTTTTGAGAGTAGCCGTTCCGAATTAGTGTTCTGCCAAACCTGAACGATGCCAAACCTGAACGATGCCAAACCTACTCTTGTGTAAGCATGCCCACGCAAGCGAAAGCATGGCACCCAAGGAAAATTGGTCAACTCACATTGAAGACCCATTGGGGTTGTTCGTTACTAAAATTTATCACCGAGAATTACGATCAAATCATGAGTTCATCGTCTACTCAACCGACGCCGGGCAGTTTCTTTTCTCCGCAACTTTTGGAGATGATTCGATGTCCAGTTACACATTCCAACCTCAAAGTCGCGTCGACTGATTTGCTTGAGGATCTGAATCAGCAGATCGCCAACGGAAAGATTGTTGATCGTATTGGGCAAACGATTCAGGGTGCGCTTGAATCTGCGTTGGTCAACCAAGACGATTCATTACTTTTGCCCATTCGTGGTGGCATTGTCATCTTGATCGCCGATCAAGCCATATCTCTTGGGCAGCTTAGGCAGTGAGTTTGAAGGCAGTGAGTTTGACGGCTTGGCTTTTCAACGGCATAGCCAACAACCCTTAAGAACCAACTGTTACGATTCAATTGTTGTGAACCAATTTCTAGAACGTGAGTGAAACATTGGGCGAAGAAAAAACGATCTTTAGAAAGATCATTGACCGAGAGATTCCGGCGAACATCGTCTATGAAGACGATCTCTGTCTGGCGTTCCATGACATCGATGCCAAAGCTCCGATTCATGTTTTGTTGATTCCAAAAAAGGAAGTCGTCAATGTAGCCGCGTTGTCGGATGAGGATCAGGCGTTGGCAGGACACCTATTGCTGTCGGTCGGGAAAATTGCCCGCGAGCTTGGTGTTGCGGAAACTGGCTACCGAGTCGTAGCTAACTGCGGCACGGATGGTGGTCAGTCGGTTGACCATTTGCATTTTCACATTTTGGCAGGTCGTCGCTTGAGTTGGCCGCCGGGGTAGTTCGTCGCTGGCCGCTTGTCGGTTAAATCGCCAAACATGATTCTTAGGCGAGCCATAAAAAAAGGACCTACTCAATGTTGAGCAGATCCTTTTTGATTCTTTAAACTTGATTGGTTTTTCAAACGACGATCATCGTCTGAAGGTCATCAAGCGCGTTGAGGCGTTTTCTTCGTCACCGACGATGTCCGATTCTTAACGGCGAATCCGTTGGACGCGTGCGTCTTGGCGAGACTGGCTGCCAGTGCGACCGGAGAAAGTTGAACGGGCCATGTAGGGAGTACTGGAGCCACCTGAACTGCAGGTCGAACACCCGCTTCCGCAATTACCGCTACTGCATCCGCCGGAGATGACTTCTCCTCCGTAAACTTCATCGCTGTAAATCTCTCCACCGCAGCCACCATCACAAACGTCGCCGCATCCGCAAGGTGCTGACGATTCGGCTCCACTACAGTACCGCGAACCGTACAGGCCGCTTAGGCCACCGAATAGAAGGCTGCCTGGCTGCCAACAGAATGGTCGACACTTTGTTGCTCCACCAACCCACTGATCACCGCAGCATGGATCTTGTGCATCAGGTGGTGTGCTGATCCACTCGCCAACATACGTTTCGCCGCATCCGCCACCTCCGCAAACGAGATCTCGTTTGAATTGTCTTAGGCCATCAAGCGGGCCGTAAGGAATTGCTCGGCCAGCAGTGCCATCGCAGTCTGAGCAAGACATGTTTCCACACCCCGGGCCCATTGGGCCAGCGCATCCGATTGAGAGCACCGCAATAACCAGGCAAGTCGACAACAATGAAAACCGAACCATCTTACGCCCCTAGACCAACAGCTAACTAATTTGTACGAGGAAGATATCGTCCGATCCGCGTGCTAGAAATCAGGAAAATCGCTACAATCCAAAAAGTTTCTCTAGTTCATGGTGGCCAAAACACATGCATTTCAAAACTTTGATTCACGGCGGCAATCAATTGGTGAGGTTGATGGCGTTGGTGCTGGCATGTGCACTGATAGTGGGCTGCGGTGATGCCAATCGTTCAAAATTGGTCGGGAATTGGGATATTGAGCGAGCGAACCGCGTCTTTGATCGAGTCAATCAATCTGACGACGAGATGGCAAATCCCGAAAACGAGAGTGAATCTGGTGATTCAGCAATAGCTCCAAAAATGCAAATCCAGTTTCTAGGAAACGGATCACTCGCGACGATAACCCACATGGGAACGATGACTCCAGCGCCGAAACAAGGAAGCTGGGAGATGGTTTCGTTTGATGAATCGAGCAACCAGATGAAGGTCAAATGCGTGATTGGAATGCAAACGTCCGAGCATGACATCGAGTTTGTCGACAAAGACACAATCAAGCTGGTTCCACCAAACATGGCGGGACTAACGATGAAGATTCGATTCACGCGTCGAAAGTAAACCTGCTCAAATTAAACTTACTCAAATTAAACCTACTCAAATTAAACCTACTCAACTCAAACTCGACGGCCCAATGTTTGTTAGCGACCAGTGTCTTTTCAGTCGCAACAAAAAACCAATTTCGGTTAACCGGCGAAAAGGAATTTGCCATGATGAAAAACAAATTGTCGAACGTTTTAAACGCTACCCAATTCGAGGCAGCAGTTCTCAAGTCGATTCGCGGACTCATGTTGGTGTTGTGCTGCGCAACATTGGTGACCGTTGGCTGCGCCCGGCCCGCCGAGGTTTCAACTTCGGTCGAAAAACAAACTGAGTCTCAGTCTACGATTCAGGCGGCAGCTACTGACCAGCAAATTGACAACCAAGATTCGACAGGTGAAGCGGCTTACCCGACTCAGTTGATTGGCGCTTGGCTTGGCGAAGCCTATTTAGATGAAGTGACGTTCGAGCAGAAATTTCAAACGATTCCTGCCGAACGTCAACAAGCCGTCTTGAACAGCGCACGTACTTTCTTGACAACGGCTATGGCAATCGAGTTTCGTCCAGACGGATCGATCGAAAATGAGATGGAGCTGACTCCGATCGGCAGCAAAGCGATTCGAGAAGGCAGCGTGGGTAGTTGGCGAGCCGTTGAAGTCAACGAGAATCAGATTCTAATCGAGACGACGACTCAACTTGCTGACGGAACAATAGCGACGAACTCGCAACTGTTTCATGTCTACCCTGAAGGCAATCGTTTGGCCTTGGAAGTTAACTTGCCAGCCGAACTGGGCGAGTGTAGTCCGATGATTATCTTGAATCGGCAACCATCCCCCGACACCAATGTCGCAGAGTTACCTGGTGGTGTGACCACTAAGTGATCTCTTGGATTTGCAGAATCGGGTTTTGAAATGTACCCGCGCTCGCCAGAGCGCGGGTTGTTGGGGAATGCTTCGGAAACCACTTTCTGACGTGTGAAGGCAGTGACAAAAATAAAGCTGCACAGCGTTGGTGTACACGGCTCAGGCTCAAGCTCGTAGGCTTAGTGCTGACGTACCCCTTATACTTGCGGCGAAAAGATCAGCTCAATCGCCAGTGGTAACGCCAAGAAACCTGTGATGGAGAAGAATACCATCGCGGGGATTTGATTCTGTTTATCAAAGTAGTTCTTGAACGATCCCAAGCCGTGCCAAAGGTAAAGTCCGCTTGGGACACACATCAATCCAAACGCGATCATGCTGCCGGCCGATGTTCCTGTGTCGGCCATTTCTTTGCAGTCGCCGATCTGCTCGAACGAGCCCAAGCCAATATAGGCTCCGTTTGCGATTAAACAGAAACCGGCGAAAAATACGGCCAGTGCTCTCCAGAACGTTTCAGCCGGACAAAGCCAAGCGATAGCCAACGGGAACGTCGCCCCCCAGATTGGCCCGAGCCAAACAACCACGCTTGGACTGGGGTTGGGCGAAACGTGTGTCGAAGAAATCGTCAGCGGGTGCAAAACAACGCGTTCCACCGTGCCTCCCGTTATCAACGCACCGATTACATGCCCCATCTCGTGCATCACCAGCATTCCAAACCAACAGGTTGAAATTGCCACAACCCCGAACAAGATTTGTCGGACGCGTTGCATTGCGGAGGGATTCCATTTCAAATTAAGGATTGACCGCATTCGCGGAACGCTCAGTCTAACATGATCCTTCGGTTTGACATGATCCTTCCGTTTGGCTTGATCCTTCCGTTTGGCTTGATCCTTCCGTTTGGCTTGATCCGTTGCGTGTCATTTATTGTCAGTTCAAAGATTGACTTTCGTTTCCGACAGAAATACCACCCTATGTCTGAACCAACGTTGCCGCCAGGCATGATGTTTCGCAGCTTTCTGACCGTCGCTTCGGCGTACGTGTTGACTTTGATCTTGTTCTTTGCGATCGCCTACCTTTTAGGTTTGTTGATGTTTCCGGAGTTCATCGCTTTCTTCAATTTGGATTTGGCAGACCAGGAAACGATGATGGCGCAGAATCCGCAGGATGCGATTCCTGTCATGATGTTTTGGATACTGTTGGCATTGAACGTCGTGGCTTGTATGGGCGTCGGTTGGCTGGTGGCTAAGACCGCGCCCTTCGCACCGTTTCCGCATGCGATTTTTCTGGCGGTACTGCTGTTCGCAAACTACATGCAAGTCGTAATCGGTGATCCAGAAGCCAAAAAGTGGATGGACATGTTATACATGGTCGCCTTCCCGATCGCGGTTTTACTTGGCGCAAGTCGGGCGATGAAAAGCGTGTATGAACTTGAGTCGCAACACGACGAGTTGTTGGAAAAAGATGCCGAGGCTTAGGCTTACTCGATTCATGTTGAGCGTTTCGCAATGATGCAAACTTCCTTTTGAAAAATAATGTTGTCTCAAGCAACGATAGAGCAACCACCAGTTCTTGAGAACAAATCTAACTAATGAATTTTAAGCTGTTAGCCAAATTGCTTGGCATACTTTCGATCCTGATTGGCGTCTTCATGCTCTTTAGCATGATTTGGGCAGATCCGGATGTTGGCTTTCACACGCACGGCACGAGCGATACCAAGCGGCTTGAAGCGGAAGGGCTACGAGCGTTGATCTATAGCGCTTTGATTTGTTGGGCCATTGGCGCATTGCTGATTTGGAAAGGGCGTGGCGCCCATCCCAAGATCTATCGCAAAGAAGCGATGGCGGTCGTCGGCCTCAGTTGGGTGTTGGCAACGGTGTTGGGTGCCTTACCTTATGTGTTTAGCGGATCGGCTCGCGGGCCTTCCATTCGAATCGTCGAAGACAGCCAAGACGTTTTGGTGTCGACTTCACGGTTCAAGTTTTGGAAAGCCTGGGATCTCGCGGATAAGCTTTCGGACGAAGAATTCGAAGTCCTTCGGGCCGTCGTGTCGGACTCGGCGCGCGGCGTGTCAGAATCCGAGTTGCGAGCCCGAACCGGACTGACGGATGCGACGGAGATTTTCGCGAGACTCAAAGAGCAAGCCACTTGGCGAGATTGGTTGATCTCTCCTGCTCAAGATCCATACGCTCCCGCCGACCGCGTTTCGCATTTCCGAACACGCTGGGTTCCTATGGGGATGATCGATGCGATGTTTGAGGCTCAGTCAGGATTTAGCACGACTGGCGCGACTGTCATCTGCGATCTCGAAGATTCCTATTTGATGCCGCATTGTATTTTGTTTTGGCGGTCGAGCACGCACTTTCTGGGTGGGCTGGGCATCATTGTGTTGTTCGTCGTCCTGCTTGGACAAGGCTCGGCTGGGAAGGCTTTGATGCGGACGGAGATGCCGGGGCCGACGCAAGACAGTTCGAACGCGCGCATGCAACATACGGCTTGGTTGTTTGCCGCCATGTACATCGGTCTGAACGTAGTACTTGCGTTGATTTTGGTTGGGCTGGGGATGTCGGTGTTTGACGCGATCTGTCATGCGTTTGGAACCATGGCGACCGGCGGTTTTAGTACTTACAACGCGAGTTTGGGCCATTTCGTGGCCGTCGATTTTCACGGCAAAGCGATTGAATACGTCATCATCATCTTCATGATTTTGGCAGGAACCAATTTTACATTGTTGTTTTTTGTCTTGCTGGGAAAGCCCCTGCAGTTGCTTCGCGACGTCGAGTTTCGAACTTACATCGGTATCATTTTTGGCCTGACGGTCTTCATTATTGCGTTCGGAGTTTTGGCCGGCGATGCAAGTTTTGCAACTGCCGAAGAAGGGTTTCGAAATGGACTGTTTCAAGTGGTTTCGATCATTACGACCACAGGATTTGGGACGGCGGACTTTGATCAATGGACGCAAGTCAATCGAGTCCTCTTGCTGTTGTTAATGTTTGTCGGTGGTTGCGCTGGCAGTACGGGAGGTGGAATGAAAGTCATTCGGCACGTCTTGCTGGTAAAGATCCTTCGCATGGAGATTGAGCAGTCCTTTCACCCGAAGGAAGTGACGCTGCTGAAACTGGGCGGCAAGCCGACGGATGATCAAACGCTAAGACATTCGATTCTAGTTTATTGTGGTTTGGTGGCGGCTTTGTTCGTGTTCGGGTTTGCGTTCGTCGTTATGCTGGAGCCTGATTTAACTTGGGGAATGGATCCATCAAATAAATTGATCGATTCAGCCAGCGCCGTGATATCGACGTTGAATAATATCGGCCCCGGTTTAGGGTTGGTGGGTGCGACGGAGAACTATTCCAATTTCAGTGATTTGACGAAAGCACTTTTTATCTGGTTGATGATGCTTGGGCGATTGGAAATTCTTCCGATCCTCGTTTTGTTCGCGCCACGTTTTTGGCGAGATCAATAAATTGGATTTGTCTTGCGTCCATGCCAAGGAATTCGAACGGTGAAAAGTAGGGTGGTTGATTGAAAAACGAGGGCGAAATTTCGAATCATGTTGCGCCTACTCATGAAGGTGATCAACTGACAAGCGTGCCTGAAGTTGATTCTAGTTCCGGGAGCGCGATTCGCTCTCCTCGCCATGCGTCCTTCGTGCGCAGTGAGAAGATTCTTCATGTTCTTTTTTTGGGCATTTCATTGGCCATTCTCGCAATGTCGTTCTTGATGAGTAGCGACGGGAAGACGCAAGTGTTTTTGCCGGGATTTAGTTCGCCCATGCCGTCTGCTTGTGCGACCAAAGTGATTTTTGGAGTTGATTGCCCTGGTTGTGGTTTGACGAGAGCGTTTATTTCAATCAGTCACGGTGAGTTTTTGAAAGCCTGGAATTTCAATCGCGCCAGCTTCATCGTTTATGCTTTTGTTGCAGTGCAGATTCCCTGGCATTCCATTCAGCTGTGGCGGTACTTTCATGACAAGCGACCCATGGAAACGTTCTTGATCTACTTGGCTCCCCTGGTTTTGGTTGCGGTGCTGTTTGTGAATTGGGTTTTGAAGCTGTCCTCGCTCTTTCAGTGAATTGTTGGCAGGCCGCATCAGGTATTAAAAGGAACGAGAAGAAGATGGCCAACAATTCGAAATTGATTCATGGATCTCCGCTTCACTACATCGATACCGGGAGCACGGATGTTGGCGAACCAACGCTCTTGTTGGTTCATGGATTTCCTCTCAGTCACGCCATGTGGCACAAGCAAGTCGACGTGCTGTCGAAGCACACGCGAGTCATTTGTCCTGACTTGCCAGGTTTCGGCAACTCAAAACGCGGCGTGGCGAAGGAGCTTTCACTCCATCAATTCGCCGACGATCTGGCAGCTCTTCTCGATGAACTCAAGATTGAGAAAGTTGTCTACTGTGGACTGTCGATGGGCGGGTATATCGGTTGGCAATTTTGGAAGCGTCATGCAGACCGTTTATGCGGGCTGATTGCGTGTGATACGCGAGCCGCCGCCGATACCGAAATTATTGCTCGAGGGCGTCGGATGCAGGCCGAACAGATCCGTCTTGAAACGAAAGGCGTCGTTCGCAATGCAAAGAGCGGAAATATTTGGAAGAGTAACCAAGTGATTGCCGATGGCATGATTCCGAAGTTGATGGCCACCGAGAGTATTGACTCGCTGCCCGATGATGTTGAGGCTCTACGTCAGGCAATTGTCTCCACTGATCCTGAAACGATTGCCCAGGCTCAATTGGCAATGGCAGATCGGGTCGACGCATCGGATTGGTTGAAGCAAATTGACCTGCCGACGTTGTTTGTTGTCGGTGAGCAGGATCAGATCACGCCAGTTGATGAAATGCGAACGATGTCGCAAGCTGTCAAAGGTTCAACGTTTGTTGAGATTGAGAATGCTGGTCACTTACCGCAGATCGAGTCGCCGGAAGCTTTCAATCAAGCAATCCTTGCGTTTCTTAGCCGATTGGCTTGAGCAAACAAAAGGGACGTTCTTGCTCATCGTACCTTGTTTTGTTTGGCGCCTTATTCTAGTTCGACGCTACGGTCATCGCGGTTGGAACCGTCAACGTGTTGGAATGTTGAATCTGATTCAAGCCAAGTTTGTTTCGGTCGCGCGGCATCGTGGTGCGCGCCGCTTTCCGTGGCCTGCGCTGCGCCTTACGTTACGGCCCGGTGCTCGCAAGCTCGCATCCTCGC
>CAZPTT010000035.1:0-43722 GCA_964589435.1 uncultured Pirellulaceae bacterium
TAGCTACTCAAACTGAGCGGTTGTAGGCCGCTATCGAGGAGCGTCAGCGACGATGATACGGCAAAACACGAGCCTATCACTCAAACTGAAGTTGCCGTAACTGCGCTTCACTTGTTACGGCCTACCTTCTTACGATCCGCCATTTGTCGATGGACAGCGATGCCGATTTTGAAAACGCTCAGTCTGAGTAGCTAGAGCAATCGAAACTTCTCTTCAGGCAAATTGAAAGTTTCGATCTTCACGGCGCCGCCTTTGTCGCCAGGGAGAACGAGGATCGCCGCGACCTCTGGATGCTCGTCGCAAAAGGCGGCGACTTCGGTGGGCTGCATGACGAAGAAGCCGGTGGCCAAAGCGTCTGCTTGTGCGGCTGAGTCGGTGATGACGGTGGACGACAAAATATGCGACGAAGGCCAGCCGGATCGCGGATCGATAATATGGCCGTAACGTTTGCCTTTGTGAAAGAATCCTTGCCTGCCCGTTCCGGATGTCCCAAGAGCTTGATCGCAAAGCGTCACTTCCGCTAATCGTACATTCGGTAGCGACGGATGGCTAAGTCCGATCTTCCAGCCGCCGGGTTTAGTCTCCGAATCACCCGAAGAATCAAGTTCGGTTGAACTGCCGTGTGCGAGAACGCTGCTTTGGCCGCCGTGAATCACAAAGTCGTTAATGCCTAAGTCAAGAAAGCGTTTCGCGACACGATCGATCGCATGCCCCTTGCCGATTCCGCCAAGGTTAATCGAAACGCCGGAACGCTCGAACCGAACCGATCGTGTTGATGAATCGAGCTTGATATGCTGACTGCCAACACTGCCTACCAGTGATTGAATGGATTCATCATCTGGGATGGAGCCCGACCTGCGATCGAACTGCCAAAGCTTTGTTAGTGAGCCGGAGGTAATATCAAATGCACCGCCGGTTTCTTGATGCAACTTCAGAGCGAGTGTTAGTAGTTCAAACAGCCGTTGTTCAACGACGACATCGCTGCTGGTCGCCATTTGATTGAGTCGGCTGACTTCGCTGTGGTCGCGATAGACCGTCATTTGATCTTCGATCTTATCGATCATGGCGAATGCATCCGCCGTAGCCATTCCGGCTTGCGTGTATTGGTGGAGGTTGAAGAGGAATTCGAACTCACACGCCATTGCGTTTTTGGAATACTGCTCCAGGTAAGACGCTTGTCGTTGAAGCGAGGTTGCGTTTTGAGTTTCAGTCGTCCCGTCGTTCGATATTGGCTGATCCGCCGACTGAGTTTTTTGCTCGGCTTGATTCGTATCGATGTCGCAGAATTCGTTGGTGGGCGTTGTGATCTTCGAGCCAATCGCATCTCGTGCGGATTTTCCCTTTAAGAAATCGCGTCGATTCGAGCGTTGTTGGTCGCTCATGGTGGCCTTTGTGTGCGAGTTTGTCGAATTGTTCGTGTTGGAAAAGCGAAGTGCGAGGTGTGCTTCGAATGATGGGTTAGCTAGAATTGAGAACAGTCAATGCGTGATATTTTCTTCGTGTGCCGGATCCCGTCGCGCACGCGATATTCAGAGTTCATGTTGCTTGAAGTCACGATTAAGCAACAATAGTTTAGAGTCGAGAGTTGTCAGTGGACAGATCTTTATTGAATGAAAGCGGACGTTGATGAGATTAAGCCGAATTGCTTCCGTCTGCTTGTTGCTGGCATGTATCGTATCTGGAGCGCTGGCCGCGACCGTTGTGCAAGAGCGGAAGGCCAATGAACGCAAGGTAAAAAAGGTGACGCGGGTCAAAAGGCCCAAGTTTACACCGCGCGATTCGGACGGAATCTATTTTAACAACCTGTTTGTCGAAGGCTTGGTTGGGCCGCGCCCTCAACCGGCTACACCGGGCGGTGGTTCGAGCAAAACCAGCAAAACGACGGGCCAACTAGCAGGTGTCGGTAACGCAAATAATACTACCGAATTTGCATGGTCGAAGAACATCGATCGCGGGACGCTTGAAGATGAAGTTAAGAGTTTGCAAAAATTGCTGTCCACCGACATTACCACGCCAATCAAGTTTAAGAGTGACTATGGAAAAGTTCATCACTCGTTCGCGATGCTGAGTATGGTCTTCGCGATTGTCCGTGAGTACGACGATGAAGTTCGTTGGAAGAAGTTTGCTGGTGAGGCGCAGGCGTCGTTTGAACGTGCGGCCGCAAATTCACGCGTCGGAACGATTCAGGCTTATGAAAGTTGTAAGCGTCGTAAAGGCGACTTGGAAGAGATGGTTCGAGGCGGAAACTTTGCGTCGGATGACAAAGCTCCTGAGACACTCGACTGGAGTACGGTAGTTGAGCGCTCGCCGATTATGGACCGCCTGGATGAGTCTCGCACACGATTAAAGCAACTGACGTCGAGCAAAGGCGAATTCTCAAAGGGAATTGATAAAGTCACCCACGAGGCGCAGTTGGTGGCTGCCATCGCCATGGTGTTGACTCGTGAAAATATGACCGATGCCGATGATGATGGGTATGTGGAATACGCGATGGCGATGAATAAAGCAGCGCTCGAGATTCGTGATGCCTGTCGCAATCAGGATTATGAGCTTGCTTCTCGCGCTGCGAACACGGTGATCCAGTCGTGCGACGATTGCCATGGCGAATGGAACTAATTGGCGATCAACTACTCGGCGATCAATTGATCGCCGAGTACAACCGTCGACGCTGGTCTCACAACATCTGAGTAATGATTATTAGCGAGATAATTGATGTCTGAAAAAGAAGGCCTGTCTCCATGGGCCCACCCCAAGGCCCAACGTTGGTTTGACAACCTAATTGAAAGCAATATGTTTGCCCTCGCGGTAGACGATGAAATTGCCAAATGCGAGGCGGACAATGATCTGGAGAAGGCACGGATGCTATTGGCGTTCGCACTGTTGTTGGGCCGAGAAGGTATGTGGCCCGATGGTCGTACTAATGTTCTCAAAGCGGCCGTCCGAACGTGCAACCGAATGGCGCAGCAGGCTCCGAAGACTGGCCCGACGAAAGCGATGACGATCGCTGAGCACCACGGTCAAAATGTTCAAGTGGATGCTGTGAACCACGAAGTCGAGTTGATGCGGCGAAGATTGAAAATGTCGAACCGGGTTACCGAGATTAGTCCACCGGCTTCATGGGGAAATTTGTGGGAGTAGTCATATGAGTGACTTAAACGCACCTTGGGATGCCGAATCGGCCAAAGACTTCTTAACAGGCTTTGACGCCTATAAGAATGTGATTCGAACCATCGAGAAAACACTCCAGAAAGATGCGAAGGTTTATCCCAATGAAATTCGAGCGGCCGCGGCGATGGTGATTTTGCTTTGCCGGGAAAACCTCTGGCCCACTAAAGGTGGCGTCGAACGGCGTGACAAAGTCGTTCACGTAGCGGCTCGCCAGTTGACGACGATCAAGCACTTGTTTGAGCAGCGTGGGAAGACGAACCCGGAACTACTTACCAATAAAAATTATCGGAATCTTTTGATGGCCCTTGATGAAGAGGTTAGGATTCTTGAGGCAAGGCTCTCGGATCCGAAGCCCCAAATGCCGAAAGAAACGCCATCGACATGGAGTAAATTTTGGCCATAGCGATTCCGTTTGAAACAGATTCCGTTGGAAGCTTTGCGATTCATTGGCAATGGATGCGTCATCTGAGGGGCATCTCGAGCTCCTCAATTCGGGACGTGTCTATGTGCCCGTTGGGCTAGGAATTCTCGTTGGGTCCTTAGAACCTGTCACGCTGGGGATGGCTGCGCGATCATTCCTTGAATGAGAAATCGCGGTGGTCTTGTTGATGTTACAGCTTGATTGCGTTCGCGGGGATAAGTCGGCGAATTCGAGGTGTCGACTTTTTTTCGGTTCGAAGATAATCTAAACTAGTGTTTGATTTTATTGGCATGATTTTACCGGTACGCGGCTGGAGCCGTGGGGAAAATCACTAAAACAACCGCAATATAACCTTGGTTTGAGCGAACAATAAACGCCGGCAATTTGATGGTCGGCGGTTAGATCGAAGTGTCGTTTTTTTGAGTTCGATGCTGCGATTGTTTACTTTCAAACCGTAATGGATGGAGTTCCATGTCTAGTAAGCCAAGCCAGTTGAAGCCGATTATGTTGTACGACCATTTGCCGGGAATTCTGGCAATTTATCCGGCCGTACTTTTTGCTTTGTTGGCGATTCTTTCTCTGTTCCGCAGATCGACGGTCAAAGGTGAAGCTTTAGAAAAACTGAAAGCTGCCGCGACGGAGGCGGGGCTTCCAGATGCAGCGCTGGCGATGGCGAATACTGAGCCTTATTTCAACTCACACATGCTGTTTTGGATCGGTCTTTCTGTGATGTTGGTTTGGTATGTGGCCTTCCGATTCAATATGCCAAAAAGTAAATTCTTGCTCATGTTCGGCTTACTCGGAACCTTCATTGGTATCCCTGTCGTACTGGAGATTACCGGTATCATTCAGCCATTTAGCATTGCCAGTGCGGCGCTGGGAAGCCTGGAGCCAACGATGAATACCGGCGCTTGGGTCGTGATGTCGCTGGTTTTCATGGGCATCTTCATCGGCAACTTTGTTTATAGCCGAACTCATATGTGCGTGAAGATTGACGAATCTGGATTGACGCTCAATCGATTGGGCGGCAAAGGCGAACGTTTCGAATTGATCGGATTGAAAACAGAAAACGAGCCGCTGGATTATCTTGAGTTGTTCTTGGCAGGAGTCGGTTCTCTGTCGCTAAAGACGCGGATGAACAAGCCAATCTTTACGATGAAGCGAGTCATGGGCCTGTACCGAATTCCGTGGTTCCCGTTCTTCAAAGGCAAGCTTTCGTTGATCGAAGAAATGCTCAGCTACCAAGGCAAGGTTGTCTCGGTGGATCGTCAAGACAAAATGGATGCGGCGGACATGGCTGACGCTGATGGACATGACCACGACGATCACGACCATGATCACGGGGATGATGGCCACATCGGTGGAGAATTCGAAGGTGGCGGCGGTGACGGCGGAGGTCATGGCGGGTCGGATGGAATCAGTTAATTCGGGCTCGATCCTTTCTCGATCCTTTCTCGATCCTTTCTCGATCCTTTCTCGATCCATTAATAGTCGACTAACAAAAAGAGGCCTGTCTTTCAATTTGAAAGACAGGCCTTTATTTTTTGAGTTTGTGTTGGTTTTGAGAACAAAAGATCGACCGCTTACCGGCGAAAGAGTTCAACCACGGTAAAGATATGCCTGCGTTTCCAAGTTCGGGTGAGCATGCCCACGCAAGCGAGGGCATGGCACCGACATAAAAGTGGGCTGGTGCAGCTCAGTATTCAAGCTTCGCGAATTCGAGCCGAACTAATTCGCACGAATCGTGCCGGCATCGGCGGTCTCTTCGATCGAAGGCTTGGGAGCAGAAATCTCGACAATCGCCTTGATCTTGCCAGAAGCTGAGGAATCTAGATCGGTGAAGAAGCTAAGTTCGCACTCGTGGCGACCCGGCTCATCAACCGCCGTGTAGATTAACTCGACGAAGTGAACTTTCTTGGATGCCTTATCTGCCTTCACCTTGAATGCTTGGCTATGGCAAGTCACATCAGTGATACGAAAAGGAAGATCTGATTTGAGGAGAACCCGCTTCTTGACTTCCTCGCCTGGAGCGATCGGGCCGAGCGTGATCATCTCAGGCAGTTGAAGTTTGGAAACGACTTTGGCACTGAACTTAAGCGGCACTTCGCGGCGAACGCGATTCTCTTCGTACACGACGTACAGTTCGCCTTGGGTGAATCCTTGTGGAACACCTGGCTTCAAACCTGTCGTCATTTCGTAAGTCACCAGACCGCCACGACGAGACGTTTCTCGAAGGGCCACTTTGATATGCGGGAATGTGCTTTTGACATCGACCACTCGAAAGTTTGGACTGCCGGAGTGCGAAAGCTGAATCTTCCTGACGAACTCAGAATTGTTGGCGTCCAAGCTTGTATCGGTGACTTGACCGAAATCGATGGAGCTTGGAGAGAAATTCAGTCCTCGCACGATGTTGCCGCGAACATTTAGCTGGACTTCGCCGACGTAGGGACGGTTAAACCGAACCGTGATTGTCGCTTGCTTGAATCCATCAAACGCTGGACTGTTGAAACGGCAAACGACTTCGCCTTCTTCCCATGTCTTAAGCACGTTTTTTGTCAGCGAGACAGAAGTGCAACCACAACTGGAGGTGACTTGACCGATTTGAATGTCCTCTTGGTACACGTTTTGAATCTTGAAACGGTACTCCGGGACTTGCCCTTTTTGAACGTCCCCAAAATCATGCGTGTACTCTTTGAACATTTTCCGCGCCCAGTCTTGAGCCGAGCACGTTGAGTTCACTGAGATGGAAACAGCGACAAGAACGAGAAGCGAAGCAATCTTTGAGAAATTCAATTTCATGATACCGTGTGTTGTTGTGCAACTTGATCGCCAAACATGATGCTTTATCTTAGGCTTATCGTTTGTTGTTGCCTAGAATATCAAGCGAACTCATTATTTCCTCTTTTATCGGTTTTCAACAACCCAAATTATTATGGCGAGGACTTACTTTTTATTATGTGAGTTTGGGCAATAATTACAGGCTTCAAAATTTTGTGTTTTTTCGACCTAAGTTGGACTTTTAGTGTTTTTCACTAAACCTACTGTTCGTTGAGCGAAATTGCAGAGAAAATTCGATCAGTTCATCTGAATTCCTCTTAGACTGAATCCTGTTTCTTGAATGAAGGTTCCAATCGTCTTGGCCAAAACTAAATCCAGACTATTCGGCCCGGCAATTCTGGTAACCGCTGCATTCATCGGTCCCGGAACGGTCATGGCCGCGAGCTTGGCCGGTGCTAAGTACGGCTATCGTTTGTTGTGGGCCGTCGCGTTTTCCGTTTTCGGTGCCATCGTTCTTCAGGAAATGGCGTCGAGGCTTGGCATTGTCACAGGTCAGGGCCTCAGTGAAGCCATAAAAAAGACGTTCAAGAATCCGTTCTTTCGAATCATTGCCATCGTTTTGGTTTTGCTTGCAATTCTGGTTGGAAATGCCGCCTATCAAACGGGGAACATCATTGGAGCTGCCTCCGGCTTAAGCGTGTTGACCGAGGGCGCTGCCGAGGTCGAGAAGCCGACGATAACCCAGACCATCCCGTCGACTGAGGGTTTCGGGCTTTCGATCTGGATTTTGATAATCGGCGGATTGGCTTGGTTGCTGATCTTAATCGGTCGATTCGAAGTTCTTCAAAAAGTGCTCACGGTTTTAGTCGTGTTGATGAGTCTGCTATTTTTCGTGGCGGCGTGTGTAAGCAGCCCGAGTGTATCCGGTATGTTGGCGGGGTTCGTTCCGTCGATACCCTCCGGTGCTGAATGGGCAGTGATTGGCCTGATTGGAACTACGATCGTTCCGTACAACTTGTTCCTCCATGCGAGTGCGGCGGCTCAAAACTGGCCTCCTGATTCGGTTGCGAAAACGGATGATAAAACGAGCGCCGTCAAGCATTCCAAGAGGGGCACCATCCTCTCGGTCATCATTGGCGGTTGCGTGACGGCAGCGATTTTGGTGACGGCGGCGGTTGCGTTTCATTCGCCCGATGGCGAATCCGTTTTGCTGACCAATGTGGCCGATGTCGCGATTCAACTCAAACCGGCGCTTGGAGAATGGGCGAAATGGTTATTTGGGGCTGGGCTCTTCGCGGCGGGTTTGACGAGTGCGATTACCGCACCAATTGCAGCTGCCTATGCGGCGGCGGGTTGTTTTGGCTGGCCGAATAAGCTGTCTGATTGGCGGTTAAAGGCAGTAGCATCAGCGGTCGTTCTGTTCGGCATCTATTTTGCAATTCTGTTTGGCAACAGTCCAACCGAAGTCATTGTATTGGCCCAAGTCGCCAATGGGATTTTGCTTCCGGTCATGGCCATTTTTCTACTGATCATTCTCAATCGCGTTTCGTTGATGCACCGGTTTCGCAATTCAATGGCCGCCAACGTTGGCGGTGTTATTGTGTTGATCGTCGTCATGTTAATGGCAGCGCGGTCGCTCAGTGGTGCCTACAAAAAAGTCCAGTCGCTAATGAAACCGGCAGTTGTTTCGTCGACGGTCGATTTTGAAAAGCTCCAGCGCCATTCGAATTAAATTGAATCGAATTAAATTGAACCGAACGAATTGAATTGTGAATTGATGAGTATGTCAAATGGCTTCCAAGTATAAAAAGGCTGGGCATGACGCCGATCGCAAACAGATCTTGGACTTGCGACAGATTATCAATGTTGGGCCTTCGATTGCCGACGATCTGATCCAGATTGGAATCGATTCACCGCAGCAATTGACGGGACGAGATCCGGTTCAGCTCTACCAACAAATCTGCGAGAACTCAGGCGTCTTTAATGATCCCTGTGTGCTGGATGTGATGATTTCTTGTGTCGATTTTATGAATGGAAACCCGCCTCAATCTTGGTGGTCTTACACGGCAATGCGCAAGGAAAAATATGCGAACGAAGTCCAAGAACAACGCGTAAGGTATGGAGGCTGATTGAATTCGGCCTGCAACTATCCGTTTTTGATTGGCGATCCCATGCGTAGTGCGGCGACCGATACTCGAATTGACTTGGACGAATGGCTGACGTTTTATCGCCTTGATTGCGAATGCGGCCAATCAATGGAAGTCAAATCAGCTTGGGCAGGAACCATCATTAATTGCTCTGCTTGCCGCAGGAAGCTAGAAATCACATCGCTATCAGGTTTTAAAGAACTGCCGGCGATCATGCGTCCACGACCGATCGTCGAGAAATTGATTCAATTTGGGACGAAGTTTCTTTTGTTGTTGTTCGTGCCGTTTTCACTGTTCGCGATCGCGTTTGAACGATGGCCCAGTCACGTTCTTGGACTCGTCTATTGTTTCTTTATGTTGGGCCTGTACATTCTGTCGGTGGTTGCTATCGCGAACGTTGTCCACAATTTCCGCTGGTTCATGGCAGCATTTTGGGATGCGATTGAATAAGTCCAATCGATCAGCTGAAATCTTAATTCAGTAGCCAGCGGCCAATTTGGCCCGACCCGAAGTCCATGAAGTACAGAAATCCGTCTGGGCCAACAGAGAGTTGAGTCATGAACGGTGGCCCTTGGATTAGCGTTTTTATTTCGACGATTGAACCGTCCTCGGCGAATTCAACGGCCCGGACATGTCCCGAAGCGAGGTGGCTGAAAAGTAGGTTACCATCATATTCAGTCGGGAACTCTCCTCCCGAGTACACATCTCCGATGATGACCGCGTCAATGGCATCTTCGACGTGATCGAGGCCAATCAACGGAGCGGAGACGTTTTGATTGGAAGCATAGAAAGCGGCTGCTTCTGGTAGTTGGCTGTAAAGAGGCGTTTGGACGTTGCCACCCGAGCCGCCTTCATAGAATGGCCAGCCAAAATTGGCTCCCGCCACGCCTGCGTTGATTTCTTCCCATTGGGTCCAGCCGACATCACCTACAAAAAGTTGCCCGGTGGAGTCAAAACTCATTCGAAACGGATTTCGTAATCCGTATTGAAAGACTTTCGATCGGTTTGAATCAGCGTCTCCGTCAAAAAATGGATTGTCAGCAAGCCCGGCCCCTGTCAGCGGATCGATGCGGAGTACCTTACCGGAGAGGCTGTCGATATCTTGCACACGTATAGCGCGAGGGTCGACCGCGTTGTAAGAAGCTCCATCCCCATTGGATACATAAAGCGCTCCATCGGGTCCAAAGACTAAACTTCCGATCGTGTGCGACTGACTATCGGCGGCGAGGAAATCCTGAACATAGCTGCCGTCGGCATTGAGTCCGCCTTGGGGTTCGTCTAAATCAACAGTACTATCCACGAACCCATTGTAGTGTTCCCAGGTACTGTTGGTTCCCAGCAGCACGACCTCGCTGCCAGGCACCGCAGTGAGGTAGCCCTTTGTTGCGTCGGCGGTAACACGAATAAGCCGCGAGGCCCGATTGCCCACGCCGTCTGCCCCGGCCAATCCCGAGTTCTGATAAACCTCTGGTGGATCGTAGACGAAAGCCAAATAGACATAAGGATTGGTTTCAAATTCTGGATGTAGCGCAATGTCCAACAGTCCGCGAACGCCATTGACTTGGTCGCTGATGTCGATAAATGGCTCGGGCGAAAGTTGCCCGTCTTCCAGCACGTAAACGTAGCCGCCGAACTCCGCAATAAACATTTGCGAGCCATTTGGCGTCCAATCGAACGCAACAGCGCCGGCAACTTGGGCCAGAATTTCTGTCGTGACTGATAACTCTGGATCGCCCGGCCCATTGTCTCCCGAGTCAGGGTCGTTAGTGATCTCAATGACAGTCGTTCGTGGAGAAAGCAAGCCTGCACCACCAAGGGGATTGTCAATTGTCAGAGTGAAACGCTCATACTCCTCAGCGAGTCCATCGCCAATAATTGGAATGTCGACAGTTTTAGATGTTTCGCCTTCCAAAAACTCAAGGGTACCTGATGTTGATATGTAGTCGACATCGGCGGTCGCCGTCAAAGCAAACGTTTCGTAATCAACGGTGACGTTTCCGTCGGAACCCCCGATACGATTTACCGTCACCGAAGCGATGCCATCAGATTCTGCCACGATGACAAAGTTACTGCCGAGTGCGAACCCGCCTGGCCGGGGAACATTGCTTGCGAATTGAAAATAGCCATTGGAATGAAGAACTTCGCTTTCCCGAAAGCCTGGGGCGATGCCGTCCGCTGGTAGCCAAGTTCCTGTCGAGTAAACCGATGAATCTTCGGTTTGATAAATAATTCCGTCGACTCGGATTTGATCAACGATCAGATTGTAGTCGATGCCCTGCGCCTGATCATAAGTGTCGTTGGTGAAGTGGATCTGGATATCGTCAGGTGAAACGGGAGTTCCGTTGGTGGGAAAAACATAGTCTGAAAAAGTGGTACCGATGTTGTTCCAGCTTTGAACCGTAACTCCACCCACAACCAAAGACATGTTTTCATTGCCGGTCGCGCCGGCTGCTACAATCCGGATTTCGGAGGCCGGTACATACCCAAATTGGAAATGCCCGTTCGTGTGCAGTTGTTGCGATTGTTTAAAACCTGGCGTCAACACGTCATCGACGTAGGTTCCGGTTGACCAAACATCAGCAGCTTCTGTTTGATATTTGGATGTGCCGATGCTAAGCCAGTCAACTTCCAGCCCTCGGTCAAACGAAACTCCATCGCTGTCATCGTTATCGAATTGAATCTTGATGCGGTCGGATGTGACTGGAAGCGTGGATTGGAAGTAGTAGAGGTTGTACGACGTTGAAACGTTCGTAGCGGTATAGACGACATTGTCATCGATCAGAAGCGACAACTGCTCATCGCCTTCTGATCCACGGGCTCGAATTCGAATCAAATCGTTTGTGGTCGCAGGCGTCGGTTCGAATTCAAAATAGCCATCGGAATGCAATGTTTCACTTTGTCGGAAACCGGGAACGATCCCGTCTTCCGGTTTCCATGTGGCGGTCGAGAAAACCCCTGATGATTCCGTTTGGATTCGCTTGTTGTCGACAATGATGGCATCAACTTGTAAGTTTCGGTCAATGTCGTTTGCCAAGTCAAACAGGTCGTTGGTGAAGCGAACTCGTATTTGCTCACCGGTCACCGATTGGGCAGTCGTAAAGGAATACGATTGCATCTCTGCCGAGACGTCCCATGTTGCCTCGACGATTCCGCCAATTTCGAGTTGCATGATCTCGTCGCCGGTTGATCCGGCGGCCAAAATCTGCACCGTCGAGAGCATGCGTCGCTCTTCAAGCGGCTCAAGTTCAAGTTTTTGCGGTTGGGCGAGGTGATGTCGGCCCGATTGAAACGCGGCATTAGGGGCGCGATGAATCGCGAACAGGCGAAATATCGCTTTTTCAAAAGATCTCATGGTGCTGACTAGAATGTAACAAATCAATTTAACTAACGTTTTGTCAAATTGACTGTAGTTGTACTCTTTTGATCAGGCAACTTTTGAAGGTGTTTTTGGCAAAAAAAGATCGTGGCAATGGAGACCATTGCCACGATTTGTTACTACTGACACCGTGGGTGACTAGACGACATTTGTCACGTTCTGAAAACCAAAATTGAAGCCGCTGAGTGGCCCCGTCGTGATGTCGGCCGTGAAGAACCCTGCGGCTGGGGTGGTCAGCGTGGTTGAAGACGGAGTGACCGCCCGCACGACATAGGTGCCCGGCATCAAGTTGACGAATCGGAATTGCCCCGTTTCATCGGCTCCAGTCGACGGATCGTCGGCCAGAGTTAAGGTTGACGTCTCACCTGCATCCAAAATTCCGTTGTTGTTCAGATCGAGGTAAACCTGAACACCAGCTCGACCGGCTTCGGTGGCTGAACCACCAGTTCCACCACCTGTGCCGCCGCCACCTGATCCAAGTCCGCCGAATGCGACCAGCAACTCATTGGTGGAAGTGAAAATTTGAGCGGAAGGATCGATTCGCTGTAGCTCCGTCAAATCCGCACCGGAACCAACTCCGAAGGCGCGTATGTTATTGGCTTGGCCACGCAGGACGGTAACATCGTCAGTGAAGATGTTGCTGTTCGGAAAACCATCGGACAAGAAAATGACGTTGCCATTTTCAGGAGCGGTCATCAAGTCAGTAAATACGTCGCTTGTCGTTTCTAAGGCACCTTCATAGTTGGTGGTGCCGTTGCTACTCAAATCTTGAAGCAACTCTTGGATGTCAGCAACTCCATCGTTGTTGTCATCTTGCAAAGGCTTCAACGGCGTCGAGTTCAAACGGTTTCCACTTGAGGAGTAAGCGACAACAGTCACGTCCGCAACATTACCGAACCCGAGCGAAACGAGTTGATCTGTTAAGGCATTGAAGCCGGCAATCTCCGCATCGAGAATTGTGTCGGACAGGCCGTCGTTGTTGAGATCGCCAACCGAATCACCTTGGAAATTTCCACTCGTGCTTCCTGAAACGTCGATGACGTAGACAACATCTGGCTGGTTGCCTTGGATGAGAACACCGTCACGAATCATGTTGCCGTTTGCGTCATCGAAGACAGTTCCGGAGATACTGGGTGAGCCGATGACTGGTCCCATGTTGCCGGACAACATTCTCGTATAGACACCAAATCCGTCTTGTTCGCCATGCCCATGCCAAGCGACTCGAACGCCGTTGCTGCTGGAATCAACTGCAACATAACGGTTCATGCCACGGGTCGAATCCGACAGGCGTAATTCTGCTCCCAGTGGTTGGGAAATGCTGTTGAACTCACGAACAAATGCGCCATCGTTATCTGCGTCACCGCGACCTTGCCACGAGACGACAAAATTCCCGTTTGGCATCGCCGTCACATCAGAACGCCACTGGGTTCCCAGCCATTCCTGAGCGACTTGTTGCGGTCCGTGCGACATGGTCAGATCCGGCTCAATTTGCTGAGCAAAGACACCCATGCCGCTACCGTCATGTCCACCGTTGCTCGTCCAAGTCACGAACATGTGGCCACTGTCATTGGTATCGATCGCTGGCTGCCATTGCTTTCCATTGCGTTGAAACTGATTGACAAGATGCTTGGGCATCTCCGCTTGACCGATCGTGTTGTACGTTCGTAAATAGATTCCGTTGCCATCGGGCGTGGCCGATCCTTGGTGAACTGCAACGAATCGTCCGTTAGGCAAAGCGGCCAAATCAAATTGCTGGCTTCCGCCAAAGTTCTTTTGACTGATGGGAATTTCACCAGAGACTGATTGGCCCGCGCGATTGAAGATCTTTGCGTAAATGCCAGGTCTCCAGCGGCCCCCGATTTGACCGATGCCTTGCCAGCCAACGACGTAGTTTCCATTGTCCAATGTGGCGGCAACTGGATGTGATTGGTGGGCATACCGGGTGTTGTTTGCGACTCGTTCTCCGCCAAGCGCCGTGCCATCAGCCTGGTACATTCGAGTGTGGATGTCCCAGCCATCGTTACCAGTTTTGGCCGCTTGCCAAGCTACAACAAAGTCTCCGTTGCCAAAGGCCGCCACGGACGGTCGGTGTTGGGCTGATTGAGTCGAGACATTGACTTGGAATTCGGGGCCAGCTTTTTGGCCTGCTGCGTCGTACCGTTGTCCGAAAACTCCCCAGTGAGAACCGTCTTGACGGAAACTTGACCAAACTGCGATCGACCCACCGTTGTACGATGCCACATCGGCGTAGATTTGAACGCGGCTGGTGGTTGTGTTAACCAGCGTCTCCGCCGAAACGTTGGCAGCGACTCCGAGGTTTTCAGCCAGCAAAGGCGTTGCGACATCGCCCGCATTGATTCCCTTCAGTTGAAACCAGCCTTGCCGGCTGGTGGTGGCGAACTTTTCACCAGCATCAAGAGTTTGATTCCCGTTGCCATCAGCAAACACGACCCAGTTCGTTAGATACTCTTCACTATTGTCGCGTTGTTGATTGAGATTTGCATCATGAAATATTCGACCGGTCTGTTGCGTACTGGTCAATTCAACAATCTGCATGCCAACGTTGGCGGCATCAACAGGCGTTGCGATCGTTGCCAACATGGCTCGCGGTTCCATGCGTTCGAATTGCATGATGCTACGTCTACGCCGACTGGACTTCGACATGGCTTGTTTCGCACGAAGCGAAGACTTACCTAGCAAAGATCTGCCAAATAGAGAATCCAAAATCCTCTGAAGGCGTGTCGGCTGACTCTGTGTTTCCCCTACTCGATCGAAAGACATCTTGACCTCATAAATGTAGTTAATCATGGAAGCAGAACGCTGCTAGTAATACATTTGGGTCCATGCAAAGCTATCACGCATTTATGAAATAAATGGAATTTCTTCCATAATCGCGAAGGCTCTAACATTCATCCTATTACACCCAATCCGTCTCACTGCTCATGCTACAACTTCTCAATAGCGACGCTAGGGAAAGCTAAGTAAATGAACGTTTTGCAGTGGCGGCGACTTTGAAAGCGAGTGTCAAAGGCCTTTTTGAGACGTCGACTGCTCGTTAGGGAGGGTGAATTCCGTGACGGAAGTAGGGAGTCGGCGGAAGTTAGATTTTGTTCGCTGCCCAAGTTCGCAATTGTTCTCTAAAAATCTTGGAGTTGTGCCGTATGTCGACCGGCAGCGATTTGCGAATTAAGAAGTGCTGGATCTTGTCCGTTTGCCAGTGCTTGCCGGCTAACGACTTCAACTCTGAAATCAATTGGCTTTCCCTCGTTCCTTGATTGTTCGTCCAGAATTCCGGTATGGGTTCCGCAACGATGACTGGAGTTTCTTGTCCGGGGATTCCTACTCCGACGAGTGCCGTGCGATAGACGTTCGGATGGGCATTCAAGATGCCTTCGCATGGGATCGTAAATAGGATTTCTGATTCCGTGCGAACTCGATGAGCCTTTCGGCCACAAAACCAAAATCGTTCTTGGTCATCAAGGTATCCAACATCACCCATTCGGTGCCAGAAAGAATCGTTGTCTTTGATTTTGTGGGCTTCGTTGGCTTCGGTACGAGTGACGTATTGGTCGGTAACGACCGCGCCTTGAACAATCAACTCCCCGACTTCACCTGATGGAACATTCTCGCAATCCGAAATGTCTGTTAACGATTCATCTGAAATTTTAATGACGCGCCAATTCATGTCTGGAAAACGATTGCCAACGCAAGTCCCGAATCCGTTTCTGGTACGTTCGGCTGTTTCGTTGAGAATGACGGTTGCCGAGTTACAGGCGACGGGGAGTGATTCCGTTGCTCCATAGGGTGTGTAAGCTTCACCATCAAGACCGATGACAGATTTGATTCGTTGCAATACATCGGGAGGGACTGGAGCGCCAGCCGAAAGGATTCGCTTAATACTTGGTAATTTAATTGAGTGTTTTACGCAGTAATTCGAGACGGTGTTCCAAAGCGCTGGCGATCCAAAGCTCTGGTCGGCATCAAATTGTTCGATGGCGTCGAAGATGTCTGGCGGGTGAACGTCGGCCGGTCGAGTTGCGTCCATTTTTGGAAACACAGTGGTGGTTCCCATGGCCGTATTGAAAAGCGCAAACAGAGGAAAGCCAGAAACGTCGGTCGATCCCGGATTGATGTCGAAGTAGTCCCTGATTTGCCGCGCTTGTTCAATAAAGACACGATGCCGATAAAGAACGCCTTTTGGTGGGCCGGTGCTGCCGGTGGTAAAGATGATCGCGGCTTCGCTTTCCCGATTGATACAGTCAACTGGCTTGAAGTTAGCTGAATCAAGTTTCTTAAACGAGTTCGCATCGGTGCAGCCAGGCCAGCGACCAACCGAAACGTTGGTCTTGCAGAGTGGAAATCGAAAACGAAACAGGTTCCGAGCAAAATGGGCTTTGCGAATTCCAACCATGCCTTCTGGTCGAGCGTCGGCAAGGCAGCGGATCATGTTCTTCTTTCCCATGCCTGGATCGATCAGGATGACAACCACGCCGGCTTTGAAAAGTCCAAACACGTGGGCGACAAAATCGATTCCCGGTGGAATCATCAAGGCCATTCGTGTTCCGGGTTGCACACCAAGCTGTTGGATCCCCAACGCGATTTGATTACTGGCGGATTCCAATTCAGCAAATGTGATTGTTTCGAAAACTGTTCGCTGCTGATTGGGCTTGGTTGGCGAGCCGGTATTGGGGCAAGCAACCGCGATCGCCGCCGGCATGCGTGTGGCGGTTTCCGTTAACGAATGCCCAACATTCTGAAGTTCATCGAGTGACCACTTTTGAAGCTGCATTTTTTTCTTTTGGCACGGGTCGGTAGAGGCGGAACAAACGTCCCATTGTTGGCAATTTGCCGACTCAAAGGGTTGGCAACGATTTAATGTCGCACGCGGGCGTGATATTAACCAGCGGTAGGGTTTCTCGTTGGGTGCGATTGCCCTAAATTTAAGGGACTAGAACGCCGTTTGATGTTGAAGTTTGCCATGGATTGAGTCCAAGCTTGGCGAATCATTTCAGACGGGTCTTCAATTAAAAACACTTCCGATCAATTGAAAACTTACCTGTTTTCAAGCGGACAATTACATACGGGATTTTTGATCCATGGATATCGATATTTATCAGCAATGCCCTTGTCATTCTGAAAAAAAGATCAAGTTCTGCTGCGGAAAAGATATCGTCAACGATCTTAATCAGATTCTGGCAAAGAACTCCAGCGGACAAGCCAAGTCTGCGTTGGATCAACTGGATCGGGCGATTGAAAAAACCGGTCCTAAAGATTGCCTGCTGACGATTCAGACACACATCTTGATCGCCAATGGCGAGATTGACAAAGCCAAAGTCGCCAATGAATTGTTTTTGAAAAACAATCCGGACCATTCGACTGGTTTGCATCATCAGGCGCTGATCAATCTTGCTGAAGAAAAGATTGTTGAAGCTGTTAGCTCGTTGCAGGATGCGATGGATGCGATTGTTGGCAATGAAATTCCAATCTCGCTCGCCAACGCGTTTCGAATGATCGGGCTTGGTCTCCTTTCCGAAGGTCACGTTGTCGGTGCCCGAGCACATTTGCAATACGCTCAGGTTTTGAAGGGTGGTGGTGATGAAGAGCTGGAGCGAATGATTTACGAATCGTTTCGCCTACCCAACGCATCGATGTTGCTGAAGTCAGATTTTCGATTGCCCAAGGTCGAAGAAGAATTCGAGTGGGCGAAGAAATACAACAATGTGATTCGAGCGATTGACCGAGGGCAATTTCGCAAAGGACTCAAGTTCTTAAAAAAGATTGATAAGAACTTTCCTGATCAGATTCCAGTTCTACGTGGGATCGCCATCCTGAGTATGTATCTCGGAGACTTACCGGCCATCTCGGCTGCTTACCGACGGTTGAGCACTCATGAGAGTTTGCCGGAGCTGGACGCGATTGAAGCGGAAGCGATTGCCCAACTGTTTGAATCAGATGCGGCAAACAAGATTGAAATTGTCCGAGTGACATTTGAAGTCGGTGAGATTGACGGCGCACAGGAAATTGCTTTGTCTAGCCCACGGTTGGCTTCCGTGCCGGCGGTCGGCGAAGACCCGTTTGAAGAAGGGCCCGCTCCGCGAAGCTCGTTTTACGTTCTCGATCGCGACAGGATCACATCGGCGGAAAACGCAGGTTTCGATGATCTTCCCGACGTGTCTGGCGAATTGCTGCTGTATGGAAAGCAAACAGATCGCTCGGCTCGCTTGGAATGGGTTTCGGCGAAGGGTCGGCGATTCGAAGGAGACAAAGAACAATTGATGACGACCTTCGCGGACTTTGTCCAAGGCGAACCGGTGGAGGCCGCGATTGCGGAAACGACCGAATTGGCTGATACGTTGACCTGGAATTGGCATCTTCCCGAGGACATCACGCGACCGCAGCACTCGAAATTCGTTCAGCAGAAGCGTCAGCAGGTTTTGACGGAAGGTTGGGCGAATCTTAAGTTTCCTGTTCTTGACAATAAATCACCAAAAGATGTTGCCGGTGATGCTGGGTATGTGACTCGGCTGGGAGCATTGTTGATGCACCTTGAGCAATCGCCAGATGGACAGTTCGGGTCGGACAATGCGATCGATGAACTTCGGAAGTCGCTTGGCCTAAAATCAATTGCAAAAATTGACCCGACGGAAAACAAAGATCAACACTTCACTCCGATCCAACAACAGTATCTCGAATACGAAAAACTCACCGATGAACAGTTGATGGCCGTTCAATCCGAGGCGATGATGATTGGGAATATGCGAGTTCTGAAACTGGCTGTGCCTGAAGTCCTCAACCGGCCGGAACTTGAGCAGGTTCCACGTGACGTTAGTTTGTCGATGATGGCTCAGTTAACTGACGACGACGATGAAGCGTTGGACTACCTTTCAAAAGCCCGTACCGAAGCGAAGCGAAACGATCGGCCAATCGGTTTGTATCTCGTGCAAGAATTTGAATTTCGAATTGCACGTGGCTTGACCGATAAACTGCCAACGCTTTTGCAAACGATTCAGATGCACCATCTCAAAGATCCGGATGTTGAATACCAGCTTGCTCGGGTACTGCAAAAGTATGGTTTGCTGCAGGGAGATCCAATGCAAGGCGGATCGCCGATGGGCGGAGGGGCTCCAGCCAGTGCGCCACCTCCGGCGAGCGCAGCGCCGCAAGACACATCATCGCCGATTTGGACACCGGATTCCGGGCCACATGCAGGAAGTGAATCAGCCGGTGCTGACGATTCAGGTGAAGGCGAAACGTCGAAGCTGTGGGTGCCAGATTAAGCTGGGGATTCAGTGAGAAGTGAAGCCGCTTGCCTTCGAGTAGGAAACGGGATGACTTCGATTGCTTGGAGCTGTTTTGTCGGACGGATTTGCTGGCATCGTTGGCTGACGCGGATCGGTTGGCTCAAACGGTTCGCTCAAACGATTGACCTGATTTGCTTACCTGTCAACGCGGGCTGATCATTCGTTTGCTTGATCACAATTGGTCAAGCATCTTGCGAAAGACAAAAGACTATCTCTTGTCGACCTTGGAGAACACATTGTCAAAGTATATTGTTCGTTACGGAATCATGCGTACGCTTGGCGTGATGGCGGTTCGCAATGATGCTACGTACCGACGTGGCATGGAAGTGATCGTCCGATCTGATCGAGGATTGGAAGTCGGACAAGTGCTTTGCGAGTCGACCGACGACGCGCTTTCTCATTTGGATAAACCACCAAGTGGCACCATTGTGCGTTCGGTTTCTACTGATGACGTGAACGAAATTGATCACATTGATGGGACTCGGGAAGGCAAACTCTCGACGTGTCAAAAACATATCGATGCTCTCGGGTTAGAAATGAAGCTGGTCGATGTCGAGCAGCTATTCGGTGGTGAACGGCTTGTCGTGTTCTATTTGTCTGAAGAACGCGTCGATTTTCGCGAGTTGGTCAAAGTCCTGGCGAGTGAGTTTCAAACCCGAATTGAAATGCGACAAATTGGTGTCCGAGATGAGGCCAAGTTGTTGGCGGATTACGGAGATTGTGGCAAGCCCGTTTGCTGCAACAACCATCTGGTCACGATGCCTCCGGTTTCGATGAAAATGGCCAAGCTACAAAAGGCGACGCTCGATCCGACCAAAATCTCGGGGCGCTGCGGCCGACTGAAATGTTGTTTGCGTTATGAGTTTGATACGTATGAAGAAATTCAGAAGCAACTACCCCGGATTGGCTCACAAGTTGTCACGCGAAATGGCAAAGCCAAAGTTCTGAATCAACATATCATCGCGGAGCAGTTGTTGGTCGAAACGGAGGATCATCGAAGGCTGGTGATTGACGCGAGTGAAGTGCTTTCCGTGATCAAGAATTCGCCAGAAAAACGAGCTGTCAAGTCTGACTCAACATCGGATTCAAAAAAATCTTCGCCGGCCACCAAGAAATCAACTGAGGCGGCGGAATCCGATTCACCTGAGAATCGAGGCAGTTCCCACGGTAGTAATGGAAGCGATTCGGAAAAGGGAAGTAAGCCTGCTGGTGGACGATCGCGAAGTCGACGAAAAGGACGTGGGAAGTAACGAAATAGGAATTGGAAAAAGTCGCGTGATGGATAGAATGGATTACGACCCGCTTCCGCTGTTTTAAGGGTTCCATAATTCCAGATTCAAAGCTTTCTTTTTGGTAGGCGCATGAGCGAAGAACCTTTTTCACTTTACCAATTGGTTGAGTCAGATCCACGCTATCCCATCGACGCTTACATGTTTGTGCGAGAGGCACTCGCCTACGCCGCGGATTCACTCGAACTGGGCGCCCAGTCGTTTGATAGCGAGACGGAATACGAGGCCGCAGCTCACGCCTCGCAGCGCGAACGCCATTTGACTGGCCAGCAATTGTGCGAGGCGATCCGTCAGTATTCGTTGAGTCAATTTGGTTACATGGCCAAAATTGTGCTGAAGAATTGGGGAATCAACCAGACATCTGCCTTTGGCGACATTGTCTACAACATGATTGATGCCGGAATCATGAAAAAATCCAGCCAGGACGAACGGGCTCATTTCGACGATGTCTACGAGTTTGACAAAGTCTTCCAGCAAAGTTTTGATATTTGTGATTCGTTGGCTCAGCGAAGAACGTAATTCTTGATCAGCTGATCAGATCCGATCAAAACGTAGCGTTGGTTTCGGGCGGAGCGATGGACGTCGCTTGATAAGTGCTTTTTTAGGGAATTCGGGCTTTCGAAATTTCGTCGATGTTCTAGGCCGGGTTAGTGAAATCGACCATTTGAATTCACGTTGTTGCTTTCAGTTAAAACAGGATGTTTGGCGTGGCGAACAAGAAGCGAACTCGATCCAAATCAAAATCCACATCGAAGGCGAATTCAAGTTCCGCGACTGTTGAACAAAGTGGCGCTTCGAGTCCAAGTGAAAGTCAGGAGGCTCCCGCCGCGGTTTCCATTGCTAGCGCCGTCAATCAGGAGTTGGCTCCGGTACGGCGATTGCCGATTCCATTTTGGATTAGCCTGATTGTTCTGATAGGATTTTTGTCGTTTCTCGGCTCGATTTGCTATCGAATCACCTATTGAGCTTCCTGCTTTTTTGCCTTAGCTACCGTCGTCAAACGGTGGAAAACCGAAAATTCATTACGATCAATCCACGCTCTGGCGAGCGTAGCCACGTTCATTGAACGGTATTGCGTTTAACCCGGCGTCGGAGGCGAGGCTTCTTAACCGGGCTTTCGCCCTGATTACCTCGAAGTCCGACGGTCACTGGCTTTGCTACTCAACACTGTCAGCAAACGTTTGCATGTCAGCCGCGTAACCGTCCAGCCGCTTTTTCATGTCCGCTTTCGTAGCGGAGAGATCCGAAACCTGACCAGGAGCGACATAGGTAAACATGTAGAACTTGACTTTGGGTTCGGTGCCGGACGGCCGCGCCGCCACATAGTTTCCAGGTTCGGCAGTTTCAAAGATCAATAGATTGCCAGTGGGCCCCTCGATGGATTCGGTACGGCCGTCGGGGAAAATCCGCTGGCCAACGGAATAGTCACGGACGGAAACAACATCGATGCCGCCAAGGCTTTTGGGTGCGTCGGTACGAAACTTCTTCATCAGAGATTCCATTCGCTTCATTCCATCGGAACCTTCCATGCGAATGTTCACCAGCCGCTCTTGATGGAATCCGTGTTGAAGATACAAATCATCAAGATGCTCAAAGAGCGACTTTCCTTGCGATTTGACCCACGCGGCCAGTTCGGACATCAGCATACAGGCGACCGCGCCGTCTTTGTCTCGGCAATATTCGCCAACCAGAAATCCGTGGGACTCTTCGGTGCCAAAAGCAAAGTCAGACGGATTTTCGCGATCCATAACGCTACAGATCCATTTGAAGCCAACCAGGTTTTCGTTGAAGCATTTTACGTTGTAAGAATCGCAAACGCGGTTGATCATCAACGTTGTGACCAGCGTTGTGACAACGTAATTCTTTGGCGAAAGCGTACCGTTGGCTGTTCGTTGGCGAAGCACAAAATCCGCAAGTAAAACGCCAAGTTGATTTCCGTTGAGCGTGTTCCACTCGCCCGCCGTGTCCATCGTGATCGGTGCGGCAGCGCCCATGCGGTCGCAGTCTGGATCGGACGCCAGGATTAGCTCGGCTCCTGTTTTTTGAGCGTGCTCAATAATCGCATCGAAGACAATTTTGTTTTCCGGATTGGATACGTGGCCCGGCACGTTCGGAAAGTCACCACTCGGCTCGCGGTGGGGTTCGTAGATTTCGAGTTCGTTGAAGCCGATTTCATTGAGCAATGACTTCACGTTGAATTCACCGACGCCGTGGAGCGGGGAGAAGATAACTTTTAAATCGCGCGGCCCGTCGAAACTGTGTTTGGCTTCTTCGGCTTTGAGAGCATTGTCAATTTCTTCTCGCACCAAATGGACTTTGCCATCTTTGACTGCCGAATCAAAATCCACTGTTGGGATTTCATCGACTTCGCCGACTTTCGTGATGACCGCTTTGTCGTGAGGCGGAATCAGTTGGGCTCCGCTCGACCAATAAACTTTGACCGCGTTATCGCTGGGCGGATTGTGGCTGGCGGTGACCATGATCCCGCAATCGCAATTTTTGTACCGAGTCAGGAACGATAGCTCGGGAGTGCTGCGGTAGTCGTCGATGAAGTAGACTTCGAATCCGTTGGCGACCGCCACGCTGGCACAAAGTTCGGCGAATTCACGGCTGCGATGGCGTGTGTCATAGGCGATGGCCAGTTTCCACGGGCCATCGGGTTTGACTTCTTTGACATACTCAGCGAGACCTTGGGCGCTTTCGCCAATGGTTCGGGCATTGATTGCATTGGATCCGAATGGATACATCATGCCACGGCGGCCACCGGTGCCGAAAGGAATGATCGTCCAAAACACGTTATCGAGTTCCTGCCATTTCTCGTCCTTGATGTGTTCGACGATGGCTGGAGCGTATTCGGCATATCGGGGTTCGGTCAGCCAAGCCATCATGTTCTTGACGGCTGAGTCGGTGATTTTTCCAGCGGCATTAGCGGATTGAATCGCGCTTTGGCAAAATTGAAGATCGATGGCGGGTGAGGTTTCAGACATTGCGCGTTGTCGCTATTTTATGAGGTGCAAAGAAACCGATTATACAGGTTTCATTTGGACTCTACCAAGCCGGTATACCGGTTGGTAATTACTCAACGATAAAATAGCTAAATGAACGAACCCATCATCAGCGTGTCTGGACTTCGAGGGATTATTGGCGAAAGCTTGGATCCCATTCTGGCAATCAAATACACGACTTCGTATGTCAGGCTGCTTGAGCAGTCGGGGCCGATCGTGGTTACCCGGGACGGACGCTCAACGGGGACGATGCTCGCCCAAGCCATCTGTAGCGGGCTGGCGGCGATTGGCCGAGACGTTATTTATGGCGATGTTGCGGCGACTCCGACAACAGGAATCCTCGTTCGTGAACACAACGCGGCGGGCGGAATCCAAATTTCTGCCAGCCACAATCCGGCTCCCTACAATGGGATGAAGCTATTTGAAGCCAGTGGTCGAGTCATTCCGGCGGATGAAGGTCAAAAAGTGATCGACGCCTATCGGGATTTTGAATTCCCGGTCGTGGGTCACGAGAAAGTCGGCTCAATCACCGCGTTGGAAGACACGACTTCCGCTCACATGAAAGCCGTCTTGGCGACAGTCGACGCGGAGAAAATTCGCAGCAAGAAATACAAAGTGGTGCTCGATAGCCATCATGGTGCCGGTTCCATTTTAGGCAGACGTTTGTTGGAAGAGCTGAACTGCGATCTGCAATGCTTGGGCGACGTTCCCGACGGTTTGTTTGAGCGATCTCCGGAACCAACAGAAGTAAATCTCAAGGAAACGACGGCGCGAGCGGTTGAGCTTAAAGCGGACGCGGTATTTTGTCAGGATCCTGATGCCGACCGGTTAGCACTCATCGATGAAACAGGAGCGTACGTTGGTGAAGAATATACGCTGGCCATTACGCTCAGCCACGCGCTTCAATCTCGCAAAGGGCCCGTCGTTATTAACTGTTCGTCCAGTCGAATGTCTGATGATATTTGTCAAGCCAATGGTTGTGAGCTGCATTTGAGTGCTGTTGGTGAAGCCAATGTGACGAACCTGATGAAAGAGTTGAATGCGGTCTACGGCGGCGAAGGAAACGGGGGCCCGATTGATCCAAAGGTAGGCTACGTTCGCGATAGTTTCGTCGCGATGGCTCAAGTTTTGGATGCGATGGCGGCCAGTGACAAATCGGTTTCCGAATTGGCCGCTGCGATTCCGCGATACGAAATTTGCAAAACGAAAATTGAAATTGATCGCGACAAAATTCCTGCTTTATTTGAAAAGCTAAAACAAGAATATGCTGACGCCTCGTTCAGCGAAATGGACGGACTGCGTTTGGATTGGGAAGACCGTTGGATGCTGGTTCGCCCGAGCAATACCGAGCCAATCGTGCGAGCGATTGCTGAAGCCCGCGACATGGCGACTGCCAAAGCGCTTTGCGACAAGGCCGCCGAGTTGGTCTAAAGGTTATACCGTTCAATAAATTCGGTTCCTGACAAGAATGAAGCGAAACACGCAATCCGTTCGGAGAACCGAGCGACATTGTCGCGCAACTCTCCAAGTTGTTAGCGAAATTCCGGTATCAGTATGTTCATTGAACGGTTTTGGGTTTAATAGTTCCTTGAAGGCGGATGTTTGGAAGCCGGTCAGCCCACGCCCTCCCTCGCTTGCGGGAGGCGCAGACGCAGACGCCGTAGCGGACAGAGAGGGATTTCTCTTAAGTCGCCGAGCGAAGTTCCTTCGCTGTTTACTCGCCGATGATCAACTCAAACGGCCGGTGATCACTCGTTGTTTTGTCATCGGGGAAATCGCCGTCACGAACAAGGACATTGCAAACGGCTTTCCATTCTTTCGCAGCGCCTGAAACGAAAGCAAAATCTAACATGCTGCCTGGGTAGTCGTCTTTACCGTCTGGCTCACGGGGATTATCAAACCAGTTCGTGTCGATCATTTCGGAGGGCTCGATCCATCGCCAGACATTGTCTCGCATCATGTTCACCATGCCCTCGTTGCCTTTTTTGCTGGCAAATACGTAGTCGAAGTTGTAATCACCCAACGCGATGACGGGCAGGTTCTGGTCTCGTGCCCAGGCGACGAGTTGAGTCGCTTGTTCAGCACGGACTTCGGCTTTGCCACGAGCGAGGTGGTTGACCATCACGATAAACTGAGTCCCGCTGGTTTTGTCACGCAGATGAGCCGCGAGCGGTGACCGATAGCGACGTTTGTAATTGATGTCGTGTAGTTCGATCCGACGCAACAGCTCAAAACGATCGGCGTTATAAATGATCTGCATGCGATCGTTATTGCCGGTCTTTGAATCGATGGACTCGAAATGGTTGCCTGCGGCAACGCGAAACAAATCGAAAGATTCCTTGAGTACTTCGGTAAGTGCGTAAATGTCATAGGTTCCGAACGTCGGTAATTGTTGGGCAATCACGTTTGGGTCGCTGCCTTCGGATTCGACGTTCCAAGAGAACATTCGTGCGTTAAGAGATTTTTGGTTGGCCGGAGCGATGGCTGGTGGACTCTTGATTGTCTCAATGTTCGGTGAGGTCGACTTCGCTTCAGCGGAACGCTCGGTACGAAGTTTGGCGCGATCAATGCTGGCCTGCATCTTTTTGATCGAAGATTCCGCCTCCTCGACCTTGGCTAACGCTTCGTTTGCGCGAGCTTCGGAGGCGGCAGCCATCGCATGAGCTTCCGAGGCTTTCGCTTCGGCCTCCCGTGCGCGGGCTTCGGAGGCGAGAGCTTGCTTTTTAAGATCTCCTGCATTCTCGCAACCAAGGCTGCACGACATCATTAACACGGCCACCGCAATGATTGTCTTTCGAATTGTCGTCATGGAAGCCTTAGAGATTTGAAGTGCAAAACTAAATTTTAATCGAGCGCGGTCGCAATTCATGCGTTTTTACTGGCAAATCGCATTCTAATCAATTTTCAATTTGATGTGAGTTGTTTGTCGCGTCGCAGCACAACGCAAAAAAAAGTCGCTTGAAATTCAAGCGACTTTTCTGGATTGAAATGAAATCGCGAACGCGATTCACGGTTTCTGCGACTGGGTTGCTTAACGAAGCGAAGCAACAACCAGGTCTTCCTGCTCATCTGATTCGCAACAGCTGGTTGAAGAGCTGCCGCAACAACCAACCATGCCTCCACCTTCCGGGCAGGGGATCGTCAGGTCGCCGGGTCCCTTGGGGGATCCCGTTGGCGTTGGGCAAAGTGGCGCACCGGGGCCCGACTGCAAGTCCCAAGAAGTCCCATTCCAACTATAAACGCATGCTTCGCTCATGATCAGTCCTCTTAAAAAAATCGTAAAACCAAAAGTGTTTTAATTGCCTATTTTAGTGTTTGCTAATTCTCAGTACTCGAAATCCATATTCGGCCTGAATTCCGTTGTCTTGTGATTTGTTGTAGGCACTACAATTCATTTCATTTGCTGGCCAGCTAAACGATCCACCTTTAGAGTAGTACTGAGCATTTTTTGAATCGTTGGTGGGAGACCGCGTCAATGTCCGTTCAAACGCATTCCCGTGCATATCAAAAATACCAATCCGATTGGGTTTGAGAAGTCCACGGGGCCGCAACGTATAGTCTTCGCCAATACTAGAAACGTACCACGCATACTCGCCCAAATACTGTGAAGAAACACCGGCGTTGGACGTAAGAATCGTTTCTGCTTGGCAAGCATTTTCCCACTCGGAATTCGTCGGCAAACGGAATCCGGTTCGTTGCTTCCAACCTTTGACTAATTTCCGAGCAAGCTTTTCGTTAGCCGCTCCTCTCAACGCGTACTCGGGTGGATAGTCCTCATCTACCTCGTAGCACCATTGGTTCTCAGGAATCCCTTCCTCTCGGCTAAGGAAATTGCAAAACCTTGCGGCGGCGTGCCAGTCCACATTGGATACAGGATGTTCGCCCCATCGAGTTCGCTCTTGGTCAGAACCGTCAAACGCAAAATTATCAAGGTCATAATCGGGCATCAGTTTTTTGAACTGTGCACGTGAAATTTCCTTCGAAGAGAGGAAGTACTCATACGTCAGCTCTGCTGATTTTGGTTCTTGATCCGCCGTGCCTGAACTGACCATGAATTTCCCCGGGGCAGGTACGACCGTCATCGTAATATCGTCGCCGACTCGGTACCAGTTTTTTTGAACCGGAGCAGCGTCACAAATTGCCAAGACTTCAACCAGAGCTAAATCCGGATGCATCTTCCGAAGCAACCATTCAGCGGAGCTGTGGACGAATGCATCGGGGTCGGATTTGTAAAGCTCTGTTACGATCTGGAGCCATTCCTTGGGAATCCGCTTCATGTCCGCAACGTACTCGCCCAAGCTGAGCAGAATGGCGGCTCGTATTTGGGATGACGGTTCGGACTTGAGCCGTGAAAACAAGATTGATGGATCGACGCCGGCTGACTTAAAACGGCTGATCATAAAGCTTCGCCGGGTCAGGTTCTCATCCGACTTTAGCTGCGACCAGGCTTGATCGTGGCTTGAGCCAAGTCCAATTAACGCGACGCCGATGTTGCTTTGGATTTCGGAGTTCGATTCGTAAACGGAAGACAGCAAATCATTTCCTGGTGGAAAAGCATTAAGGAGGGGTAAGAGGTCGGATTCAGCATGAGCTTCGTCAGCCGAATAATCGAGGAATAACTTCATTACAGTTTGGGTATTAAATCGGCCATTTGCAACACAGTCCAAAAACTGTGGGGACAAGTGGGGCGCCGCTGGGGAAAGCAACTTTGCCCAGCCGCCCAATTCAACACCGTTCTGATTCGCCAAAATCTTGGCGACATCCGGGCTTACTTTCTTCCAAAGAGGATTGTTGGTATCCCAATGCGCAAGTGCGGATGCTGCACGAATTTTTGCATGCGAGTCATCACCTTCCATCGTTTTCCAAAAACGGACTTTGAATTCGTTTTTAGGATCGAGCGTAGCGATAGGTTCAAGCGCCGCGATTATCACCTCAGCCTCAGAGGCAGTAGATTCAAGCAGGCGTTTTGAAAGCCCCTCGGCTTCACTCTTATCCTTTACCAATCGCGCCAAACTTATGTGAAGCCTTTTTCGATCGTCGTTTGAAACTAATTCGTCGTCTCGCGCATCGTCCAGCTTCTTCCAGACGGCCGAATTGTATTGCATATCAGAGACGATGCGAGGAACCTCTGATGTCTTGGCTTCCAACAACCGCGACATCAAATGATCGGCTTTTTGATGGGAGACGAAAAAGTTAAAGGCGAACACGACAAAGGCGAGTATCGCTGCGAGCGCCGCCACGCGGCCGCCGTGCACCCGACCGGCTTTCTGCATCATCTCAGTTTCGCTCTTTGACCAGCTTGAGGGGCGAGTCAACGTTCGAATATTTGCATACTCTATTGCGCCGGGCAAATACTTATTTTCACGTTCGGAGCTCCAGGTCGAACAGCGTTGAGCCAGCCTCAATTCGGCTCGTCCCTGGCGGGTGCCTTGCTGTTGAAGAGTCAGCCATTTTCGCAACGAAACGACAAGGAAGTCATGCGTCAATTGATAATGCGCCGATTGAGCGTTGGATTCCAACGTTGCCTTTTCGATCGTTCCCGATGGGTCAGTCAACGTCACGAGCCGAAGTTCTTGATCCAGGATCCGGATCAAGTCATCGAAGTCGCTTGGTTGGCTTTCGTAACCCGAGATGGCTTTCAATTGCTGAACAGGCAGCATTTTTCCGCGGATCTCAGTGCCCGTCTCCGGCAGTAGAGCCGTCAAGAACTTTCGCGCTGCTTTGGCGTGAAGTTTATGCTCAGGCGATGCTGACTTGGAATCGAATGTGTCTTCGAGGAATTTGAAGCCAACACCTTTTGGCCCGCCAATTTTTGCCAACTCCGTTGGTGTCCAAGGTTTGTCTTTGAACATGTCGGCGAAAAGAGCGAGATGAACCGAGATCACTTTATTCTGTTCTGCAAGTCCTTCGACAGCCGTTTTTAGAAAACGCTTTTGTTGCTTTGTCAATTCAGAAAGTTGTGCCGGCAGCGCTCCGTAGGCTTGCCCATATTGGCACAGTACTTTTCGAGCGTGCGTTTGATCAAACAGATCGATCAGTGTCGCGTTCTTGCTTTCGCGTAACTCAATCTCAATCGCCCGCATGAATCGGCTGGTCGCTAACCAGAAATCATCGCGCACCATCAAGATACATTGAATTCGGCGGCCATCGCATTGCCGAAGCGCCTTGACCAACCCCGACAACTTTTCGGGGTCGCGCCCGTGAAGCCATTGCTCAAACTGATCAATCACAATAAGCAATTTTCGCCCGTACGGCATGTTGTCGCCGGTGCGAACCGCGCTAACGATCTCTGAAAGCGATAAGTTTTCGCGAAGACCCCCCACTTTGTCTCGCAGGGCAGCTTCCAATCTCGATTCGGTATCGGCGCTGGTTGCCTCGACATAAATTGGCAGGATCGATTCTTTTAGTGAAGGAATCAGGCCAGCTTTGACAAACGAAGATTTGCCACAACCGCTTGGGCCATAAATCAGTCCAACACCGTTGTTCTCATCAAGTGGATTTTCTTCAATCCACTTTCGCCAGAATCGAATTGACTCGGGGTAGCCATCTCGGTCACATGGGCCTGGTAATAAACTCAAAAAGAATGAAGCGTCATGCGAGTCGAACGACTGAAGACCTTTGGGAACAATCTTCACGACATCGTAATGCGTGAAGCTACCACTCTTACGTGTCTCGCTTTCGTGAACTGCGTTTCGCGCGGGAACGCTTTGCGAAATGTTGTGGCTATTGGAGTCGACTAGTTCTTGTCCCACGACCGAATCAAGCCAACAATCCAAATCATCTGTTAAGTTCGCCGCCGATGTATATCGGTCAACGACTCGTTTCGATAGACACTTCAGGCAAATGCGCTCAAGCTCCGTGGGAACCGCGGGATTCGTTTGACGCGGAGGTTTGGGCTCACGATTTTGGATCTCGTCGTAGATTTCGGCAATCGTTTCACCATTAAACGGTCGTGTCCCAGTGAGCATCTGGTACATCATGACGCCAAGGCTCCAGATGTCGCTACGACCATCAATGCGGTGCGTTTCACCAAGCACAATTTCCGGCGGCATGTAGGGAGGCGTTCCAGTTTTTTGTCCGCGAGTCCCACGTTGCTTGCTTTCGTGGATCGCTAAGCCAAAGTCAACGATATGCGGATCGCCTTGTCGATCGATCAGGATATTGGCAGGCTTTATGTCACGATGAAAAAAGCGTTTGGCATGAGCGTACCCGATGCCGTCAGAAATGTTTCGGCAGAGCGTTGCCGTCCGCCGGAAATCCATGATCCCCGACTGCATTTCAGTTCTCAGATCGACCCCATCGATGTACTGTTGGACGATACCAACCAGATCGTTATCTCGATGGACGTCATAGACCGTCACGATCGAGGGATGATCCATTTGGGCGACGGTGCGGGCTTCGCGGATAAATGCTGACAGTTGTTCCTGACTGGAGAAGGTAGAAAAGCGAGCGAACTTGAGTGCAACCAATCGTTCGAGTTCAATATCCATCGCAAGGCAAACGATTCCAAAACCGCCCGAGCCAATTTTGCTTTTGATGTCATACCGACCACCAAACTGTTTGGGCAAATCGTCGAGCGTTGTTTCATCCGGTGAGCCAGGGGTTTGTGGCGATCCCGTATCGTCTTGCGTTAGATTCCGATAAGCAAAATCAATTTCCTGATGATGTTGGCTAAACTGCTTTTGGTAGTCCTGTGGGTCAACCAAGACGCCCGCCGCCATGTTGAGACGCACCTCTAGCGCGATCAGAACACCCGTCAATTGGTGCTGAATGGATTGGTCTGCCCGCAGTAAAAAGTCGCCAATTTGCGGGTTCTGATTTTCTTCCCATGCCTTGGCAAAGTCGCGGCAAATCGTCTCAATTTGCGGCTGCCATTGCGGAGGAATCGGGGCAGGAAACAGGGTGGAGTAATATTCGCTCATCTCTGTCTTTAACGATCCCACACTGGGGAACGCTTTGCAAGGTTCGCACCCACATTTTTAAAATCGTAGCGACGAACGCCAGCGACAAACTTGATTTATGCTTCAGCCTGCGATGAAGGCAACAACACTATCACTCAAACGGAGCAACCAACTTGTCCGAATCAGAATCTTGACCGATTTTGAGGTAGCCTAAATGGTGGCAGCCAACGTCGGACGCGACCGGTTGGGGGATACGAGAAAGGCTTATGTTGCGCGAGCTGCTGACACTAACCACCATGTCATGAGAAGACTTTCCGAACAAAGTGGACAAAGTACTTGAGCCGCCCGTTTTTGCAATCAACCCCTCCCACCAGCCGTCCGCAGATTGAATGTTCGCGACATCTCCAGAGACAATTGTATACTTGATTTTTGGATCGGCGCTTCCATTCAATTTGGTAATGAATTCTCCATTGCCGTCAAGCTGCGCCATCGTGGTGGTCAGTTTGTTGGTGTTCAAAAGCGCCGACAAAATATAGCTGCCAACTCCAGCAAAGGCCGGAATTGTATTGACGGCGATCGTCGTAATCATCTTGAGGGCCGATGAGGCCAGAGCAATTTTGCCTAGTGGCGAGCCGCCGTTTGGTGAACCACACATAATCAAATGGTCAACAAACTTGTTGCCAGTTCCCTGTTCTATCAAGTGTCTGGCGACTAAGCCTCCCATTGAATGTGTTAAGAGGCAAAGTTGCTTGTCATCGGTCGCGTTGATGCCAATGGCGGTTAACTGTGCCAATAGATCCGCAGACGTTTTCTCCAGTGGAGTGTTTAGATTCTCGTAATCATAAGTCAACACGAGCGTGTCTGTATCGCCGAGTGCGCCATTTGTCAAAATCGAATTTGGCTTGGCGGGATGAAGGCTCTTTGCCATTGAGAATCCGTCGCCAAGTAGGCCGTGGATAAGCAGCAATACCTTTTTGGCCTGGCCGACTTTTTGAGCCAAGCTATGAGTTTCGAGAGCAATCGAGCCGTTATCTTTAAAATCGACCCATCGAATTCGATTGACGCTCTTTTGACCAAGATACGTTTTGAAGAAGTACATTTTAAAAGCAGAGAACGCACTTCGCCGGTTGTTTGGCACTTGGGGAACTTCGTTGATCGAAACGAGAGTTTTACCGTCGCTCTGTTTTTGAGAATCGCCGACCAGCAAAATGTGTTCCCCGTCAAAGGCGACGGGCACGATAAATTCGTCTTCGCGTAATCCTGCTTCAACTTGAATTTCGAGCGGATGTTCGGCGAGTGATTCAGGATTTTGAATTTCTGAGATCTCAAGCGCGGATAGAGCTTCATCTCGAGCCGTCGAAAAATTCAACAATTCCATTCCATTGGATTCCAGGACGCTGCAGAAGTCCAAGCTTGCGTTGGCGCTGCGAGCTCCATGGGCGACGCCGCTCATCGAGACATCCGCTTTTAAGGTTGGATGGCCTTTGATGCAAATCTTGCCTTCGGCAATCTTCGTTTCTTGAGTCGAGATACTGCCGGAAGTTCGAACAAGCTCGACTTCAATGACCTTGGTGAACCAATCAACGGGCGCAATTTTGGGAGTCGACCTGCGCCTGTTTTTGCCTCTCAATGGCTCGTGGATCTTACCCATTTCAATTTTATCGAGCACCGTGACGCAGGTTGCATCGCTGTTGTAGCTTGATTCGGCATCGTCACCAAGCAAGAACTCGTCAATTCGGTGCTTGCTGACGATCAGCATGAATCGAATGGTGACCTGAGATGGGTCATTCGCGGCCAAGAAAAATTCGGTCGTTGGGTCGCCTTCAAGCTGCAGCGTTTTCCAAGCATCGACGGCTGGAAGTTCGTCGTTTTCCAAGACAAGCATTTCGTAGTCGCTGGAAAAGTAGACCACCATCGTGTGTAGCTTTTTTTCAGTCTTGTTCTTCACACGAAATTTACATCGCGCTGACAATTCTTCGTCTGGTTTTCCAGATAGGTCAATTCGAATTTTCTGGTGTGAATCACTGATGGAAAATGCAGCGGGGGATTCGGACTCGAAGGGAGCGGCGTCGGATTCTGAATCGTCATTCTCAACTTCAATGAGATATGGTACGGAGCTAAAATCTGCTTGATTATTTTTGTTCTGAAGCCCAAGCGTCGTTTCCCATTTGGCAACATGAGCAAGTTTGTCGGATATGTATTGGGCTGAATCAGGCGTGAAGCCTTTCGATCCGTGAATGAGTTCACTCGTTCGAGAATCCATCAACAGAAAACAGTCGCCGTGCTCTGGATGTTCTTCGGCAGAGAGCACGTAATCGAACAGCGAGTCGGCGTCATCAACCAATTCGATTCCGATAGGAGCGTCTTCAGTTTTCATAAACTCGCTAATAATCGAGACACCTTTAGGATCACCACGGAGTGAAACCAGGAACGTCGAGGCCGGTAGACTGGTGACTTCCGCGAAATAGGTCTCCTCTTTAGAAAGCTCGAAATCAACGCTTAGTTTGCTCTTCGATAGTCCAATGTGGCGTGGTGAAGCGGTTCCGAGCACATCGTCGTCTGTTTCGGTTTTGTAAATCGAAAATTCGACGGGCTTATCTTGGTCGCTCAAGACGCCTTGGATTGCACCGGCGTTGACCGACCAACCGCCGGAGTAAATGTTATGGTCAACCAAGAATCGCTTGCTTGACGCATTAGGTACTTTGCCGCCAAGGAAACCCGCGCGTCCATTGAACCCACGAAAGACTTCAAACTGCGGCGTCTGGTTGTAGGCCTTTCTGCGAACTGCCGAACGCAGACGCAGGAATAGATCTGCGTAGGTGGTTTCGCTGCTACAACTGTTCAGTACGTTCATCATGACGCTACTGAAGACACCCACCTGATCGTCGCCCTCGAACGCTTTGCTTTTTCTTTCGCACGCAGCCAGCAGAATGTGTCGACTGACAGGGGGCGTCATCGAAGCGCCGCTATCAAGCATCTTTTGAAAATGTCCATTGAGGTAAGTGCTCAACGGACGTGGCTCGTTGATCGTATGGGAAGCTCTTATTCGCATGCCAGCAAACTGATCGGCGGATCGCGTACCTGAGCCGCTATGGCAACTGTCGAGGATCACGACGACATGTCGGTTTTGCGTCGCAATTTCACTAAGTAAAACCGCCAGCTCCTTGTCAGCCAAATCGTAGCTTGGTTTTTCTGGATCCAAACGGCTGTCGAAACAGATCAAGCCTTCGTCAAAACCATCGGGATAAAATTCGTTGAATTGGGGAGCCGATTTCCATCGGGCGCCGTGCCCGGAATATTGAAAGATGACAATGTCGTCGGGGCCAGCTTGGTCTAAGTGTTGACGGAATCCGTCAATGATTCCTTGGCGCGTCGCTTGCTCGTTGCGAAGAGTTTTTAGCTCAAGTCGGTTAGTATCGAATCGCCGTGTCAGATAATTTTCATAACTTTGAACATCATTCAGACATCCACGCAGCCGGCCCACTTCGGGCGTGTAATCATTGATACCTACCAACAAGCCAAAAATTCGTTGTGTCATTTGTGGTTCCAGGTCAAAGGAAAGCCCAGCCATTAAAAAGCCTTGGCGTTCGACAGCAATCGAATCGGATTGTAATTCAAAAGTTGCGTCACTTAAAGCAACAGCGTTTCTGCCAGAGATCAAAATGGAATTTGCTGTTAAGACTTTTTCCAGTAGGTGACGTGTGCGTGAGGCAGGTAATCGAATGTCAAGTTGTGGAGAGGTCTCATTGGGGGCAAGGACAAGGGCAAGGGCAGGGAACGTAGGCGGGAGAAACGGCGGCTTGAGTTTCCTCGGCTACGACAGGGAGGTGTTTCGTTTGTCAACTGGATGGCTCGCGCCGTTCCGATAGGAGAGAAGCAGGTTTTGCAGTTTCCCTATTACTTTTGTAGTAACCCTTACTTATGAAATGGACTAAGCTATTGCTGGACTCAGTCAGAACCTAAGTTGCGGTTGATGCTCGCCGAAGTACCTCGCCGATTGGGGCGTGGGATGTTGGCGCCTGCTGCATTGATTTCAAACGCCCCCTTTCAAAGTAAGAGAATTCAAATGTCCAGAATCGGCCGCCGTCGTTTTGTTGGCCAGTCCATAGCTGCTGCCGGAGCCGTAACACTTGCGGCTGGAGCATCAAAAAGCGTATCGCCCAACGATAAAATCGGCGTTGCGGTCGTGGGGGCCGGTGGACGTGGGGGCAGCCACATGAACGCGTGGCTTGGTGATTCGCGCACGGAAATTTTGTACATTGTCGACGTGGACGAAAAAGCTGGGAACCTGCGCTGCGACATCGTTGAGGATCGGCAAGGTAGCCGTCCCAAGATGATCAAAGACATGCGGTTTGCGTTTGACGACAAATCAGTCAACGCAATCAGCACCGCGACTCCCAATCACTGGCACGCTCTGTGTGGAGTCTGGGCCATGCAGGCAGGAAAAGACACATACATTGAAAAACCGATCTGCCACAACATCGCTGAAGGTAGCGCGTTGGTTGCGGCTGCAAAAAAGTACAAACGCGTTTGTCAAACGGGTACGCAGTGCCGCAGTAACCCGGCGATCATTGATGCGATCGCATTTATGAACGGTGGAGGAATCGGTGATGTTAATTTCGCGCGCGGCTTTTGCTACAAGCGTCGCAAGTCGATTGGAAGTTTGGGCAACTACCCCATTCCCAAAGACGTCGACTTTCGATTGTGGAGCGGGCCGGCTGCCTTCACGGATCCACAAGTAACCCGGCAGCGCTTTCATTACGATTGGCATTGGCAGCGGATGTATGGAAACGGGGATTCGGGTAATCAAGGGCCACACCAAACCGATATCGCTCGCTGGGGATTGGGAATCGATTGCCATCCGCAGAGTGTGATTAGCTACGGAGGTAGGCTCGGATATCAGGCGGAACGCAACGACGAAAATTATATCGATGCAGGCGATACCGCGAATACTCAAGTTTCGGTTTACGATTATGGTGAAAAGTGCATCGTTTTCGAAACGCGCGGACTTGAGTCGAAGCCTTCGGCTGACCAAGACCTCAACCGGCTGTTTGGTAAATCGAAAGGCAATAAGATCGGCGTCGTGTTTTATGGCTCAGAGGGCTACATGGTTCAGCGAACTTACGGGAATTGCGTGGCCTTCGATAAACAATTCAATGAGATCAAGTCGTTTAGCGGAGTCGGAAATCACTTCGGTAATTTTCTTGACGTTTGCGAAAGCCGTAAGTTTGATGACCTTAATGCCGACGCTCGTGAAGGTCATTTGTCGGCAGGGCTGAGCCATTTGGGAAATATTTCCTATTATCTTGGTGAAGAGAACAAGGTTTCACCGGAGAAGGCTTCGGAAGTCTTGGCGGGCGTTAGGAGTTTGGATGACAATCAAAAAACGCTTGATCGAACGCTCACCCATCTTAAAGACAATGGTGTAGATTTGGAAAAGTATCCGATTTCGATGGGCCCACATTTGAAGTTCGACCCAGATGAGGAAGTGTTCCCCGATTCTTCCGATGCGAACCAAATGCTGACGCGCGAATATCGAGAAGGCTTTGTTTGCCCACGAGCAACGAACGTGTAGTTTCTATTTTGAGAATGCCTAGTGTCAAATATTCCGCCAAACCTGAAACCACTGGTGCCAGGCTCTTGCTTGCGTGAGCATGCCGGCGCAAGCTAGGCTCGGTTCCCATCGAAATTAGTCAGCTCCGCATTGCTGAATCAGTATCGCTGTTGGCGGATTCTCCAACCCATTTTTAAAGTATCACATGACCGGCAATCTGATTCAGAACTTTGGCCAGAACGTGTCGTTTCGACCGGCTACATTCTCTGAACCGCGCAGCGAAGAAGAAGTCCTGGAGTTACTAGACCAGAATCGCGACCGTTCAATTCGTGTCGTCGCCAGTCGCCACGGTTGGAGTGATGGAATTAAGACCGTTGGTTTGTCGATCGATTTGAGGCATCTCGATCACGTCCGAATCAACGAGGCTGCTCAGACAGTTACCGTTGGTGCTGGCTGTAAGATTAAGCACTTGCTGCGACAGTTGAAGCCATGCGGTTTGACGTTGCCGTCAGTCGGATTGATTGACGAACAAACAGTCGCTGGCGCTACAGCCAATGCGACCCATGGATCAGGGAAGCATAGTCTTTCGCACTATGTCAGGAGCGTTCGCGTCGCGCATTTCCATGGTCGAACCGGCGAGGCCACGATTACCAAGATTGATTCTGGAAAAGAGTTGCAAACTGCCCGTTGTTCATTGGGCCTTTTGGGCGTTGTTGTTGAAATTGAATTCGAAGTGCGTTCGGAATACCGGATTCAAGAGCATGTGCTGCATCATGATTCGCTGGCAAGCGTCTTGGCCGCCGAGTCCGAATTTCCACTGCAGCAGTTTTACTTGATGCCGTGGAGCTGGGAGTATTATGGACAGCATCGTGTCGAAACCAGTGACCCAAAAAGTTCTTCAGCCAATCTGTATCGAGCCTATTGGCATTGGGGCATCGATTGGGGGCTGCACCTGATCCTGTTCGTGTTGGTCAAGCTCTTGCGGATCAAAGTATTTGTAAGCGGCTTTTTTCGTTTCTTGTTGCCACTCGTTTTCTTGCGAAAATGGCGCGTGGTTGATGATTCGCACAAGATGCTGACGATGGAACATGAGCTCTTTAAGCATATCGAAATCGAATTGTTTGTGACTCGAACGAATTTGGATGCGGCTCTCAACGCCGTTAAGGAAGCCATCGAAGTCTTTGGTGGTCGAGAGCCAAGGAGTGAGTTTGCCAAAACGATTCCTGTTGAGTGCCGCGGAATCTATCGTCATCACTATGCGATTTGTGTGCGGCGAGTCCAAGCCGACGACACGCTAATTTCGATGTCCAGTCCGTTTCCAGGGCAGGATCACGAAGACTGGTACGCCATCAGCCTGATTAGCTTCGAATGGCCGCAGCGACGAGATGGCTTTTTTGAATTTGCAAACTTCTTGGCGACTTCATTGGAGGCTCGGTTTAATGCTCGTTGTCACTGGGGCAATTACAATCCTCTTAATCGCAATGAAAATGAACGGCTCTACCCCCACATTGAAGGATTCCGAAACGTCGTGAAGCAGTTTGATTCAGAAGGGCGATTCGCAAATCAATGGCTGAAAGAAACTGTTCTTGCGCACCCCGACGAGGATTCGTCGAACGATTAGGCTCCACGCTTCAATTTCAGCCAGATCGCGCGAGACTATTGAAAGGACTTCTTCGTGACCGCGATAACGGAATCACCCTCAAGTCGAAACAGACCTTGGTAGCCACCCATCCAAAGATTCGCCGACCGGTCTTCGTAGATGCACTGAATCGCGTTGGTGCTCAAGCCATCGTCTTGGTTGAAGTTGGTGAAAGTTTCGCCGTCGTATCGGTAGACGCCGGAATTTTCGATTGGGAACCAGATATTGCCGGCGTTGTCTTTATAAAGACTCCAGACTTCGGTTCCCTCGACGCCATCCTCAGCCGTGAAGTGCTTGAACGACGTTCCATCCCATCGGCAGACACCGTTGTGATGGGTGGCAAACCAAAACCGTCCCTTTTGGTCTTCCAGAATATCATTCACTGAATTGTGGCAGAGCCCATCTTTCACGGAGATGTTCTTGAGTGTTTTGCCATCAAAGACGTAGGCACCACTATCGGTTCCAAACCACATATTTCCGTTGCTGTCTTCAAACATGCAGTGAACAGCTCGTGTACCAGACACGCCTCTCAATGGATCGGGCGTGGTTTTGGGGATCTCAAATGTCGAAAAAGTTTCGCCATCAAATTGGCTGACGCCTTCCAAAGTTCCAATCCAGATGGTTCCTTTCGAATCAATTTTTATACTCCAGACGCTGTTATGAATCAGTCCGTCCTGCTCTGTGAAGTTGGTGAAAGTTTGGCCATCAAATTTTGTCACCCCAGCATTGGTTCCAAACCAAAGGTGGCCATGTTGGTCTTCCACAATCCCTCTGACGGCCAAGCCTGCGAAGCCTTCGGCCGGCGAAAAAGCTTTCAGTGATTTTCCGTCGTAGCGAATAACACCATCTCCGTTGGTTCCAAACCATAAGTTGCCGCTTTTGTCGTGAAAAATCCTTCTCACAAACTCGCTGATCGGTGAGTCCGGCTCGCTAACCGATTCCTGTTGACCGCCTGATATCGGTTGGCCCGCTGTGTGATGGTCTGCCGGCTCCGCCACTTTTGAAGGGTCCTTGCCGAACTCGCCTGCGTTTTCGTTGATAAAGTTCTCAACTTTCGAGGTAGGGCTAGATGCTGAAGCTCTCGTCCTGACAGAATTGGATTGAGAATGTCCGCAGCCTGCGAATAAAGCCAATAAGCTGGCAATAATTAGTGTGTTGTTCAAAGTAAACTCATGGAGTTAGAGGCGAAGCGGTCGAGTCATTCAATCGACATCTGGAATGCATTTGGAGTGCATTTGGAGTGGTTAGGATGAGGACGAAGTCACCAACTGTTACCGATAGGTTAGAATACGGTAACCTTTGTGAGTTGTTCATTTCCAGACGGTCATCTTTTAGTGCTTATGATTTATGGGATTCAAATGCGGGCGGGGCGGTGTGCCAACAAGGTATTGATTTTTTGTTTTGTTTTGGCGTCTTGTGTTTTCGCTACTTCAACCACTTTCGCGGATGACCCTGACGCCTTTGCAAAAGTTATCCGACCGGCAATCAAACATCACTGTGCGATTTGTCACGGAGACGAAGGTGCAGAGGAGGGCGGAGTGGACCTACTTTCGCTGAATTCGGGCAACCTTACCGAACAAACCGAGCTGCTTCAAAGCCTGATCCAGGTGCTTGATCTTCATGAGATGCCACCAGCAGATCAGCCGCCGCTTGATCCGCGGTTGCGGCAGAAACTGCTAACCGAACTCCGGGCAATTCTCCATGAATCGGCAGCCAAACCAGGTTCGTCCGTTCATACGCCGATTCGTCGTCTAAATCGCTTTCAATACAACAACGCTGTGGTCGATCTATTCGATCTCAAATGTATCGTTTTCACGTTGCCCGAGCGAATGATGCGGGAGCACAAAGGGTATTTCAATCCAGCCAGTGGGAAGATGGCCGACGTTGTGACAGTTGGCAGTCGTCCGTTGGGGAAGTCACAAATGATCGAACCTCGGCTGGCAGGCGTGGCGGCGTTTCCTCAGGATTTGCGTGCCGAACACGGATTCGACAATCGAGGCGACCACCTTTCGATGTCTCCTTTGCTTATGGAGTCGTTTTTGAAGCTAGGCCAGACGATCACACAAAGCGAAGACTTCACGCCAAAGAACGTTGGAATCTGGGAGCAGTTTTTCGCAGCGCCAAAACGGGATGCGCGGCAGGATGACGTTGCGCTGGAGAAGATTATTGCGGCACGCATCGAGCCATTTCTTTCTCGGGCTTTCCGGCGATCTGTCGAACAAAACATTGTCGAGCGTTACTCGAAATTCGCTCTGGCACAAATCAAGTCGGGTGCCAGCTACCCCGACGCCATGAAGTCGGTCGCTGCGGCAACGATCGCGTCCCCTAAATTTCTTTATCTTTACGATCAAGCTACCGATTCGGCCACGTCTCAGCAGGTAGACAATTTTGAATTGGCCTCTCGGCTCTCTTTTTTTCTGTGGGGCAGCCTGCCCGACACGAAGCTTTTGGAAGTGGCAAAATCTGGGAACTTGGTTCGACCCAAAGTCCTAGAGCAACAGATCGATCGCATGTTACGGAATCGGAAACTGAAACGATTTTGCGATAGCTTCCCGACTCAATGGCTTCAGTTGGAACGAATTATTTCGTCGGCACCGGATCGGGAAAAGTACCCAAATTTCTACTTTGCCAAATACAACAACAGCATGCATATGATGTTGGAGCCGTTGCTGTTATTCGAAACCGTGCTTATCGAAAACCGTCCAATCATTCAGTTGATCGACCCAGATTTTTCTTACCGGTCGAGGCGATTAGACGCGGCTTACGGTCAGTTGGGTACCAAGAAGCTTAAGAAGTCCAAGGGCGGCGATGTGACGGTGCTTCGTTTCCATCGTGTGCCTCTGGCGGATCGCCGAGCGGGTGGCATCATCACCAACACTGCGGTGATGACAATGACGTCCGGATCGGAACAGTCGAAACCAATCACTCGCGGTGCGTGGGTTGCCGGCGTGGTGTTCAATAATCCACCGGAACCACCACCGGCTGATGTCCCAGCTCTTGACGAAAAACCGCCACGCGAAGAATCGCATCTTACCTTGCGCGAACGACTGAGCTTGCATCGCGAACGAGCCGATTGTCGTGGTTGCCATGAGCAAATTGATCCGTTGGGATTTGCTCTGGAAAATTATGACGCGATCGGCGTTTGGCGCGAAACGTATGAGAATGGTCGCGAGATCGATATGCAGGGCAGCCTATTTAGGCAGCATGAATTCGCTGATGTCGCCGAGTTTAAGGATGGCATTGTTGAAGAAACGGAGCGATTTGCCCGTGGGCTGGCGGGGCATTTGTTGTCGTTTGCATTGGGACGAGAATTAGTTGCCTTCGATCAGTCAGCTCTTGATAAAATTGTTGTGGAGTCCGCCAAAGACGATTTCAAATTTCATACGTTGATCAAACGTGTGATTTTGAGCGAGCCATTTTTATATTCGCGAAACCCGTCAAATCAAGACAAGTAACATCGGTGCTGATCAATCATGAACAGACGGCTTACACGGAGGAAATTTCTGTACGGGATCGGCGGAGCTGCAATGGCTCTGCCGTGGATGGAAAGTATCGCATCAGCCGCTTCCATCAAGGCTGAATCCGCGATCACGTTGACGAGCATGGGAACACCCACGATCAAACGGATGGCTCACTTTTACGTTCCCATTGGCGTTGTCCGGCGCGGATTTTTCCCGGGGGAAGCGGAGGATGTTATTCCCAAAGGGAACCTCGGCAATGTGATGAAATCGCTGGGCAAGCAAAACCCGAAATTCAATTTATCTCCGATCGATAGATTGACACCAACGATGGAGCCGCTTGCAGCCTTCAAGGACAAAATCAATCTCATCACTGGGATGGATCGAACTTTTCAGCACGGGACAGATGTTCATGCTCAATGTGCCTCATGCTATTTAAGTTCGGCGCCACCGTTCACGATCCAAGGAACGGCATGGCCGCTCGACCGAACTTTGGATCATTTGGTGGCAGACCATGTAGGCGGCGATACGCCTTTTCCGACGTTGGAATTTAGCTGTAACAGTCATCGCGACAACAAGGAGTCAATCTATTTTGATAATATTTCGTGGTATGGAACGGGGCATTTGGCGCCGTCAATTCGCGACCCAAGAAAGATGTATCGACGACTTTTTTCAACGCAAGAAATTGATCGTTACCGAGACATCACTGACTTGGTGTTGGAAGATGCGAACTCGATGAAGAAAGAACTCGGGTATTCCGATCGTCAAAAATTCAGTGAGTACTACGATTCGATGAGGGCGATCGAGGTACAAATGGATCGACTTGAAAAAATGAAAAGCGAGTTGTCCAAGGTCACCATGGAGGAGCCGCCTGAGGCTTATCTTCCCCGTGGCGAGTACATTCGGTTGATGGGTGACCTAATGGTGGTCGCATTGCAAACCGGGCTTACGAATGTAACAACGTTTATGGTCGGTCCCGAGCGATGGGACACGCCGTACAAGTTTGAAGGGCTTTTTGACAAGCCACGCAGTCACCACCAGATGTCGCACAATCAAACGAAGATGATCGACGATTTGCTCAAGATCGACCGATTTCACATGGAGCAATTCGCTTACCTGGTCGAAAAAATGGATGCGATCGAAGAACCCGACGGCAGTTCGCTGCTGGACAATACGTTATTCACCTATGGTTCAGGCTTGGGCGACGGTTCGACGCATCAATACAATGACTTGCCGGTCATCGTAGCGGGGGGAGGCAACAAAGTTGGTTCCGGAAATCACATCAACATGCCGGAAGGGACGCCGCTGGCAAATTTGTGGCTGACACAGGCGCGGATGATGGGGTTGGACATTGACCGCTTCGCCGATAGTTCTGGAGCAATTGATGCGCTGCTGCGGTCGCAACATAAAGGTTAACTTACTTTTTTGAATCAGCACGTTTGGCGGTTTGTGACCGCACTGGATTTCGTTCCAGTGACGAGACAACCGGTTGGATATGGCCTTGATCCGGACTCCTTGATAGAATCCAAGCTTGAGGTTACTGGCAGATGTTCGGTCAGATTAATCTCTATTCGTTTATGCTCGGCTTGCAAGGTTACTCGCAGGTTGCCCGTTGAGCAGAACATATCCAGCCCTCGTAGCTCAGGGGATAGAGCACAGCTTTCCTAAAGCTGGTGTCGCAGGTT